>NZ_JBKEZV010000007.1:0-4589 GCF_053345265.1 Acinetobacter sp. M5A5_2a | reverse complement strand
ATTAAATATTTTCTAGCCAATTTCACATTGACACCTTAAATATTGCAGATTACCATTTGCGGGCTGGCCTACATTGCCAGTCGGTTTTGACGGACCGTTATTTCAACCACATCAGGATTATTTCTTCTGAGGAATAGTTTTGTGTGCACACCTCGTTCCCTCCCGTAGCGGTAGGACGGGAGTGGGACACTTTCGAGTGTGCTGGAGTTGAAACCAGTCCGTCAACCCGCTTCCGTTCTGCCACCATAATTTCTAATGTTTCGGCAGAACTCCAAATAAGGAGTTGGCTATTCACATTCATAAATTATTGGCAGTCACTGTCAAAATCTATCTCGACACAACTTAAATCACTTTAAAGCAGTTTGATGAGCTATAAGCTTTTCAGGCTTTAATTCGTCACGACCAAAAAACTTAGCAACAATAAAACTTGAGATGTGCCAAGCACAGTCTTTACGGCTTTGCTGTGCCTTTTTTTCTCCCAGAAAGGGTAATGGCTTTTATATCTCATTTAGAAACAACAAGAATTTATAACGGTAAAACTATGCCAACTTTAGAAACATCTTCCAAAAAATTACTGGTGATTCATACCGCAATAGATCTGTTTAATATCTATGGATTTCACAATACGGGCGTAGACCTGATTGCTAAAAAATCCAAAATTCCTAAAGCTACTTTTTATAACTACTTTCACTCAAAAGAGCAGCTTATTGAAAGGTGCATCTATTTTCAAAAAAGCCGCCTGAAAGAAGAAGTGCTGGCAATTATTTACTCAAGCCGTTACCGAACCTCAAGCGATAAACTCAAAGAGATTATTGTTTTACATGTCAATTTTAATAGTCTGTACTATCTATTACTTAAAGCCATTTTTGAAATTAAACAGATTTACTCTCAGGCCTACCACATGGCAATTGAGTATAGAAAATGGTTGCTTCGAGAACTTTTTGATTTAGTCTTTAGTTTGGAAACTCATGCGTTAAAACCAAGTGCTGATATGGTTTTAAATCTTATTGATGGTTTGATGTTTCAAATTTTAAGCTCAAATCGTTTGGATGAAAGGGATGTGGTGGTGGAGAGGTTTTTTGGGAGAGATAGGGGCAAAGTAGATATACTTGCCCAAGTTGTGAATTCACCTAAGGTGTCATGCCATTTATATTTAGGATTAATGATAATAAGAGTTTAATTCATATTATTTT
This sequence comes from Acinetobacter sp. M5A5_2a, assembly GCF_053345265.1. NCBI lineage: Bacteria > Pseudomonadati > Pseudomonadota > Gammaproteobacteria > Moraxellales > Moraxellaceae > Acinetobacter > Acinetobacter sp. M5A5_2a. The sequence continues at coordinate 3,396 of NZ_JBKEZV010000007.1, read as the reverse complement.
GACTGATTAGCAAATTTTTTCATATTCTCAAAGCGCCGTTGATCTTCAGAAAATTTAAAGTTTTCTATGTAGTGATGAATATCAATTGTGAGTATAGTTTGTAGATATGAAAAGGCTAAATGATAGGGTTCTAAAGTTGTGCGATGATATAAAGCTTTTAATGGATCTCGATGCCAAAAATTTAAATCTATTAAGGTCCGTCTTAATTCTATATGATCTACCCGAAGCATAGAACCTTGGTTATTTAGCCATGCTATTAAGGCTAAATTAACTTCTGGTTCAGTTATAACTTTTTCTGAAATACATAATGAAGCTAGAGAAAGTACGATTAATACTTCTTCATCTTTCATATTTTTTAGGCTCATTGACTTCTTTTTTAAAAAGCTCTCAATAACTTGTAAAACTTCATCTTTATTAAGTTTAGGTAAATTTTCAAATTTTCTCAACGATATTCTCCTATACTATTTTTAAATAATTTACTTATACTTGGGGGTGTTTTCAAAGGTAATACTTGTTTTTTTATTAACTATTGCGGAAATTGCTCCAACAAAAAATACTATTATTCCTGTACAAGCTAAAAATAAAATAGCATTTTCAGGTTTAATAAATCCAGCTGTTAATAAGCCAATCATTACAAAAAACTGAAGGAATAGTGAATAAGCAGAAAGTCCTGAATTTAATTTTTCATCTGGAATATGTTCCATTATAAAAGTTGCCATTAAGGAATTTTGAACTCCATTTGCTAGACCCAAAATAAATAAAATAAAAATAGAAAAGTAGAAAACATTGCTTAATGATAAGAAAAACATACATCCTCCAATAATTGCTGCGCATGTACATGAGCCCATTGAAAGTCCTAACTTTGAAAATATTCGTGAAAGAAAAATAGGACCTATTAATAAACCTATGCTTAAGGAGGCAGAAAGAATTCCATATTTAAAGTATGAATATTTTAATTGAATAATACCAATATTCATATAAATAACATTCATACTTGATGAAAGCATTATTGTGACAGATAAAGGTAGTAGTGTGTGTCTAACTAATTTATTTTTAAGGATTATTCCTAAACCTTCCATTAAGCTACTTTCCTTTTTTACTACATTATTATGATTTTTTTCTTCTTTGGGTAGTTTTAAATTGAGACAAAAAATAAATGCAATTATATTAAGAGCAATAATTAATAAGAAAGATTTTTCAAGACCAATTAAGCCAAGAGAAATTCCAGCTAAGGCTGGACCAGCAATATATCCTGCATTTTTTATTGACTGTATTATAGAATTTACTTCTAATAAGTTCTGACTAAAATTTAACTTAACAAATGCTGAGACAGAAACCCAAAAAACATTGTTAATAAAGCCTAGAAAGAAGGTTGTAAAATAAATTAAAAAACTTTCATTTACAAATAAGCATGTGATGAATATAAAAGCACCCAATAAAAATGAAATTGGGATTAGAAGCTTTATGCTGAATTTGTCAAGTATTTTAGGTATTATAAATGTTGAGATGACACCGCCTAAAATAGCACCTGTCATCAATATAGAAATGCCATGTAAACTGTTGTTGCCAGCTTTTGAAAATGATAATAAGAAACTACCTATTTCATCATAAAAGCTTGATATGAAAATGAGTAATAAAAGAGAGTAAGTTTTATAACTCATTGTCTTTATTGGATTTGATATTTTCATTTTAAGCTAAATATTCCCAAGAAGTCCAAAATTTTTCAATTCTTTAAATATATTTAAAGAGTCAATATTAAATAACTTGCTAATATCATAATAATTAAATACTTTTCCGGAATTGGAGGCTAAAAAAACTAACAGTTCAATATTTTTTTTAGAGTATTCAATGAATAAAAAGTATCCATTTACTGCTAATATGATTAAGTCTCTATCATTATTGATATACCATTGAATCGATGCAGTATCTTTAATTAAAATAGGTTTATTGATATCAAATTCATCATTATCCTTTGGTCTTTTTACTTTCATGCCTGATGTTGTATTAATAAGTAGTTTTTTCATAGCCATATGGCGCTCAATACTTCCATCCATTATTTTATTTTTTAAAGCAACTAAATTTAAAATATCTTCATCATTAAGTGTAATTTCGCCATTACTAGAAATGTCATTAATTAAAGATTCATCATGTTTTAAGAAAGTATTAATATAATCGATACTATCTTTGGCATCATCTGAACAATGCCAAAGAGATATATTTATATTTAATGATATTTCCTTTGGTGTTTCAGCTATATGAAATGCATCGAAAGGAAAATAACAAATTTTATCTGTTGTATTTAAAAGAGGAATAGCTTCATTTCTAGCATGTTCATAATGTGGATATTTTAATTTGGCTAGATCACTTCTGGAAGAATCCCATGTCAGCATTGTTTTACCATTTCTGATGCTAAAACCAAAATTATGAGCATCATCAGCATGTATTCCACTTGGCGTTGAGGAATATTTCCCAATGAAACAATCAACATCCGCTCTACCACCTGGTCTATAACCTATTGACTTGGAAAGTGTATCAATGAAATTTTTTGCAAAATCCCAAATAACATGAGATGAACCATGTAAACCAAAATAAGCTATAGACCATTCATTAGCATTATTAATTAAATCTATTCTATTTAGATAGTTATCTAAATTTAAATCTACTGCTTCTAAACAAAAATCATCCCTTATTTTTGTGGTTCTATTATTATTAATTGCTGTGACAAAATCAGCTAATGGGTTTGTTTTTTGAAGTTCTGGTAGGTCTGTTTTATATTTTAGTAGAGCTTGGAATATATCTTGCTCATCAGGTATTTCTATATCTTTTTCAACATCTAGAGAAAAAGGTTTTTTATTCCATGCTGAATTTATAAATTCATCACTAAATGTTTTTTTATTCAATTTTAGCTCCTTAAGTAGAGTTAATAATTCTTTATCTTGTTTGAAGAGGTCAATGAATTAATGTGTAAAATATATTTAATTAATTTTTAGCATTTTAAGAAAGGAACAGATTTAATTAAAAAGATTAATTAAATCTGTTGTTTTCATTTATGCTGCATGCCTAGTAGTATTAATTTCTTTTAATTTTAAGTCTTGATAAAAGTTATCTTTTATTTTTGACAAAATAGTTAATGTGTCTTCATCAGGTACTTGAGCATATTTAACGTTTGTCGCTCGTACAGGTGAAATGTCTTCATCAGGTACTTGAGCATATTTAACGTTTGTCGCTCGTACAGGCGAAATATCTTCATCAGGTACTTGAGCATATTTAACGTTTGTAGCTCGTACTGGTGAAATATCTTCATCAGGTACTTGAGCATATTTAACGTTTGTCGCTCGTACAGGCGAAATATCTTCATCAGGTACTTGAGCATATTTAACGTTTGTAGCTCGTACT
>NZ_JBKEZV010000006.1:0-369679 GCF_053345265.1 Acinetobacter sp. M5A5_2a | reverse complement strand
CCACCCAATCGCAATGGACCCAGGTCTACGTTTTGCGATCCGTGAAGGTGGTCGTACTGTAGGTGCTGGTGTTGTTGCGAAAGTAACTGCATAAGCATAATATAGTGACGGATTACGTCTCAGGTTGAGGGCTTTGGCTCTCAACTTGCATTATAGGTCAGTAGTTCAATTGGTAGAGCGTCGGTCTCCAAAACCGAATGTTGGGGGTTCGAGTCCCTCCTGGCCTGCCATATTTTCAAATAAAAAGCTTGATGCTGGCTTAGTTGTTCATATAATAAGTCGCGAGTTCTACGACGAGTACAAAAATGTCGAATGATAAATCGCGTGACGCATTGAGCGACGCGCCAATTCCTCAAAGAAATAATTCTGCTGAAGTTGTTCGTTCTGGTTCGCCTCTAGATATTGTTCTATGGGTGATTGCGATTGCATTATTGGTTTTAGCTGTTATGGCGAATCAGTATTTACCAGCGCATTGGGCACCTGCAAACAATATTTGGGTGCGCGTTGGGGCAATTTTTGCTTGTATCGTTGTGGCTTTAGGTTTATTATACGCCACCCATCAAGGTAAAGGCTTCGTTCGTTTGCTAAAAGATGCACGAGTCGAATTGCGTCGAGTAACTTGGCCAACAAAACAAGAAACAGTCACTACATCGTGGCAGGTTCTATTGGTTGTAGTTGTTGCATCATTGGTTTTGTGGTGCTTTGACTATGGTTTGGGTTGGTTAATTAAGTTGATTATCGGGTAAAAGAGCTATGAAACGTTGGTACATTATTCATGCCTACTCTGGCTATGAAAAACAAGTGTTACGTTCACTTACAGAACGAATCCAGCGTAGCGCTGTTGCTGATAGCTTTGGTGATGTCCTTGTTCCTACCGAAGAAGTGGTAGAAATGAAGGATGGTAAGAAACGTAAATCTGAGCGCAAATTCTTTCCTGGCTATGTGTTAGTCGAAATGGAAATGAATGATGATACTTGGCATATCGTTAAAGAGTGTCCAAAGGTTCTAGGTTTTATCGGTGGTACACCTGAAAAACCAGCACCAATCACTCAGCGTGAAGCGGATGCGATTCTTGCGCGTGTACGTAATACAGGTGAAGCACCACGTCCTAAGACGATGTTTGAGCCAGGCGAAGAATTACTTGTTATTGACGGTCCATTCACAGACTTTAAAGGTGTTGTGGAAGAAGTTCAATACGAGAAGTCACGTTTAACGTTGACGATTAACGTATTTAATCGACCAACTCAGGTTGAACTCGAGTTTCGCCAAGTCGAAAAAACGATTTAATCTTAATTGGTTGAAAAACGCCCGATTTTATCGGGCATTGTTGTTGTAATAAAAGTGTAGCGTAAACATTGGGGAGCCTAGCGGCGTTTGTACCCAGAGGTATTTTAAAATGGCTAAGAAGATTGACGGCTATATCAAGCTGCAAGTTCCAGCTGGTAAAGCAAATCCATCTCCACCAATTGGTCCTGCATTAGGTCAACGTGGTGTAAACATCATGGCATTCTGTAAAGAATTCAATGCTGCTACACAAAAAGTTGAACAAGGTCTTCCAATTCCTGTAGTGATTACTGTGTACAACGACAAGTCGTTCACATTCATCATGAAAACTCCACCAGCTTCTATTCTTCTTAAGAAAGCTGCTGGTATCCAAAAAGGTTCACCTGTACCAAACAAAACTAAAGTTGGTAAGTTGACTCGTGCTCAGTTAGAAGAAATTGCGACTACTAAAGAACCAGATTTGACTGGTGCTGATTTAGACGCACGTGTACGTACCATTGCTGGTTCTGCACGTTCTATGGGCTTGGAAGTGGAGCTATAAGACATGGCAAAGTTAACTAAACGTCAAAAAGCCATTGCTGCTGCTGTTGAAGCAAACAAAGTTTACACTTTGGAAGAAGCGGTTCAAGTTCTTAACAGCTTACCTGCTGCGAAGTTCAAAGAATCTTTAGATGTAGCTGTAAACCTTGGTGTAGACCCGCGTAAATCTGATCAGGTTGTTCGTGGTGCGACTACATTACCTGCTGGTACTGGTAAAACTGTACGTGTAGCGGTATTTGCTCAAGGCGCGCAAGCAGAAGCTGCTAAAGAAGCTGGTGCAGACATCGTAGGTTTTGATGACCTTGCTGAAAGCATCCAAGGTGGAAACCTTAACTTTGATGTTGTAATCGCTGCTCCTGACGCTATGCGTGTTGTTGGTAAGCTCGGTACAATCCTTGGTCCACGTGGTTTAATGCCAAACCCTAAAGTTGGTACTGTAACTCCTGATGTAGCGAATGCTGTTAAAAACGCTAAATCTGGTCAGGCTCGTTACCGTGTAGACAAAGCGGGTATTATCCATGCTGCGATCGGTCAGTTAGGCTTTGATGCTGCTGCTATCCGTCAAAACGTTGAAACCTTAGTTGCTGACTTGAAAAAGTTAAAACCTGCAACTTCTAAAGGTGTATACATCAAAAAGATCACTTTGAGCTCAACTATGGGTCCTGGTCTTACTGTTGATGTAAGCAACGTTTCTAACTAAGTTTAAAACTTAGTCAAGAATTTTAAAGTCCTGATTGAGGGCAGAGTATAAAAAATCATAGATTTTTTATACTCATTCAAAGTAATGCTTTGTTTCCTCACTCATCAGGCGGACTTTGAATTGATAAATGTAAATTTATCAGCGTCAAAGACCACAGGCGAAGAGACTTCTTTTGAATATCTTCTTAATAGCCCAGCCTGCGTAGACGCGGTGGTGTGATTTATTCCTCCTCCGCGTGTAAGTCAAATCTTTGTTGACTTGCGAATTGGGAGTGTACTTTTTTGAGTACATAAATCACCGTTAGGAGGTTTTACAATGGCTCTTCTTATTGAAAGCAAAAAACAGATCGTTGCTGAAGTGGCTCAAACTGCTTCTACAGCGTTCGCTGCCGTTGTTGCTGACTATCAAGGTTTAACTGTTGAGCAATTAACTGCTCTTCGTGTTGAAGCTCGTAAACTAGGTGTTGCTACACGTGTTGTACGTAATACTTTGGCTAAACGTGCTCTTCAAGATACGCAATTTGCAATCTTGAATGACAACCTTGTTGGCCCAACAATCTTAGCATTCTCAACTTCTGAAGACGATATGGGTGCAGCTGCACGCTTGTTTGAAGAATTTGCTAAAACTAACAAAGCATTTGAATTAAAAGCTGCTGCATTTGACGGCAAACTTTATCAAGGTGCTGAAGTTAGCGTTATCGCAAACCTTCCAAACCAAGAAAAAGCGCTTACTATGCTCGCATCTGTTCTTCAAGCTCCTATTTCGAAATTGGGTCGCTTACTTACAGCGCTTCAAGAGAAAAACGAGTCAGAAGCTGCTTAAGCTTAAATCTACTTCCACACCATTCAATACCCATTTGGAGTTAATCTCATGGCTTTAACAAACGAAGAAATCCTAAACGCAGTTGCTGAAAAAACTGTTCTTGAACTTGTTGAACTTATTTCTGCTTTTGAAGAAAAATTCAACGTATCTGCTGCTGCTGTAGCTGTAGCTGCTGCTCCTGCTGCTGCTGCTGCTGAAGAACAATCTGAATTCAACGTTGAGTTGACTTCTTTTGGTGCTAACAAAGTAGCTGTAATTAAAGCAGTTCGTGAAGCAACTGGCCTTGGTCTTAAAGAAGCTAAAGACCTAGTTGAAGGTGCTCCTCAAGTTCTTAAAGAAGGCGTTTCTAAAGAAGAAGGCGAAGAACTTAAGAAGAAACTTGAAGAAGCTGGTGCTACAGTTACACTTAAGTAATTGTAAAAGGAGTCGGTTTTTAAATCGGCTCCATAAAATGGCTGATGGCTCTTGGGTCATCAGCCTTTTTGCGTTACAATAATCGGCTCGATTTTTGTTTGTTCTGTACAATAATTGTCGTGTTTTAGAATAATCAGAGTAATTTCAAATGTTTACCAATATTTTTCTTTTTAAAAAATATTGTTAAGCGTTTTAATACCACTAAAAATTGCAGCATTTGTAAACAGTGGTGGCCATATCGGCCTGTGTAATTCCTTCTGAGCCCGTTCTGCAGGCGGGCTTGGTTTACTTTCCGAGGACTCCAGATGGCATACTCATATACCGAAAAGAAACGGATCCGTAAGAATTTTGGTAAATTGCCCCAAGTAATGGAAGCACCGTACTTACTTTCGATCCAGGTCGATTCGTATAGAACGTTCTTGCAAGGTGGCAAATCTCCAAAAAACCGCGAAGATATCGGTCTCCAAGCCGCATTTCGTTCAGTTTTCCCTATAGAAAGTTATTCTGGCAATGCTGCTTTAGAATTTGTTGAGTATAGCCTTGGTAAGCCTGAGTTTGATGTGCGTGAATGTATTTTACGTGGTTCGACTTATGCGGCACCAATGCGCGTAAAAATTCGTTTGATTATTAAAGATCGCGAAACTAAATCTATTAAAGACGTACGTGAGCAAGAAGTCTACATGGGTGAAATGCCACTCATGACAGATAATGGTACCTTTGTGATCAATGGTACTGAGCGTGTAATCGTATCTCAATTACACCGTTCACCTGGTGTATTCTTTGATCATGATAAAGGCAAAACACATTCAAGTGGTAAAGTACTTTATTCTGCACGTATTATTCCTTACCGTGGTTCATGGTTAGATTTCGAATTTGATGCAAAAGATTTAGTTTATGTACGTATTGACCGTCGTCGTAAATTATTAGCAACTGTTGTGTTGCGTGCATTGGGTTATAACAATGAACAAATTTTGAATTTGTTCTATGAAAAAGTGCCTGTATATCTTGATATGGGTAGCTATCAAATTGACCTCGTTCCAGATCGTCTGCGTGGCGAAATGGCGCAATTTGATATTGCAGACAATGATGGCAAAATCATTGTTGAGCAAGGTAAACGTATTAATGCACGTCACGTACGTCAAATGGAAGCTTCTGGTTTAGCTAAGCTATCAGTTCCTGATGAGTACTTGTATGAGCGTATCACTGCCGAAGATATTACTTTACGTAATGGTGATGTGATTCCTGCAAACACATTGTTAAGCCATGAAGTTATGGTGAAACTGGCAGAAGGCGGTGTTAAACAGTTCAATATCTTGTTTACGAACGATATTGACCGTGGTTCATTTGTTGCTGACTCATTACGTGCTGACACAACTTCTGGTCGTGAAGAAGCATTAGTTGAAATCTATAAAGTAATGCGTCCAGGCGAGCCACCAACAAAAGAAGCTGCTGAAAACTTATTTAATAACTTATTCTTCTCTTCTGAACGTTATGACTTATCTCCAGTAGGTCGTATGAAATTCAACCGTCGTTTGGGTCGCCCATACGAAGTTGGTACTGACCAGAAGTCACGTGAAGTAGAAGGTATTTTATCGCACGAAGATATCATCGATGTATTACGTACATTAGTTGAGATCCGTAACGGTAAAGGTGAAGTCGATGATATCGATCACTTAGGTAACCGTCGTGTACGTTCTGTTGGTGAAATGACTGAAAACCAATTCCGTGTTGGTTTGGTTCGTGTTGAACGTGCTGTTAAAGAGCGTTTAAGCCAAGCAGAAACAGATAATTTATCTCCGCAAGATCTCATTAACGCAAAACCAGTTGCAGCTGCAATCAAAGAATTCTTTGGTTCAAGCCAATTGTCTCAGTTTATGGATCAAAACAACCCGTTATCTGAGATTACACATAAACGTCGTGTTTCAGCGCTTGGGCCTGGTGGTTTAACACGTGAACGTGCGGGCTTTGAAGTACGTGACGTACATCAAACTCACTATGGTCGTGTATGTCCAATTGAAACGCCGGAAGGTCCAAACATTGGTTTGATCAACTCGCTTTCTGTTTATGCAAAAGCGAATGATTTTGGTTTCTTGGAAACACCTTACCGTAAAGTGGTAGATGGCCGAGTAACTGATGCTGTTGAATACCTTTCTGCTATTGAAGAAGTAGGTACTGTTATTGCACAGGCCGATTCTGCTATAGATAAAGATGGTAACTTAACAGAAGATTTTGTTTCTGTTCGTCACCAAGGTGACTTTGTACGTATGCCACCTGAAAAAGTGACGCATATGGATGTATCTGCACAGCAGGTTGTATCTGTAGCTGCATCACTTATTCCATTCCTTGAACACGATGACGCGAACCGTGCATTGATGGGTTCAAACATGCAACGTCAGGCGGTTCCTACTCTACGTGCGGATAAACCGCTTGTAGGTACAGGTATGGAAGCGAACGTTGCACGTGACTCAGGCGTATGTGTGATCGCAAACCGTGGTGGTGCGATTGAATATGTAGATGCTTCTCGTATCGTTATTCGTGTAAACGAAGATGAAATGATTGCAGGTGAGGCTGGTGTAGATATTTACAACCTCATTAAATATACACGTTCTAACCAAAACACTTGTATCAACCAAAATATTATCGTGAATTTAGGCGACAAAGTTGCTCGCGGTGACATTCTGGCAGACGGTCCGTCAACAGATATGGGTGAGCTTGCGCTTGGTCAAAACATGCGTGTAGCGTTCATGACGTGGAATGGTTACAACTACGAAGACTCGATCTTATTATCTGAGCGTGTACTTCAAGAAGACCGTTTAACTTCTATTCATATTCAAGAATTATCATGTGTAGCGCGTGATACTAAGTTAGGTGCAGAAGAAATTACTGCCGATATTCCTAACGTAGGTGAAGCTGCACTTTCTAAACTTGATGAATCGGGTATCGTTTATATCGGTGCGGAAGTTACTGCTGGTGACATCCTTGTTGGTAAAGTAACGCCTAAAGGTGAAACTCAGTTAACTCCTGAAGAAAAATTGCTTCGTGCAATCTTTGGTGAGAAAGCAGCTGACGTTAAAGACTCATCTTTACGTGTTCCATCTGGTACTAAAGGTACAGTTATCGATGTTCAAGTCTTCACTCGTGATGGCTTAGAGAAAGATGACCGTGCGATGGCAATTGAAAAAGCACAGCTTGACGCTTACCGTAAAGACTTGAAAGAAGAATACAAGATCTTTGAAGAAGCAGCTCGTGAGCGTGTAATTCGTTTGCTTAATGGCCAAGAGTCTAACGGTGGTGGTTCGACTAAACGTGGCGACAAACTCGTTGAAGATATGTTGTCTGGTTTAGAGCTTGTTGACTTACTTGAAATCCAACCTACAGACGAAGCAATTGCTGAACGTTTATCTCAAATTCAAGTGTTCTTGAAAGAGAAGAGCGCAGAAATTGATGAGAAGTTTGCAGAGAAGAAACGTAAGCTTTCGACTGGTGATGAGTTAACAACTGGCGTTCTGAAAGTTGTTAAGGTTTACCTCGCAGTTAAACGTCGTATTCAGCCTGGTGATAAAATGGCTGGTCGTCACGGTAACAAAGGTGTTGTTTCTAACATTTTACCTGTTGAAGACATGCCACACGATGCTAACGGTGTGCCGGTAGATATCGTATTGAACCCATTGGGTGTACCATCTCGTATGAACGTGGGTCAGATTCTTGAGACTCACTTGGGTATGGCAGCTAAAGGACTTGGTGATAAAATCGAAAAAATGTTGAAAGAACAGCGCACAGTTTTAGAACTTCGCGAATTCTTAGACAAGATTTATAACAAAGTCGGTGGCGAGCAAGAAGATCTTGATAGCTTAACTGATGCTGAAGTCTTAGCACTTTCAGGCAACTTACGTGCTGGTGTGCCTTTAGCTACTCCTGTATTTGATGGTGCTGAAGAAAGTCAAATTAAAGACTTACTTGAATTAGCTGATATTTCGCGTACTGGTCAAACAGTATTGTTTGATGGTCGTACGGGTGAACAGTTTGATCGTCCTGTAACTGTAGGTTACATGTACATGCTCAAATTGAACCACTTGGTTGATGACAAAATGCATGCGCGTTCAACTGGTTCTTACTCACTTGTTACACAGCAACCGCTTGGTGGTAAAGCACAGTTCGGTGGTCAGCGTTTCGGTGAGATGGAGGTCTGGGCACTCGAAGCTTACGGCGCAGCATATACACTTCAAGAGATGTTAACTGTTAAGTCGGATGACGTTGAAGGTCGTACACGCATCTATAAGAATATTGTAGATGGTAACCATTATATGGATCCGGGTATGCCTGAATCGTTCAACGTATTGACCAAAGAGATCCGTTCTTTAGGTATCAACATTGAACTGAAAAATGGTGACTAAGTCGTAAGACTCACGATTTTTTAGGAAAAAACAATATTTGTGACCCAGTCGGGTAAGCGTTGCTTCCCGACACACGGAGAAAAAAATTGAAAGACTTGCTCGATATCATGCGTAAGAAAACGGACTCAGATGGTCATGCACCAATTGAGTTTGACCGTATCCGTATTGGTCTTGCGTCACCAGAAATGATTAAGTCATGGTCTCATGGTGAAGTTAAAAAACCTGAGACAATTAACTACCGTACTTTCAAACCAGAACGTGACGGTTTGTTCTGTGCCAAAATTTTTGGTCCAGTAAAAGATTACGAATGCTTGTGTGGTAAATACAAGCGTATGAAATACAAAGGCGTCATTTGTGAAAAATGTGGCGTTGAAGTAACTACAGCGAAAGTTCGTCGTGAACGTATGGGTCACATTGAACTTGCTTCTCCAGTTGCACATATCTGGTTCTTAAAATCGTTACCATCTCGTATCGGTTTATTACTTGATATGACGCTTCGTGATATCGAACGTGTATTGTATTTCGAATCATACGTTGTAACTGACCCAGGTATGACTCCGTTTGAAAAGTATCAACTTTTAACAGACGAAGAATACTTCAATGCACTTGAAGAGCACGGTGATGAATTCACTGCGAAAATGGGTGCAGAAGCGATTCAGGACTTATTAAAAGATATCGATCTTGAAGCTGAAATCGCACGTTTACGTGAAGAAATTCCTCAAACAACTTCTGAAACGAAGTTGAAAAAAGCGTCTAAACGCTTGAAATTGATGGAAGCATTCAACGATTCAAACAATAAGCCAGAATGGATGGTGATGAATGTACTTCCGGTACTTCCACCTGATTTACGTCCATTAGTTCCACTTGAAGGTGGTCGTTTCGCGACTTCTGACTTGAACGATTTATATCGTCGTGTCATTAACCGTAACAACCGTTTGAAGCGCCTTCTTGATCTTGCAGCACCAGACATTATCGTACGTAACGAAAAACGTATGTTACAAGAGTCTGTAGATGCATTGCTTGATAACGGTCGTCGTGGTCGTGCAATTACTGGTTCTAACAAACGTCCATTAAAATCTTTGGCTGATATGATCAAAGGTAAACAAGGTCGTTTCCGTCAGAACTTACTTGGTAAGCGTGTTGACTATTCTGGTCGTTCGGTAATTACTGTAGGTCCTACTTTACGCCTTCACCAATGTGGTCTTCCGAAGAAAATGGCACTTGAATTATTCAAGCCATTCATTTTCGCGAAACTACAAGCTTCAGGTCAGGCAACAACCATTAAAGCTGCGAAGAAAATGGTTGAGCGTGAGACCCCAGAAGTTTGGGACGTTCTTGCTTCTGTAATTCGTCAACATCCAGTAATGTTGAACCGTGCGCCAACACTTCACCGTTTAGGTCTTCAAGCATTTGAACCTATTCTTATTGAAGGTAAGGCAATCCGTCTTCACCCACTCGTTTGTGCTGCGTTTAACGCCGACTTCGACGGTGACCAAATGGCGGTACACGTTCCATTGACACTTGAAGCACAGTTAGAAGCTCGTGCATTGATGATGTCAACAAACAACATCTTGTCACCAGCAAATGGTGAGCCGATCATCGTCCCTTCTCAGGACGTTGTCTTGGGTCTTTATTACATCACACGTGATGCGATAAATGCTAAAGGCGAAGGCATGGTGTTTGCTGATACTCACGAAGTAAACCGTGCACTTGCAACTGGTCAGGTTGCGATTCATGCTCGTGTTAAAGTACGTGTGCATCAAACTGTTATCAATGAAGATGGTGAACGTGAACACGGAACTATTATTGTTGAGACAACACCAGGTCGCTGTTTGCTTTGGGAAGTTGTTCCACAAGGCTTAAGCTTTGACATGATCAATCTTGAGATGACTAAAAAGAATATCTCAAAGTTAATCAACTCTTGTTACCGTAAACTTGGTTTGAAAGATACAGTTATCTTTGCTGACCAATTAATGTACTTGGGCTTCCGTCAAGCGACTCGTTCAGGTGTATCTGTAGGTATGGAAGATATGTTAATTCCACCTACTAAGCACACAATTATTGATAAAGCAGAAACAGAAGTTCGTGAAATCGAACAACAGTTCGAACAAGGTTTCGTAACTGCTGGTGAGCGTTATAACAAAGTTGTCGATATCTGGGCGCGTACAAACGACCAAGTTGCTAAAGCAATGATGGATAACTTGTCTTATACCGTTGTGAAAAACAAACAAGGTGAAGACGAGAAGCAAAAATCATTCAACAGCATCTATATGATGTCTGACTCTGGTGCCCGTGGTAGTGCGGCACAGATTCGTCAGCTTGCTGGTATGCGTGGCTTGATGGCAAAACCAGACGGTTCGATTATCGAAACGCCGATTAAAGCGAACTTCCGTGAAGGTTTGACAGTACTTCAGTACTTCATTTCAACACACGGTGCGCGTAAAGGTTTGGCCGATACAGCATTAAAAACTGCGAACTCTGGTTACTTGACACGTCGTCTTGTAGACGTAGCACAAGATTTGGTAATTACTGAGCCTGACTGTGGTACAGCGGGTGGTTTAGTGATGACTCCATTCATTCAAGGTGGCGATGTTATCGAGCCATTACGTGACCGTGTATTAGGTCGTGTAACTGCTGAAGATGTACGTCGTGCGTCTGATGATGAAGTTGTATTACCTCGCGGTACGTTAATTGACGAAAAAATCGCAGCTCATCTTGAAGAAGCGGGTGTGGATGAAGTCAAAGTACGTTCAGTAATTGCTTGTGAATCTGCTTTTGGTGTATGTGCTAGATGTTATGGCCGTGACCTTGCACGTGGTCACTTGGTTAACCCAGGTGAATCAGTAGGTGTAATGGCAGCACAGTCTATTGGTGAACCAGGTACACAGTTAACGATGCGTACGTTCCACGTTGGTGGTGCTGCGAGCCGAACTTCTGCTGCAAACAGTGTTCAAGTACGTAACAAAGGTACTGTACGTTTCCATAACGTGAAAACTGTACAACATGCAAAAGGTCACTTGGTTTCAGTTTCTCGTTCAGGTGAAATTGGTATTGCCGATGATTTAGGTCGTGAACGCGAGCGCTATAAACTTCCTTACGGTGCAAGCATCTTGTTGAAAGATGGTGAATCTGTAGAAGCTGGCGGTATTGTGGCGACTTGGGATCCGCATACGCATCCACTTGTTACAGAAGTTGCTGGTAAAGCACGTTTCAGCCAAATCGCTGATGGTGTAACTGCAACATCAAAAACTGATGATGCAACTGGTATGACTACCGTTGAAATCTTGCCTGTAACAGCTCGTCCTGCTTCTGGTAAAGATTTACGTCCTGCAATCGTGTTGGATACAACAGATGGCGGCGAACAGTTCTACTTCTTGCCACAAAACACAATCGTAACTGTTCGCGATGGCGAAACGATTGGTGTGGGTGATGTTATTGGTCGTGTACCACAAGAAACATCACGTACTCGTGATATTACCGGTGGTCTTCCGCGTGTAGCTGACTTGTTCGAAGCACGTAAGCCGAAAGAACATGCAATTCTTGCTGAAGTTTCAGGTGTTGTAAGCTTCGGTAAAGAGACTAAGGGTAAAAACCGTCTGGTAATTAGCCCTGATGATGGTTCTGAGATCTACGAAGAGTTGATTCCAAAATGGCGTCAAATCAACGTGTTCGAAGGCGAGCATGTGAACCGTGGTGAAACTGTTTCTGATGGTCCACAAAACCCGCATGACATCTTACGTTTGAAAGGTGAAGTTGCTTTAACTAACTACATCGTGAACGAAGTTCAAGACGTATACCGTCTCCAAGGTGTAAAAATCAACGACAAACATATTGAAGTTATCGTACGTCAAATGTTGCGTAAAGTTGATATCACCGATGGTGGCGATACAAGCTTCATCAAAGGCGAGCAAGTGGATTACATCCGCATGGTACAAGAGAACCAAGCTGTCTTGGCTCAGAACAAGTTCCCTGCGAAGTTCGAACGTCTATTGATGGGTATCACTAAAGCATCGCTTTCTACTGACTCGTTCATCTCTGCTGCATCGTTCCAGGAAACAACTCGTGTGTTAACTGAAGCGGCTGTAACAGGTAAAGAAGATGATTTACGTGGCTTGAAAGAAAACGTTGTAGTAGGTCGCTTGATTCCAGCTGGTACTGGTCTTGCATACCACCTAGAACGTCGTCGTCAAGAAGCAGAAGCTGCTGAACATGAGCTTCACAATGACTTCAGCGAAGTAGACCAAGCATTCAGCCAAGCATTAAACTCAGAACAATTCTAAGTTTAGACTGGCATTAAAAAAGGCACCTAAGGGTGCCTTTTTTATTTATAACAATTAAAAGTGGTAATTACAAAAACATATTGAAGAGCCATTATTTCATTACTTAAGCGGGATAAACCCTCCACAAAAACATATTAGGCTACATGCTTATGAAGACTGGAGTAAATCTAATGAAAAAAATGATGATGATTGTTAGTGCTGGCCTGATGTCAACAACTTTGCTTGTTGGTTGTCAAAATGCAAGCCCAGAAAGTAAACGTATTGGTTCAGCTGCGATTGGTGGTGGTGCAGGCGGGGCTGTAGGAAAACATGTGGGCGGTAATATTGGTGCCGGTTTAGGAGCGGCACTTGGTGCAGGTGTTGCAGCTAATGCAAAAGGGTCCAACAGTAAAACAGTACGTAATAGTGCAATTGGTGCCGGTGTGGGTGCCGTGTTAGGTGGTGCAATCATTGGCGGTGACGCTGGTGCTGCTACAGGTGGAGCACTTGGTGGTAGTGCAGGTGCAGCTTATGAAGAGAAGAAAGGGAAGTACTAAAAGTACCCTTAATAATGTTTAAACCTTAGAAGTCTTTATCTTATTAGAGACTTCTTTTTTATGACTTTTTTATAATTAAAATTTCAATGAATAGGTGTAAAAGGAAGAGCTTTACAAAATATCAATCGATTAGGACAGACGAATAACACAATCTGATCAAATTCCTCATAAAAGAGGATTATGCTTTTTATTAGAACAGATAATAGTGAGTATGGTCATGAAAAAAACAATTGGATTACTTTCTGCTGTGATGCTGTCTACGCTTATGTTTACGGGTTGCCAAAATATGAGTCCATCTGACCAGCGTATTGGTGCAGCAGCAGCAGGTGGTGCATTAGGTGGTGGCTTAGGTAACCATGTAGGTGGTGGTGTTGGTGCAGGTTTGGGTGCAGCAGTAGGTGCTGGTGTTGGTTCAAATACCCAAGGCGGTAGTAAGCAAACCACGACTAAGAGCGCGATCGGAGCGGGTATTGGGTCTGTGGTAGGTAAAGCAATATTGGGTGGTGACTCTGGTGCTGCAATTGGCGGTGCGATTGGTGGTGGTGCTGGTGCAGCGATCGAAGAGAAAAAATAAAAATTTAGCAAATTAATAAAATAAGCGCTTTTTCAGCGCTTATTTTATTGTTGAAAGGGTTTTGCTTTTTTACGTCTGATATAAAGCGTTTTTTGAACTTCAGCAATTCTTACTCCAGTTTCATCAAAAATGTTTAAATGATAGGTTCTTAAAACAGGTTCGAAGTTGTCGGCAAGTTCACGAATTTGCTCAATTTCAGCCAAGTCGACTCGAATATCCGCATGCACAGTGCTTCGACCAGGGGAAAGAAAATTAATCTCAGCAGCTTTATCCCAAACAATATATTTTGATCCGAGATGATGCAGCAGAATCATCATATAAAATGGATCAACCATTGAATAAATACTGCCCCCGAAATGCGTTCCAACCAAATTTTGGTTTTTCCAAGTCAGAGGCATTTTTACTCGTACATGACAAAGTTCTAAATTCATGATTTCAATATAAATCCCTGCTCCCCGATAAGGAGGGTAGTGATTAAATAGAAATTTTGAAATCGTAGGATTGTTCTGAAGTCTTCTTAAAATAGCCATAATAGTCAATTTTTTTTATTGAAACAGTATTCATACTAGATAAGTATCATCTTTTTTATATTGATGGCAATGCTCTATCCGACTAACGACATGATCGATTGAAAAACAAGATAGGAAATGATTATGCAGCCAAAAGTTCATACAGTAACAACAAGTGACCAACAAACGCTTTGTGCCAAGACATGGGGCGACGAAAAAAATACACCGTTGGTTTTAGTACATGGTTATCCTGACAATCAAGAAGTATGGGAATCAATCATTGAACATTTAATCAATGACTTCTACATTGTCACCTATGATGTACGTGGGGCGGGTTTGTCATCTATACCAAAACGTATTCGTGATTACCGTTTAGAGCGTTTATCTCTAGACTTACAAGAAGTCGTTGATGAATTATTACCCAATCGTCAATTTCATATGGCTGCACACGATTGGGGTTCGATCCAATCTTGGGAGTCGGCAACAGAGCCTAAATTTAAAGGGCGTTTATTGTCATATACAACAATTTCTGGACCATGTCTTGACCATGCAGCCTTGTTCTTACGTGATAAATTTAAATCTTCACCAGGTCAAATCTTAAAAATATTAACCAAATCTTGGTATATCGGTGCATTCCATCTTCCGTTGCTAGCACCAACAGTGTGGTCTCTTTTTAGCCCTGAAAAATGGGGGAAAGTTCTGACTCAGTTGGAGAGGAAAAGTAATTTACCTTTAAATAATAATATTAATGCTGATGGTAAATATGGCATTAATTTATATCGTGCCAATTTTATTCCTCGTTTAACTGGCCCACGTCAACGTTATGCGCAATGTCCAGTTAAAGCAGTTATTTTAAAATATGATACTTTTGTGAGCCCTGAATATATCACTGAGGCTATGCCAAAGTGGGTAGAAAAATTTGAATATGTAGAGTTTGAAGCAAATCACTGGGCAATTCTGAGTGAGCCTGCAAAAATTGCAGATCATATTCGTCAGTTTATTAAGGCTCAAGCTTAATGATTGAGTGACTGCATAAAACAGTTAATTCGGCGATATTTTCGGCTTCATAGATCTGAATCTGATAGAATATCGCCTTTTGTTTTGCTCTGAATTTATTCATGAATGCTGTCGTTATTGCGATTGCAGTGATGTTTTTATTATCACTGGCGCGCGTTTCTGTCGTACTGACTTTAGTGGTTTCTGCCATTGTAGGCGGCCTCGTAGCAGGTTTAAGCCTTTCTCAAACCGTTGATGCCTTTAACGCTGGTCTTGGTGATGGTGCTGAAGTCGCACTTGCCTATGCAGTGCTAGGAGCATTCGCTCTAGCACTTTCAAAATCTGGTTTACCTGATTTACTTGCTCATAAACTTATTGGTTTGTTGGGAATGGAAGCGGGAAAAAGCCGTCAAACTAAAGTGAAATATCTACTATTAGGTATTTTACTTATTTCAGCTATTTTCTCTCAGAACCTTATCCCGGTTCATATTGCCTTTATTCCAGTACTCGTTCCGCCATTATTACGGGTAATGAACCATTTAAAGTTAGACCGTCGCGCAGCAGCCTGTGTGCTTACTTTAGGTTTAGTCGGAACTTATATTTTCCTTCCAGTTGGGTTTGGTGCAATTTTCCTTGAACAAATTTTGATGGGAAATATCAACAAGGTCGGTGCGGCGTACGGCTTACATGTAGAGCGTGGCATGATGTCAATTGGCATGGCTATTCCAGTTTTAGGAATGGTTTTAGGTACTTTGGTTGCTGTATTTATTAGCTACCGTAAACCAAGGATTTATGCCGATCGTGCTATTACGCCAACCGCAACGATTGATTTAGATAAGCCTCTTCGTGCAACTACTCAAGTCGAAACAGCTGACTTAAAAGCAGATGCTGAAGAGTTAAAGCATGAGGCAGAGCAAGCGCCAGTGATTGCAAAGAAAACCATTTTTATGGCATTGCTTGCAATCGGTCTGACACTCGCTGCACAGCTCTATTCCGGTTCAATGATTTTGGGTGGTTTAGTCGGTTTTGCTGTTTTATCTACTGCTGGAATTTTTAAGTGGCAAGATGCAGATGATGTCTTTGTACAAGGCATGCGGATGATGGCCCTAGTGGGTTTCATTATGATTTCCGCTGCGGGCTTTGCATCGGTAATGACCCATACGGGAGATATTAATCAGCTAGTGAACGGTGTAGTCGATATTATCGGAGATAATCGTGCACTCGCAGCTTTCTTAATGCTTTGTATTGGTTTATTTGTCACAATTGGTATTGGTTCATCTTTCTCAAGTGTACCTGTACTTGCTGTCATTTATGTACCTTTATGCGTACAGTTTGGATTTTCACCATTAGCGACTATTGCTCTTATTGGGACAGCCGCAGCATTAGGTGATGCAGGTTCACCAGCTTCTGATTCAACCTTAGGACCAACAGCTGGTTTAGGTGTAGATGGGCAACATGATCATATTTGGGATACGGTTGTACCTACATTTATTCATTTTAATATTCCGCTATTAATTTTTGGCTGGATTGCTGCAATGGTTTTATAAGTTTTTTATAAAATATTGAATGATTAACCTTCTTAATGATGATCTTTAGATTTAAATTAAGAAGGTTTTTTATTGAATAAATAAAAGATGTATTTAAAATAAATTATATTAAAATACTCAGAATTAAAAAGTATATTAAAATGGTTGGTAATATAAAATAATCTTGATTAATAAGGTTGGCTTTAAAACCAATTAAAATGGTTGGTTAATATATAATTTTATTTAAAACAGTTATTTAAAAATAAATAATAAAATAATTTTATAATGAGTATTGCATGATTTTAAAATAAATGTTTATTATAAATATAAATAAGTTTGGAGATATTAAAGTGTTCAAAAAAGCTTTGGTTGTTGTATTAATGGGGATGTCTTCTTTTACTTTTGCTGGTAACTGGCAAGTGAAATTTGGTGGTAGTGTTATTGCTCCTTCGGAAGATACGACACTTGCTGAAAACACTGTAGTTAAAGCAGATCATGAATATGCATTTACACCATCGGTAGAATACTTTTTTAGTCAATCTCCATTTTCGGCAGAGTTATTATTAGCAGCACCTGTTAACCATGATGTATTGTTAAATGGAAATAAGGTAGCGAGTCTTAAACAGTTACCACCAACGATTACTGCTAAATATCATTTTAAAAATTCGACTCGTTTTACGCCATATATTGGTGTTGGTGCAACAGCATTTATTGCTTGGGATGAAGATGGCATTGTAAAAGATGTGAAAGAAGATTTTGGTGTGGCAGGACAAGTTGGTTTTAACTTCCAACCTGCGGATGCTAAAAACTGGGGAGTATTTGTAGATGTTCGTTATGCTGATTTAAGCCCAGAAGTTACTTTAAATGATGGGACTAAGTTTGATCTAGATATTAATCCGTTTGTTTACACTTTAGGTTATAGCTATAAATTTTAAGCATAATAATAAATAGAATAATATAATAATAAACCTAGACTCAGGCACCTCACATATATTTTATGTGAGGTTTTTTTATGAGTTTTACTTGCACTAAAAAAAGCATAAAACAGACAGTTTTCTACACATCTTATGCATATTTTTTTCTAAACTAATTTTTATTCATTACAAATATGGAAATAAAATCATGAACAAAAAATTAGCGATGTGTTTGGCTCTTTTTAGTGGTATTGCTTTTACACAGAGTTTGCAAGCCGCAAGTTTCTCGTGTGATGCTGCAAAAACTAAAACGGAAAAGAGTATTTGTAAAAATCGTTCCTTAAATGATGCAGATGTAAAAATGGCAACAACTTATCAAATTGTTCTGCATGCTTTACCAATGGGCGGGCGGGACAACCAAAAAGATGCTCAGCAGCAATGGCTGAAAAAAAGAAATGCTTGTGCTGCTGGTGTAAGTTGTATTGCTAAAGCTTATCAACAACGTCAAAAGCAGTTAGACACAATATTGCAAGATAGAGTGCTAAGCCATGGTCCATTTTAATTAGAGTAAAAATTTTTAATATCCAGGATTGAAAAATTCTAGAAGTACTCCATTCATAAAGCATTCGAGAACAAACAGACTTCAAAATTTAAGGAGTGATTTATGAGTGAACAAGCATCACAAAATTATAGTTTCCAAGCGGAAGTTGCACAGCTTTTACATTTAGTGACGCATTCTCTCTATTCTAACCCTGAGATTTTCTTACGCGAGCTTATCTCTAATGCATCAGATGCATGTGATAAGTTGCGCTTTGAAGGAATTAATCATCCTGAATATTATGAAAATGATCCAGATTTACATGTACGAGTCATTTTAAATAAAGAAGATAAAACTTTAACGATTTCTGATAACGGTATTGGCCTAAACCAGCAAGAAGCGATTGATAACTTGGGTACCATTGCAAAATCGGGTACTAAAGATTTCATGTCAAAATTGACTGGTGATCAAAAAGCAGATGCTCAGTTGATTGGTCAATTTGGTGTTGGTTTTTACTCAGGTTTTATTGTTGCCGATAAAATTACAGTGGAATCACGCCGTGCAGGTCTAGATGCATCTGAAGGGGTGCGTTGGATTAGTGGTGGTACAGGTGAGTTTGAAGTTCAGCAAATTGATAAGGCTTCACGTGGTACAGACATTATTCTTCACTTACGTGATGACGCGCTTGATTATTTAGAATCTTATAAAGTTAAGCACATCGTTAATAAATACTCTGACCACATTAGCTTGCCAATCGAAATGCAAAAAGAAGTTTGGCAAGAGGAAGAGGCGGCTGAAGGCGAAGAGTCTAAAGGCGGTCAAATGGTCAAAACTGGCGAGTGGGAAGCAATTAACTCAGCCAGTGCTTTATGGACACGTAACAAGAGCGAAGTGACTGAAGAGCAATATGTTGAGTTCTATAAAAACTTAACACATGACTTTGAAGCACCACTGGCTTGGGCGCATAACCGTGTTGAAGGTAGTACCGAATATACACAGTTACTTTATATTCCAAGTAAAGCGCCACATGACATTTTTACTCGCGAAGCAAAAGCGGGCATTAAGCTCTATGTAAAACGCGTGTTCATTATGGATGATGCAGATAATTTAATTCCAAATTATCTACGTTTTGTTCAAGGTGTGGTGGATAGTGCCGACTTACCGCTTAATGTAAGCCGTGAGTTGTTACAAGAAAGTCGTGATGTAAAAACGATTCGTGAAGGTAATGCACGCCGCGTATTAACAGTACTTGATGGCTTGGCTAAATCGGAAGATGAAAAAGACCAAGAAAAATTCAAGACGTTCTACAGTGAGTTTGGCTCAGTCATTAAAGAAGGCTTGGGCGAAGACTTTGGTAACCGCGAACGTATTTTAAAATTATTACGTTATGCGACTTCAACAAATGATGAAGTGACGACTTCTTTTGCTGACTATAAGGCACGTATGAAAGAGGGCCAAAAAGCCATCTATTATGTGACTGCTGACAGTTTAGCGGCGGCGAAAAACTCGCCACAGCTTGAGTTATTCAAGAAAAAAGGCATTGAAGTCTTATTAATGGCAGAGCGTGTTGACGAATGGGCAATGAACTTTGTTCAAGAGTTTGAAGGTACGCCATTAAAGAATGTCTCTAAAGGTGCAGTTGATTTAGGTGATTTGCAAGATGCTGAAGAGAAAAAGGCACTTGAGCAAGCAGCTGAACAGTTCAAACCTGTTGTTGATAAGCTAAGTGATTCATTGAAAGCGAAAACCAAAGAAGTACGCGTAACTACGCGTCTGGTCGACTCTCCTGCGTGTTTAGTAACAAGCGAAGGTGAGTTATCACCTCAACTCATCCGTATGTTAAAACAAGCGGGGCAAGAGGTTCCTGAAATTAAGCCAATTTTAGAAATTAACCCTGAACATCCATTAGTGAAAAAACTTGAAGGTTCAGAACATTTTGATGATTTGGCAAATGTGATTTTCGATCAGGCTGTTATTGCTGAAGGTGGTTTACCAGAAGATCCGGCAGCTTATGTAAAACGTATTAATAGCTTATTGCTGAAATAATTCAGTATAAAAAAAAGCCTCTGAACCTTCAGGGGCTTTTTTGTGGATAAAGAAAGAGTTATCCACAATTTGGTAATTTTTGACTAAAAATTAGCTTCTAGATTCATTTGAACGCTGAGTTGATGTCTCGAATCATCATCAATATGGTTAAAAAAGTTAAGGTCATTTTGCATAAAAAGCCAATTTCGCCATACAGGCTGGCGCCACGAAATATAAGGTCCCCAGCTATTTAGTCGCATATCATTTTTGGTATATACGCCACCACTATAAACACCGTAAGTCAGACTATTATCTTTTACAAACTCAAATTGTTGAAAAGTCCAATTTCCCCAGTTGTAATCTTCATTTTCACTCTTGTTTACATTAAATTTATTAGAAAATAATGTGTTATCTTGCATTTTCTGCGTTAGGTTGAGAGTGGTTTCAGTGTAGTGCCGGCTGGTCGAACCGTAACGAAATACCTGCTCTGTATCCAAACTAATGTTATGTCTTAAGTTCCATTTTTTCTTTGCCAAAAATTGTACATAGACATCACTTTCTGAGTTTGAACCTAGATCAAGATTATTTTCAAAAGGCATCCAGGTTGAAATGGTGGCCCAGCTTGCACTGAGTGGATTAGTTAGTTCAGTTTGATTTGATGAAGCTTTCTTCTTTTTCTTACCCAAGGCCTTATAAGGCTGTTCAGGCTGGGTTGCGCGCTTCCATAACGTATCATTCCCAAATACAGCCATAAGTTCTTGAATTAAGGCTACATCGGGTAAAGCATTATTTGTCTCTATTTCACAAGGAGAGAGTGCAAATGGCAGAGACAGTCTGTTTGTTTTGCTGAGTTGGTTGGACGAGTAGGAATGTCGTCTTGAACGTTGGTGCTTTATAGAACTGTAAAAAAATTGAGTATGCGGAAGTAAAGCCAATACGCCCAGACTATAAATACAAACTAAGACAGTTGATCTGTAGTGAAATGAAAAAGAAGAGAATTGATTCATCGTTCAGAATAAAAAAGAATCAAAAATTAGAATAATATGTTAAGAGGCTAATCTTAAATTTTTATTTAAAAGTGTTTTATTATTCATCACCTTGAATGAAGTTTCCAAGGTGATGTTTACAGGCTTAAAAAAGTGCTTCTAGACGTAAGAATGTGCTGACGAAATGGTTGCGATCTTCACGATGGTCATTAAAGTAATTTACATCTCCTTGAACAAAGAACCATTCACGTAAAACGGGTTGGCGCCATGAAACAAAAGGCCCCCAACTATTTAAACGTAAGTCATTGTCGTTGTAATAACCACTGGTATAAATACCATAGTTAAAACGGTTGTTTGCAAAGAAACTATGCTCGCGGAAAGTCCGGTTTTCCCAAGCTAGATCATCATCTTGATCATCGGCATAGGTCAGGCTGAACTGATTCGATAAAATTGGCTGATTTGGTCTGGCATGTGTAAGTTCAAGATTGGTACGTAAGTAGTTTTCGCTGTCTATACCATAACGATAAATTTGCTCTGCATAAAATTTAAAATCATTACGTAATTGCCAATCTCTCGATGCTTTTAAACGAACGTAAATATCATCTCCAGAACGAATACCTAAGTCTGCATCTGTTTCAAAAGGCAATTTTTTCGAGAAATCTGACCAACGTAAAGCAATAGAACTGTTGTCATCTCGAGTTTGCTTACCGTCTAGTTTCTTATTTGAACCTTGATTTGGGTTCTGGTTAATATTGGCTGGACTGTTATTAAATTCGTTATCTAAAGAGTCATCACCAAACACGACGCTTAGACGTTTTTCTAGAGTAGGTAGCTTAATCCTACCTCTTATTCTGGGCTTAATTTCAAAGTTATCGTATTCATTCCAATAGTTATCGACCATTACGCGAATAGTTGCTGTCGCCGGTTTCTGTGGATCGACTTCACCAAACCAGTTATCAATTTTTTCAGAAGTACGATCGGCCCAATTACGAATGTTCTTTTGTTTACGGTCAACCCATGTTTGATCTTCTGTTTGTTCGGTAGGTGGAACAATAGGTTGATTAGACTGCTCTGGAAAAATGGTGGGGGTCGCATCTACCCAGCGCGGAATTTGATCTAGAAGATTTTCATCCGTTGTGGCTTCTGTTTGTACTCCAGAGCTTGAACCTTCGACCATTTGAGTTGAAGAAGTATGAGTTGCCTCTGCATGAGTTATGCACACCGAACCGAACCCAAGCGTTAAAAGTGCAAAAAGCTGCCGATAAGGAATTACGTGAAATGTTTTCATATCTATCTTTATGTTTTGTTGTTGTTTCCACTTTTGTTGATTTTTCTAATAAAATCAAGAGGGCGACACAAAAGTTAAGTAAATTTAACTTTTCTTACATATTTGAAATAAATTAAAAAGTTTAAGCTAGTAGCGATTATTTTTACATAAAAAAATCCCCCAGTTAAGGGGGATGATAGATCAAGGAAACTTCAAATTCCGATCATTAAACACATAAAAAACAGAACATTACAGCGCGAATATTCTAAGCGGCAATGATAAACTGATTTTAAACAATTGGATAGTTCTTTTTTTAGAACGCTCTATTGCTAAAATGGTGATAAAACATACGATTTAATCACACTTTTAATTGTGCTGATTTATTTCTGTGGAATATCACATGATTCATCATTACAAACAGCCGCATCATCCTGTTCAACTTCTTCAGCATTTGCTTTGAGCTGTGCTTGCTCTAAAACATTTAAAAAGACTTCACGTGGTTGAGCACCTGCGAGCGCAATTCTTTGGTCAAATACAAAAAATGGCACGCCAGTAACATTTAACTGTTCTTTCGCAATTTTTTCATCATGACGAACAAAGTCAGATAGTTCATTTGTATCTAATACAAATTCAACTTCGGCATTATCAAGGCCAATACGAGAAGCGATTTCTTCAACAACCTCACGCTCACCAATTGCTAAACCTTCGGTCATATAAGCATGGAAAAAAGCTTCTTTTGCTTGGTTGCCTAAGCCTTTGCTTTGCGCAAGGTGAATAATACGGTGTGCATTGAAACTATTGCCAGAGTTAGCCTTTTGCCATTGGAAATCAATACCTTCAGAGGCAGCCATGGCCGCAATATTGCGCTCCATTTCTTCCATCTCTTCATAGGTACGGCCATATTTCTTAGCCAAACGTTCTGTATTTGATGTGTCATGCTTTGCTGGCGCATCAGGATCTAATTCAAAACTATGCCAGTGAATTTCAAGCTCAATACCTGCCTCTGCAGCTACATGTTCAAGGCGTTTTTTGCCGATATAACAGAAAGGACAAACTACATCAGACCAGACATCAACACGCATGGGAGAATCTCATAAATTTTAATTACCCATCATAATAGGGATGATGCACAAGGATTTAAAGCTTTGAATAGCGAATAGAGTGTTGCGTATTGTGAAATAAATGGCATATAAAGAAGATATAAGCTCTATTTCATAACTATAAAGAGCAAAACTATAAGAAGGGAAATAGGAGGTGTGTATGCGCCGAGTTTTGATTGCAATTGCAAGTCTGGTTGTTATCACGAGTATTATTTTTTTCACCTATCAACATATCAAACAGCAACAGGCCAAAGACAGTAGCCAAATGTTTGATGTGGTCATGACTGAAAAAATGAACCAGCTTTATGACCAAGCACAAGACTGGTCTAAACCCATCCAACTCGATATTCACGATAAACGTTTAGCAGGTCACTATAAGCAAATTTCAGAATTTCTCTTAAGTTATTGGATTCAAAATATAAATGCACGTAATGAATATTTAAGAGAATTAAAAGCAGCCAAATGGGATACTTTTTTAAATGTTGATCGTTTAGATCTTGATAAAAAACAGAAGTATGTGGAAACAGAAAAAATGTTAGCCGATGTTCGTACGGCTTCAGATAAATATCAAACTCAATATGAAAAAATTCATAAAACTTTCTTAGCAAAAGTTCAGGAATTATCTGTGGATGCAGAGATGAGACAACTGCTGGAAATGAAATTGGGGTCTCAACAAAAGGCGGATCAAGATCACGCAATTTTTATGATTGAACTGCAAATTTTAGATAAAGCAGAAGAAATGTTTAAACTTCTAAAAAACTATCCATGGCAAAAGAAAGACCAGATGATTCTTTTTCATGAAAATGCTCAGGTCAAAAAATTTAACCAGCTTTACCAAGATGTTTTAAAGCTGAATGCAAAAGTTGAAAAAATTAAGAAAAGGAACGTAGCTGCATTAGAGGGAGATTTAAAAGAATAAATTGAACGTGAGCATCAAAATTTATGGATTGGTGCTCTCAGCTTTCCCTTTACTTAAAAAAGATTGTAATAAACTTTGAGAAGTTTGTAGTTTGATTAACTGCTGGGACACGTGCATGAGCTCAGTTTGCAGCTTTTCTTGAACTACTGAACATAGCGTAAATACGCGTTCATCTAAATCAAAACAAGGTAACAAAGCCTGAATGTCTTTTAGATTCATTCCCGCATCATTTAATATTTTAATTTTCTTAATATTTTCAATATCTTTTTGCGTATAATTTCGATAGTTATTACTCGCCCGATGAGGCTGTATAAGCCCTAAACTCTCATAATAACGCAGCATACGAGGGCTTACTTTTGTGAGTTCGGCAACTTTGGCAAGGTTCATAAAATAGGGTTGACCTTAACAGTGGTGTCATAGTTTAGCATGTTTATATCTTTCAAAATGGTACTTGTTCCATGATTAGAAAACTCATTTTATTGGTGTTATTCGGCTTCATGTCATTTGTTGCAAATGCCAAAATAATTGAACTTCGGGAGAACAACATGCGTCAAATATTTGTACTTCATGGTTATTCAGCCTCTATAGATGATCACTGGTTTTTAGATCTAAAACATCAAATAGAAGATGAACATACAACCGTTACTTTAATTCCATTTCCAGATTCTGAACATCCAGATGTGGAAGCATGGCAGAAGGTTTTAGACCAACATATCCCTGTTGTAAATGAAAATACCTATTTTGTTGCACACAGTTTAGGGGTTATTACGTTACTGCACTTTTTGCAAAGACATGATTACCAAAAGATTGGTGGAATGATTTTAGTATCTGGATTTTCTGGACCTATTTCAGATTTTTCTCCACTCGATGCTTATATAACAAAAAGCAAAGTCGATACGAGTTACTTTCATGACATAAAGAAAAAGCTTGTGTATTTGTCTGATAATGATGATTTGGTTCCACCAAAACTTACGATTCAATTGGCTAAAGAAATTGATGCGCCGTACATTACAGTACCAAATGGCGGTCATTTTTTAGGGCGGGAAGGTTATACAACATTTCCGCAAGTCGTGAATTCTTTAAAAGAGATGTTAGAGAGCAAATAAAATTTATAAGATAAATCGCACTCTATAATCTGAACACTTTTGTCTCAGTTATAGAGTGTATTTATATAATTGGACTCTTCTAATAAATAAAAGAACCTTACTATTACATTAAAAAATTTAATTATATTTACCGTTTATCTGAGCATTACTGAATCAAATTCGACTTTGTTGTAGCCTATTTATAGATACTTTTAATTTAATCATCATCTTTTTAATTTGAATAGGGTGACTGATTTTTGGAGCAAGTTATGAACTTTCTAAAACAATCAGCTTTGATCGCTGCATTTGCTTTTATGGGGTTGCCGACTGTTCAAGCTGAAGAGGTCGCTACGTTACCTACAATTCGCGTTATGGCTGAATCTGAGCTACGTGAAGAAGTGGGGTTTGTACCTTTTCAAGAAGATAAAAAAGTGCGTCAGGCTCTGCAACACCGTGAGTATAAAACTCATAATGATATACAGAATGCTTTGGTCCCTGAAGGCATGACTACGGTAGATTATCAGCCAGTTATGGCACAACCAGATTTATCTCAACTTTCTCCATTTTTACAACAATACATTTTAGCGGTAGCCGGTGGAATACAGTCTTCTGATCCAACCAACGGTATTTTTGAAATGTTAAGACCTTTGAACATTAATCGAAGTAATGTTGATGCTTATCGTGATGGAACGATGAAAGTGAATATTACTGACCTCATAAATTTACAACAGCAAATTCAAGATGGTTTAAAAGGCCGATAAAAAATCCCCGCATTGAGCGGGGATTTTTTTATCTTGGTGTTAATTAAACACGTTCGATAATCGTTGCAATACCCTGACCAAGGCCGATACACATGGTCGCAAGACCGATTTGAGTATCTTGTTGTTCCATTACGTTTAACAACGTAGTGGTGATACGTGCACCAGAACAGCCTAGTGGGTGACCCAAAGCAATCGCACCACCATTTAAGTTAATGATGTCTTGCTTGTCATAAACGCCTAGGCCTTTCATTACTGATAAGCCTTGAGCAGCAAATGCTTCGTTTAACTCGATAGTTTGAATATCAGCCATCGTTAAACCAGCACGTTTAAGCGCTTTTTGAGTTGCTGGAACTGGACCGTAACCCATGATTGCAGCGTCGCAACCTGCAACTGCCATAGAGCGAATTACAGCGCGTGGTTTTAAACCTAACGCTTGTGCGCGCTCAGCAGACATAAGTAACATTGCAGAAGCACCATCAGATAAAGCTGAAGATGTAGCTGCAGTTACCGTACCGCCTTTAGGATCGAATACAGGACGTAATGCTTTGAACGATTCAAGGTTTGCATCTGGACGAATCACTTCATCGATGTCACAAAGGATTTTAAAACCATTTGCGTCGTGACCTTCAACACCAACGATTTCGTTTTTGAAACGACCTTCTTGTGTTGCAGCCCAAGCACGGCGATGAGATTCAACACCAAATGCATCTTGCTCTTCACGGCTAATGCCATTCATACGACCTAACATTTCAGCTGTTAAGCCCATCATGTTAGATGCTTTAGCGTAGTGTTTAGATGCTTCTGGGTTAAGGTCGATGCCATGCATCATACCTACGTGACCCATGTGCTCTACACCACCAATAATGAAAATATCACCTTGGTTGGTTGCGATCTGTGCAGCAGCCGTATGAAGTGCTTGCATAGATGAACCACAAAGACGGTTAACAGTTTGACCTGCCACAGTTTTTGGTAGGTCAGCCAATAAGCCGATGTTACGTCCAATGTTCATACCTTGCTCTAGAGTCTGGTTTACACAGCCCCAGATCAGGTCTTCAACTTCATTGGTATCAAACTGGTTACGAGCAACGAGTGCACGAACTAATTCAGCAGATAAGCTGTCAGCACGTACATTGCGGAACATACCGTTTTTGGTTTTACCCATTGCAGAACGTACGCCATCAACGATGACAACGTCACGTGGATTCAAAGTAGCCATTCACGTTGCTCCTTAACCGTAGAATTTTTTGTTGTTAGCAGCCATGTCACGCAACATTTGTGGCGCTTCATAAGCCTTACCTAAGTGTGCATATTTGTTGCAAAGCGCAACGTATTCAGCAACACCTGTTTGGTCGATATAACGACATGGACCACCACGGAATGGAGGGAAACCTACACCCATAATCATTGCCATATCAGCTTCAGCTGCAGTTGCAACGATGTTGTCTTCTAAGCAACGAACTGTTTCGTTACAGAAAGCAAGCATCATGCGGTCAATGATTTCTTGGTTATCAAACTCGCGTTTTTCACCAGTGACGAAAGGAGCAATGATTTCATACGCTGTTGGATCAACAGTTTTTGCTTTCTTGCCTTTCTTGTCGAGTTCGTATTTGTAGAAACCAACGTCATTCTTTTGACCAAGACGTTTAGCTTCGTACATTGCTTGGATTGAACCTTTGTAGTCTGGCTTCATACGGTCTGGGAAACCTTCAGCCATGACTTCTGCACCATGAACACCCGTGTCGATACCTACAACGTCGATGAGGTAAGCAGGACCCATTGGCCAGCCAAACTTAGACATCACATTGTCAACTTGCTGGAAGTCTGCGCCGTCTTTTACAAGAAGGTCAAATGCACCAAAGTAAGGGAACAATACACGGTTAACCAAGAACCCAGGGCAGTCGTTTACAACGATTGGTGTTTTACCCATTTTTTGAGCAAGAACAACAGTAGTTGCAATCGCTTCTTCAGAAGTCTTTTCACCACGAATTACTTCTACAAGCGGCATCATGTGAACTGGGTTGAAGAAGTGCATACCTACAAAGTTTTCAGGACGTTGTAAAGCTTTCGCTAAACGCGTAATTGAAATTGTAGACGTGTTAGACGCAATAATCGTATTTTCACGAACATGCTTTTCAGTGTCAGCAAGAACGATTTCTTTAACTTTTGGATTTTCTGTAACCGCTTCGATCACGATGTCGACTTCTTTAAACTCATCGTAGCTTAAAGTAGGACGGATACGTGCAAGCGTTTCACCCATTTGCACAGGTTTCATTTTCTTACGTTCAACTTGTTTAGTTAACAAGCTGTTCGCTTCTGACATACCTAGTGCAAGTTGTGGGTTACCAATATCTTTCATGATAATTGGTGTGCCTTTGCTTGCCGCTTGGTAAGCAATACCACCACCCATGATACCAGCACCAAGTACAGCTGCTTGGTTTACAGGGTGAGCACCTTTTTCATGTTTCTTAGCAGTTTTCTTAACAACTTGGTCATTGAGGAATAAACCAATCAATGCACCAGCTTGTGGAGTAATCGCTGCTTTAGCAAAACCTTCAGCTTCAGCTTTTAATGCTTCGTCACGCGCAAGGCTTGCACCCGCTTGTAATGAATCAAGTAATAGTTTTGGAGCAGGGTATTGAGCCGGATTCGCTTTAGCAAGTACTGCACCTTTTGCTGTGTTGAACGCCATCATTTGCTCAAGTGGGTTCAATTTCACAGCATCAAGTTTTTCTTGACGTTTTGCTTTCCAGTTCAAACGACCAGAAATCGCTTGTTTAACTAAATCAGTTGCAGCTTCAAGTAATTTATCAGCAGCTACAACCGCATCTACAGCACCGTCTTTTAATGCAGCAGCTGGTTTTTTCGGAGCAGCCATCGCCATCCATTCAACAGCGTTGTCGATACCGATAACACGGCTTAAACGTACGCTACCGCCAAAACCTGGGTAAATACCAAGTTTAATTTCTGGTAAGCCCACTTGTGCAGCTTCTGACATCACTCGATAGTCACACACTAAACACATTTCAAAACCGCCACCTAACGCCATACCGTTAATAGCAACAACTTTTGGAATGTCTAAATCTTCAAAGCTATTGAAGATTTCGTGAACAGGCATAAGCCAGTCAACAATCGCTTTTTCACCTTGAGCGAAATTTTCACCAAACTCGGTAATGTCTGCCCCAACAATAAATGTTGATTTGCCAGAGGTAACAACTAAGCCTTTAATATCATTATTTGCTTTTACCGCAGCAATAGCAGCTTGGAAATCTTCAATTGTTGCACGGTTAAATTTATTGACCGACTCACCTTGTAAGTCAAAGCGGAATTCTGCAATTCCGTCCGAAAGCATTTGGACGGTAATGGCATTGCCAGCGTGGATCATGCCTGATCTCCTTGGTTTTGGAGGACTTCTAAATTGATGTTATGAAGCGTGTGCACAGCTTGGGTACACATTTATGCTTCGCTAATCTTACGATAACTATATCTAAAAAAAACCTGACAAGTTGTATCAAGCCGTGACGCAAGGGTCATCTTATTTTTTATTTAATTCATCTCTAGTAAATGCATAAAAGAAATCATAAAGATAGGTGTAAACCAAAGTCATTTGTTTTAATTTAATTTTTTCTTTATAACGCATTGGAATTATCAAATTTTTATATAAAAACGATTAAGTTTTAAAGCTTAACTTTTTGTCAAAAAAGTCAATTGTTCAAGTCATAGCCTATAAAAGAAAATAGGAATATGCATAAATTTTAAGTTCTTAAAGTTATGGAAAAATAACGTATATTTATTTTTTTTATTTAAAGTATGATCTCTATCATTTGGCTTAATTTTTTTACATTGGCTTTTTATAAGTCAATTTTGTTAAAATTTGCGCCAATTAAATAAACCTCCGGTTTCTATTGCCTTAAATATAAGGTGAAGTTGCCCCAATCTTTTAAAAGAGTAGCAATATGATTAAGTGGATCATATTAGCGATTTTTGTGATATCAGCATTCTATATCCAACATCGCGGCAAAGTGCGTCACTCGTTTTATCGTCAATTTTTTGACCATTCAACCTTGCTCGCACCGATTAACTTTTTAATGTATATCTTTTCAAAGGTGCCGAATCAGCCTTATATCGACACTCAGCATTTTAAAGATTTAAAAGTGTTGGATGAAAATTGGGAAATGATCCGTGATGAAGCGAAAGCTTTATATGATCAAGGTGGGATTAAAGCATCGAGTACTTATAACGACTTAGGTTTTAACTCGTTCTTTAAAACAGGCTGGAAACGTTTTTATTTAAAATGGTACGAATCAAGTCATCCATCTGCTGCTGAGCTCTGCCCAAAGACCACAGCTCTTCTTAAAACATTGCCGACGATTAAAGCCGCAATGTTTACTGAGCTTGCACCTGATAGCCGTTTGGTAAGACACCGTGACCCATATGCAGGTTCATTGCGTTATCACTTGGGTTTAATTACACCAAATGATGACCTTTGTTTTATTGATGTCGATGGCGAAAGATACTCTTGGCGTGATGGTCAAAGTGTCGTGTTTGATGAAACGTATATTCATTATGCTGAAAATAAGACCGATCAAAACCGTATCATTTTCTTTGCAGATGTTGAACGTCCAATGAAAGTGAAATGGATGGAACGTTTCAACCATTGGTTCGGTCGTAGTGTGATGACCGCGGCAAGCTCACCGAATGAAACAGGTGACCAAACAGGCGGTTTAAATAAAGCTTTTGGTTATGTTTACCAAATTCGTATTAAAGCTAAAGCTTTAAAAGCTAAAAATCGTAAGTTGTATTACTTCTTAAAATGGTTCTTGATGCTTGGGATTTTCTTCCTGATTTTTGTTCGACCATATGTATTTTAATTAAAGCGCCTGAAAGGGCGTTTTTTATTTAGGAAGATAAATTTTTTATGGGGGATTTTATTTTTTATCCAACCTCTCTCTTGTGTTAAATGGAATGCCTCCTTTGTATAGAAAGATACTGCTGAGTATGAATATGACTGGAGGCATAATCATAAGAATGTTTAAATTTTGATTTTGTCTGCTTGTGATATATTTAATATTTCCACGCTCGTTCAATGGGGGTGAGTGCGTCGAGGTTGGTTGATTCTTTCCCATGTTATGATAGGATATTTTTAATTTTGATGAGTAATGTGCGGATAGAATAAATATAATAAACAATATGATACCAATATTGTATGAGTTCTTCTTCATAATTTTATTATCCATCATAGTTTCATTTTCTGCTATTCAAAAGCATTGTTAATTAGTCGATAATAACAGTGAGTCATCTTCTCTAATTATATAGTTTTGGTTGGTTTCATATTAAGTTTTATAGAATTATTCTTAATAAAACTATAGTACCTCTCATCTGAATTATTTAATTTTTACATTGCCAAAAAGAGCAAATTATTGATAATAAAGATTAGATTATATTAATAATTTAGGAACATAATGAAAAAGTTAATACTTTCATGTTTATGTATATTAAGCCTTTCGGCATGTAATGATGAGACAGAGGAACAAGGTGAGAGACTTGTTAGTTTTTCTGCGAGTCAGATCGCTGGAAATCCAATGATTGAGAAGAAAAATTATAAGATTCAGGATAATAAGATTTATATAAGCTATCCTGATAATCATCCATTAGGTTATGAACTTAGTCGGCATTATTTTACTGATCAGGGAGTGACCTTAGATCCGATTAAAACAACTGATGGCACATGGTATTTGTTAGGTTCTCAAGTCCAGTTTTCTGATACAGCTTTAAACTATCAGCCAGCCAACTTAGTGAAAGGTGATAATTTATTTTTAAATCAAGATTTAGTTAAAATTGATATTTCAGGTCAACCAGTGACTAAATATTTAGGCCAGTGGATTTATGAATCATTGCCACTTAGTCAGCAGGGCTTTTTTGAAGCTTATTACAAGGCATTATTATTAGAAGAAGATTCAGTGAAATTTCCGAAAGGTTCCACCTGTTGGATGATTAATAAAACCTACAGCAATAAAGATTATATTGGGTTCTCTAGTGACGGTACTGCGCCTTTGTATGTAGATTCAAATCGTACTGCACCTGCAATGGGAACATGGCAAGGCATTAATTGGTCGCGCGATGAGTTATTATTAGCAATGAAATTTACAATAAACGATACCGAATATTCTGGGCAATACCATCATAAGTCTGGTGTTGACGAATATGTCCCACCTTATGCAGGTAAATATTGTGACTTTGTCACTGAAAATGCCGCGGATGCTATGCTTAAGGCTTGGAAAGGTGAATCTTTAACCCAATAATGATAGATAAATAAGTATTTTTATTACGCCCGGAAGGGCGTTTTTTTTATGCTGTACAGTACTTAATGGATTTTGTGACTCATTTCACAGTGCTGGCAATTTGTTACAACTATTAAAAACCAAAGAGCAATTTTGATTCTACAATGGCGCGGTTTTTTCGAAGACTGGTTAGCGGAAGTAGGTTTTAAAATGGCTCATGCTCATCACGCAGTTCATGCACATGTTCATCATATCGAAGAGAGAAAAGAAGAAAGCTCTCAAGATGATTTAAAAATGAAAGTGATGTTAAGACAAGCAGC
Organism: Acinetobacter sp. M5A5_2a; assembly: GCF_053345265.1. Lineage (NCBI taxonomy): Bacteria > Pseudomonadati > Pseudomonadota > Gammaproteobacteria > Moraxellales > Moraxellaceae > Acinetobacter > Acinetobacter sp. M5A5_2a. The sequence goes on along the minus strand of NZ_JBKEZV010000006.1, from coordinate 336,911 downwards.
TCCGACGTCTGAAAAACATAAAAAATCTGATGCTAAAAGACAGCCATCTGAAGATCAAAATATTAATTTGCACAAGTTCTCAAGTAAGCTTGAAAGTATATCTGCCAACCATAGCAAAGAAAAATGTGCCAAAAATATTCGTATTGCTTTACAAGCGGCAGGAGCAGATGTGTCTAAGCACCCAGTAGCTGCCTCTGATTGGGGGCATACGCTTGAGAAGAACGGCTATAAAAAAATTAAACCTGCTTTTAACCGTCCTCAAGAAGGTGATATCTATATTATTGAGCGGACAAGTGGCCACACATATGGTCATATTGCGGGTTATACGGGTAATGGCTGGTTCTCGGATTTTCGCCAAAAAACTTATGCTGTATATAAAGAGAAAGACGTGAAATATAGCTACTATCGTCTCGATTCTTAAGCGAGTACGACATAGTCTGTCGGGTCATAGCCAAATCTCTTTTCAAATTTGGCTTCTGACACGGTAAAGCACTTGAAAAGTAGTGGTTAAAACATCACATTAGGTATTCAGTATTAAGCCATGTCTGCCGATAGTGAATCAAAACGCTCGTCCCCACATTGAAAAAATTTTAGCCAACATGACCCAACTTCCAGGTGTTTATAAAATGCTAGGGAAAGAGGGCGAATTGTTATATGTCGGCAAAGCAAAAAACCTAAAAAATCGGGTGTCGAGTTACTTTGTTAAAACGATTGAGCATCCTAAAACTCAAGCTTTAGTTGCACGAATTTATAATATTGAAACTTTGGTGACTCGTTCAGAAACTGAAGCATTACTTTTAGAACAAAACCTAATTAAACAACATCGTCCGCCTTATAACATTATGCTGCGGGACGATAAGTCATATGTCTATATTTTTGTTTCGTCAGATAAGCCCTATCCTCGACTTGCGAGCGGTCGTGGCAAAGGGAAGCATCAAATTGGTAAGTTCTTTGGACCTTATCCAAGCGCCTATAGCGCTCGCGATACCTTAATTGTTTTGCAAAAACTTTTTAATGTGCGTCAGTGTGAAAATAGCTACTTCTCACAGCGCAAGCGCCCATGTTTGCAATATCAGATCAAGCGTTGCTCTGCACCTTGTGTAGGTCTGATTTCACCCGAAGATTATAAAGAAGACGTTAATAACAGTATTCGCTTTTTGCAAGGCGACACCAAAGAGTTAAATCAAGAGCTCATTGCCAAAATGGAGCAAGCCGCGGCTGAACTTGAATTTGAAAAAGCTGTTTTTTACCGCGACCGATTGTCTTTGCTTCGTGAAGTACAAGCACAACAGGCTGTTTTTAAGGTTAAGGGTGAAGCGGATATTCTGGCAATTGCATATCAGGCTGGCGTGACTTGCGTGCAAATTATGTATGTACGCAATGGGCGAATGTTGGGTGGTAAAAGTTATTTCCCAGACATGCTTGGCGATGATCTTGGTCAAATGCTCAGTGACTTTATGGCTAACTTTTACTTTCAGGTTGCAGATGAAGTTCCAAATGAACTCATTGTGAATATTGCTTTACCTGACCATAAAGAGTTAGAAGAAGCATTGGCACAGCAGTTTGGTAAGAAGGTCCAAATTAAGAGTAGTGTGCGAGAAACTCGTGCGGAGTGGCTAGAGCTTGCTGAAATGAACGTTCAACATGCCATTAAGGGACAGCTGAGTAATCATTTAGAACTCAATGAACGTTTTCATCAGTTAGAACAAGTGATTGGAAGACCAGTCGATCGTATTGAATGCTTTGATATTAGTCACACCATGGGTGAAGCCCCAATTGCATCATGTGTGGTGTTTGACCAAGGTGGTGCTCGTAAGCGTGATTACCGCCAATTTGCCATTCAAGATATTACTGGTGGCGATGATTATGCTGCCATGCGCCAAGCTTTAACACGACGTTATAAAAAAGCCATATTGCCTGATCTGTTGTTGATTGATGGCGGTAAAGGTCAACTTCACATGGCGATGGATGTCATGCAAGAGCTTGGGCTCGATGCTTTTATGGTGGGGGTCTCTAAAGGTGAAGGTCGTAAACCCGGGCTTGAAACCCTACATTTTACTGATGGCACGAAAATTCAATTACCAGAAGACAATAAAGCATTGCACTTGATTCAACAGGTGCGTGATGAAGCCCATCGCTTCGCAATTACTAAACACCGAGCTAAACGTGATAAACGTCGTAGTACATCAGTTTTAGAAGCAATTCCGGGGTTGGGACCGAAACGCCGTCGAGATTTATTGACTCATTTTGGTGGGATCCAAGGTGTTTTGAAAGCTTCAGAAAAAGAGCTCACACTTGTGCCTGGTTTTGGTGAGATGATGGCCAGAACAATTTATAAAATTCTGCACGAATAAGCATAGGCTTAAAGGTCGAGTGACAAAATAATTCGCCAATTACTCAATGATTGACCATTCACATTCCAATCAAAATGATGAAAGATATTTCCTAATAACACTTTCGTTTTAGGGAAAGGAATGTCATTGCTGCGAATATTTGAAGAAATAAAAGAAAAGGAATGGATTGAAATACCTGAAGGATGGTTACAAGGCCGCACGGTTTTCGGTGGTTTTGTTGCAGGGTTATTGATGCAAAAAGCATGTTCAAATATTCACGACCCAAATAAAAGATTATTAAGTTGTAGTATTACTTTTGTTGGCCCTGTACAGCAGGGACCTGCCCAATTGACTATTGAAATTTTAAGGGAAGGAAAGTCGGTCACTACGCTTGAAACCCGGTTATGGCAAGATGGCGCGGTACAAACTATTTTGGTCGCAAGCTTTGGTGTGCCTCGCGCTTCGAATATTGAAGTACGCCAAGGACCTATGGTTCCAGTTTATGCACCACCAGAAGACTTAAAACCTCTTCCTTTTGCTAGACAAATGCCAGAATGCTATCAACATTTTGATGTATGCTGGGCAGAAGGTCATCATCCTGTTACAGGAAGTCAGTATGCTGACTTTGGAGGATGGTCAAGGTTCTCCCCAGAGAAGCATGAAAATCGTCAAATGACTTTGCCAGATTTAATTGTTCTGATGGATATTTGGCCACCTGGTGTATTACCGATGTTTAAACAAGTTGCTCCTGCAAGTTCTTTAACTTGGCACATCACCTATGTGCATCCAATCCAGCATCAACTATATGACTGGTTTAAATATAAAGTGGTAACTGAATATGCTGGTGAAGGTTATTCCACAGAATATGCGCATTTATGGGATCAAAATGATCATTTAATTGCAATTTTACGGCAAACTGTTACGGTATTTACCTAAGCAGTCTACTTCCTCGATTCATATATTTCGTATAAAGTGGCTGTTACAGATAGATACAATATTGAAGAAAGTATTTTTGTCTGTTACAAGATGCTTGAAGACTAAATTGGCGGTGTTTATGACCACAGGGCGAATCCTGAATATCCCAAATATCCTAACTTTGGCGCGTATCGCGCTTATTCCTGTATTTTTGGTGATTGCGTATTGGCCGCCTGCAATGGGTATTGGTGAGCAAGAAGGAAGTATGAGTCGTCATATTATCTTGACTGCAATTTTTGTGTTTGCTGCTATTACCGATTGGTTTGATGGCTATTTGGCACGAACTTTAAACCAGACTTCAGCATTTGGCCGTTTTTTAGATCCAGTTGCAGATAAGCTTATGGTGGCAGCAGCACTGATTGTTTTGGTGCAGTGGAATCCCACCATATCAATGGCTTTTGCTGCAATTGTCATTATTTCAAGAGAGATTACAGTTTCTGCTTTGCGTGAGTGGATGGCAGAACTTGGCGCAAGAACGAGTGTGGCTGTATCGACAGTAGGCAAATATAAAACAGCTTTTCAGATGATTGCCATCAGTGTGTTTTTACTTAATTGGCAGCCTTTAGAAATGCTGGCATATGCCTTGTTATATACCGCTGTGATTCTTACTTTATGGTCAATGTTTATTTACCTAAGAGCCGCTTGGCCTTATTTAAAGCAACCTTAATTTCAGATTGAATGATTAAGCCTTTCTATAACGAAAGGCTTTTTTATTTTCGGATAGTGCAAGAATCGGGTCGTCACCGAGCTTTAGGTACTTTAATGTAAGATATAAGTGCTAAGGAGGTGACACATGCAAATGCTTTCTTCTCGGCAATTTGCTGTAATTGCCACTGTAATTGAATATTTATATGAACATCTGGACCAGCAACCTAGTCTGGACGATGTTGCGAGTCATATGAATTTAAGTTCAGGTTATATTCAACGCCAGTTTCAAGAATGGGTGGGTATTAGCCCGAAAAAATTCGTTCAATATATGAGTTTGCAGCAGGCTAAATACTATCTGATGCAGCAACGCAGCTTATTAGACACTGCTTTAAACACGGGTTTGTCTGGTACTGGTCGTTTACATGATCTGTTTATTCAGCTTGAAGGTATGACGCCTGGTGAATATAAACTGCAAGGTGAAGGGGTTACACTTAATTATTCGATTGAGGCAAGCCCATTTGGTGAGTTGTTGGTTATAAGCAGCGAAAAGGGAATATGTTCTGTTCGCTTTATCAATACTCGTGAGAATATCGAAGAAATAATTAAACAGCAGTTCCCTAAAGCTCAATTAAAAAATCAATCGCCGATTTGGCATCAACAAGTTGCAGAGTGGTTCGAACACGATTTTTCAGAACACTTGCAGCACAAGCTTCCGCTTAACTTGGCTGGAACTCCATTTCAGCTACAAGTATGGGAAGCGTTACTGACCATTCCAGAAGGTCAATTGCGGACCTATCAAGATATTGCAGAGCAGATTGGAAAGCCTAAAGCTGTTAGAGCTGTTGCCACAGCAATTGGGCAAAACCCGATTGCATATTTGATTCCTTGTCATCGGGTGATTCGTGCAACGGGCATGGTCGGAGAATATCATTGGCAAAAGGGGCGTAAATTGGCATTGTTAGCTTGGGAGATGTCAAAGAAACATGGAGAGACCGCATGACCTTGGATTTATTTGCTCCAGAGCCTTGTGAAAATTTATTACCCTATGATGGTGAAGTTCAGGACTATGGTTGTATTTTAAGCCCAGAAGAAGCCGAACAATATTTTCACTATCTTTACCAACATCTCGCGTGGAAACATGACGAGGCTAAGTTGTATGGCAAGCACTTTATCACCCCCCGAAAAGTGGCATGGTATGGAGATAATTATTATCAATATAAATATTCGGGTGTCATTCGTGATTCTTTGCCTTGGGATCGAGCGCTTGCCAAACTCAAACAATTGGTAGAACAGCGACTTTCAGAAAAATTTAACTCGTGCTTGGCAAACCTTTATGAAGATGGAACACAAGGTATGGCTTGGCATAGTGATTCGGATGTTTCTTTAGCGAAAACCACAACGATTGCATCTTTAAGTTTTGGAGCTACCCGTAAATTTTCTTTTAGACACATTCAAAGTAAAGAAAAAGTTGAATTGTGGCTACAACCCGGCCAACTCATCGTGATGCGTGGCGAAACGCAACAACATTGGCAACATCGTTTAAATCGCTCAACAAAAATTTTACAGCCGCGTATTAATCTTACTTTCAGGCAGTTTCAGTTTTCATGACTTTCATCAAAAATTGGACAAGAAAAAAGCCCATGATGGCAACATGAGCTTATTCCTCTGAGGGGGATGCTTCTATTGATGAGCTGCTGATGAAAAGAATCATCAATAAGAGCTAAAATCATAATATGAGAATATTGCGATCTATTCAATGCATTAAAATGTAAGAAAAGGTTAAATTATCATAAAGGCGGGTTTTAAATTTCACCTTTTTCAGATAACTCCATAAAACGTTGTTCAATAAGTGCTGCATTTTCTTGCAAAATTTCGGTGAGCTTTTCAACATTTAAAAAATCAAAACGATTTTTAGAAGCAACTAAAGTTAAAGCTAAAGGTACCTCTTTGTTCGAAAAACGAACTGGAACGGCAAGGCCAGAAACATTGGGGTCAATCTCACCTTGTGAGAAATAGAACCCTTGTTTTTTAATTTTACGCATACGCTGAATAAAGCTTGGTTCATCTTCAGCAAAACCTGATTGTTTTAATTCTTGCTGGTAACGATGATAGTAGTCTTGCATCCGTTGTTTACTTAAATGCGAAACCATCGTTTTTGGAGATGACCCAACATAAATAGGTCTTGGGCAGCCTCGGCCATATGAGAGTAATTCGGTGTCTTTGAATATTTCATGATGAATGTCAATGCAATAGTCATCATTTAAATAGGTGAGCAAGCAGCACAGTTCGGTACGCTCCACAATGTTTCGCATAAATGGTGTGCTGATTTGAACTAACGGATCAGTGGTTCGGGAAATATAGTCAAGAACTGCAATTTTTGAGCCTAAGGTATAATCGCCAGACGTTCCATTAATGCGTTTTAATAGATCGGTAGACACCAGTTCTTTCAGATAACGGTAACTGGTTGGTTTAGACAAGCCAAGTTCTTCGCAAATAATATCGACATTAATTATTGGACGCGAAACTGAAAATAGGTCCAATACGGTTAAAATTTTGCCAAAACTTGAAATTGCCATAGCGTCTTGTTCGTATCCTTTAACAAAGAGTCATGTTTGAGTTCTTATAACAGAAAAAAAGAAAATTTGTCTCAATTCTAAAATAAATGCCTGATTTGAGTATTTTACTCTGACAAAGAGAAAACTTCTCTTGGCTTATACATCATATATGATTATCAAAAAATATATCAAATTATCAAATAGAGATATTTTAGTTGACTAAATCGCTTTATTTTGAAAAAATTGCCAAACAAAATATCTAATCGAGAAATTGGTCGATTCTAGGCGAATTTCTTGATACCTCTTCTTTCCAAAGTTTGGCAGTTTAAATAACGTCCAAATTGAAATCATCTGGGCCAATCAGGCAGGATGTGGAAAAATCATTGTATTGAAGGATGCTCCTCATCTCATTTGCTTTTAGGCAAATGGCACAGTTTTGTTGTCTCTAGAAAGGCAATTTAACATTGAAGGGCATGCTCATCAGTTCAAATCTGTATTTGAGATGAGTTCATGTTATTAAAGCAAATACTGGCGTTTCGCCCGAGTAGGCTTGATCTGATCTTTGCAATAAAAACATTTATTGCCGGAATGTTGGCGTTATTTGTTTCATTTGAATTAGATCTGATTAACCCGATGTGGTCGATTGGTACGGTCCTGATTATTGCCAATCCTTATTCAGGAATGGTGTCCTCTAAGTGCGTCTACCGTGTGGTAGGGACGATTGGTGGGGCTGTGATTGCCTTAACGCTAACGCCACATCTAATTAATACACCTTGGTTATTTACCGTGGTGTTGTCGTTGTGGGTGGGTTTTGCACTTTATGTGTCTTTACTTGACCGGACTCCACGCAGTTATGCTTTTATGCTGGCGGGTTATTCGACAGCCATGATTGTCTTCAATGCGATTACCTATATTGATCAATACAATATTTTTGATATTGCTTTAGCTCGGGTCATAGAGATTTCGATTGGGGTGATTTCAAGCGCTGTGGTTTCTGCCACTATTCTTCCAATGCACATTGGTTCTGCGATTAAGCAACGCGTTATCAAAACGCTTAAAGATACAGAAAATCTGTTTGCCAATTTATTAACTGCTGACCCGCAGCAGAACAATACTCAACTTTTAGCGACCATTACTCGCGACACCACAGATATTCATGCTTTGGCAGTACATTTGAGTTATGAGAAGGGTGAGTTGCATGGCATGACCAAACCCTTGCAGGAAATGCTTCATCAAATTTCAATGGTGGTCGCTAATCTAGTCGCTTTATCTGAGCGTATTAAGCAGCTTCAAGAACTTCGATTCATCGAGACTCATGCAGAAAAACTGCAACAGCTTTCGGCTCATGTTGTACAGTTTTTAGAGCAAAAAGATCTAATTATTGATGAAAATATTTTGCAGTTACCTGATGAGTTTGAAAGTGATTTTGCAAGTTTGATGGAATCGGCTTCTACACATCAGCAAGTTTTGGTCGCAGCTATGAAAATGGATGTGCGCCATTTCATTAGTAATGTTTTAGCGGTTAAAGTCTTGTGGCAGCGAATTCAGCAAGGTAATAAAGAAATTCCTGACAACATTACGCCAATGACCACCAAATATCCGAGTTTACACCGTGACCATGGTGTGGCTATCCGAGGTGGCATTAGTGCAGTCCTTATTACATTTATTGTGACTGGGGTCTGGATTGTTTCGGGGTGGAAAGCTGGATTTATGATGGCGCAAATGGGCGCAGTAACTGCCTGTATTTTAACGGCCTTAGATAATCCCGTTCCGGTTTTGCGTATTTTTATCTGGGGCAGTATCGCTTCAGCAGTTTTAGTGTTCGTTTATGCATTTGGTATCTTTCCTCATGTCACCACATTTTGGGAACTTGGACTGGTTTTATTACCTATGTTCCTGTTTGCAGTTTCTATGATGGCTAACCAGATGCTTATGCCAGTGGGTATGGTTTTGGGTATTAATACCATGATGGGCCTAAACCTGCACAATGCTTATAGCATGGATGCAGTGTCTTATCTTGATGGTTCTTTTGCCATGATCTTGGGTGTCTTAGTGTCTTTAGTTGTCATTGACGTTGTTCGTGCAATGTCGCCAGACACGAGTGCCAGCCGTATTTTGGCCTTGCATTATCGTGCAATGAGACAGGCGATTTATTTACCATATGGTCTTGATTTTAAAGTTCACTTACGCAGCATGCTAGACCGAATTGGGATTCTAAACAGCAAAATGGTGCAATCTGGCGAGATTAAAACTTCAATTCATCAAGCACTGATTGAGTCGAGCAGTATTGTCGATTTAAGTAGATTACAAGAACTGGCGAATCAGTTCCCTCAAAATTCAGAACTGGCTCATCACATCGGAAATCTGCAACAGAATCTGGATGAACTGTTTAGAGCTAAAGAAAATGATGCAGACAATACTGTGGCTTTAGTGGAAAAAATCCATCGAGCTTTATTTGAACTAAAACAGCTTGCTTCAAATGTTGACGATATGACTATGCGACAAAGATTACTCATTTCACTTAACAATATTGCTTATAGCATGTGTCATGTTTCATCAGATCAAATGAATGAAAACAGTACCTTTAGAGGAGCCACAGCAAATGGGTGAGTTTAATGTTTATGGCATTTACGTGCCTTCTTTGCTCGTTCAAGCCCTCTTGGCATATATATGTTTCCGTGGATTAAGTGTTTTAACCAACAAGTGGATTGCACAAGGCTGGATTGCATTACCTAGTATTTTTAATTTGTGTTTTTACCTTTTATTGCTCTTGGTGATACATCAAATTTTTGTTGGGGTGGGTGCATAGAGATGATTGCGAAATTAAAGATTGAGTTAGGTGAGTGAAATGAATCAGGTGGATTTGAAAAAAGTCATCCGTCCAGTAATTTTGATTGTCGCATTAATGGTTGCGGTCTATACCATTGTGCATTTGTGGAACTACTACAATGCAGCGCCGTGGACACGAGATGGTCGAGTTCGTGGTGACGTCATCCAAGTATCTTCGGATGTAGCGGGTCTTGTCACAGAAGTTTTGGTTCAAGATAACCAGAGTGTGAAGAAGGGTCAGGTGCTCTTTAAAATTGATGTGTCTCGTCGAGCTTTAGATGTAGAGCAAGCAAAATCTGATTTAGCAAAAGCGAAAGCAGCATTTGCTCAATCACAAGCAGGCTTAGCTCAAGCAAAAGCAAATCTGATTAAATCAGATACCAATATTCGTTTAGCTGAAAAAAATGCGAGCCGCTATTCAAACTTAATGGATGGGGCGATTTCAAAACAAGAACAAGATCAGGTTTTTGCAACACGTGATCAATCCCATGCAGAGCATGAGCAACTACAAGCAGCAATTGAGCAAGCAGAAGCAACTGTTAAGCAACAGCAGGCTTTGATTGAGGCAGCAACGAGCAGTTTACATTTGGCTGAGCTTAATATGCATCGTGCTGCGGTAATTGCTCCCGCTGATGGTACTTTATCTAACTTTGATATGAGCCCGGGTAACTATGTTCAAGTAGGCCAAGCGGTTGCTGCATTACTTGATCGTAAACAGCTGTATGTCGTGGGTTATTTTGAAGAGACCAAATTAAATCGTATTCATGTCGGTGATCAGGCCACTGTACAGTTAATGGGTGATAACCAAAAAATTAAAGGCCATGTACAAGGTATTGCATCGGGAATTGAAGATCGTGAGCGTTCAAGTAGCTCTAAGCTTCTTGCCAATGTAAACCCAACCTTTAGCTGGGTTCGTTTAGCACAGCGTGTACCCGTGAAGATCGTGTTAGATGAAACACCGAAAAATCAGCTTGCTTTTGTCTCGGGACGAACTGCTACCGTACATATTGTTGAGAAGTAAAAAAAGAAGGAAGGCTTTAGCCTTCCTTCTTTTTTAAAATTTTAGGGTGTTAAACCGACTGGATTTCGATACCAACTCTGAATGAGTAGTGCAGCTGCAAAACTATCTGCTGATAGCTTTTTTGCTCGACCTTGTTCTTGGTAAAAACCTAACTCTTCTCTCGCTTCACGTGTCGTTAAACGCTCATCTACCATCAACGTTTCAATATTGGTTTGATGACGTAAACGTCTTGCAAATTTGCGAGCACGTGTAGAAAGTTCTGACTCGCTATCGTCCATATTTAGGGGAAGGCCAACCAAAAATAAATCAGGTTGCCATTCTTTCACGATTTTTAAGAGCTGATCCCAGTTCGGGATACCATCTTTCATGACAAATAGGGGGAGAGGGTTGGCACTTTCAATCGAAGACTGGCCAATCGCCATTCCCATTTTTTGAGTGCCAAAGTCAAAAGCCATAATCGATTTTGATTGTGTTTCGGTCATTAAGCGTGTCCGATTTCAGATGCTAGCCACGCACGATCTACACCAATTTTTTTATAAGCTGCATCCCAACGATCGTCATAAGGCAGGTTAAAAATCAGATCCATATCAGCATCACAAATGAGCCAGTCACCACGCGTAATTTCGTCTTCTAACTGATTTTTGCTCCAGCTCGCATAGCCTAATGCAATTTGGTATCGACCGACACCTTCGTTATGAGCAATCGCATCAAGAATATCTTTACTGGTCGTAATACAAACATTTTCACCTACAGCAATAGATGAATGCCATGTTGGTTGCCCCGTATGGAGAACAAATCCAGCTTCAGGACGTAAAGGACCACCTTGTAAAACCGCATGTGGATTTACATTGTCAGCTTCAATGTCGAGATCATTGAGTAATTCTTTAATTTGAATACCAGAAGGACGATTAATAATAATGCCTTGAGCACCTTCTTCATCATGACGAGCAAGATAAATTACAGTGTTTGCGAAAAAGTCATCTGCCATTTCTGGCGGGGCAATCAGACAACGGTGAGTCAGGTATTGTTTGGTCACCTAAGCGGTTCTCCCTCAAAAAATGTCACTAGAGGGCCTCTCGACCCTTTTATCTATATAGGTTCTTTTTATCAACATACAAGAGTTAATCGGATTTCGCCAATCTTTTTCTCTCATTTTCTTTATTAATTTGAAGAAGCCTGAAATTTAAGTTGGCGTAATTGTTTTGCGTGCTGCAAGGTTGTTTCATTAATTTCAACACCACCTGACATGCGAGCTAATTCAAAAATGATTTGATTTTCATCAAGTTCTACAATTGTACTGCTGGCTGGGTCAGTTTGTTGTTTTTTCACTAATAAATGCTGATCAGATTGTGCAGCAACTTGTGCTTGGTGAGTAATACATAAAAGCTGGACATGTTGCGCTAAGTCGGCAAGTAAACGTCCCACAACTTCTGCGGTGCCGCCACTAATCCCGACATCAATTTCATCAAACACCAAAACTTCGGATTCGGTTTTCTCAGCATTCATGACTTGCATCACGAGTGCAATACGAGAAAGCTCACCACCAGATGCCACTCGTGCCAGTGGTTGTGGAGGAATACCTTTATTGGCAGTAAATAAAAGTTGAATAAAGCTTAAACCCTCTGCCCCAGGTTGTTCTAATGGTTCGAACTTAAACTCGAAGTGTGCTTCTGGTAACGCTAAAGGTTTCACTTGTTCAGTTAATTGTTTAGCAAGCGGAGCGGCAGCTTCACGACGAATATTGTCTAAATGCTGGGCTTTTTCTAAAAACTCCTCATGCGATTTTTCAACTTGCTCTGCCAGTGTTTCTGGGTCTTCAAGTTGATGCAATTGCTCAAGCTCACGTTGCCAAGCTTCATATTCTTCTTTAAGGGTTTCCGGTTGAGTCCGGTATTTGCGTGCCAGACGATGAAAAACCTCAAGTTTAGAGTTGAGTTCTTCCATTCGCTCTGGATCAAAACTCTGACGATCAATAAATTGGCGCAAGTTTGCCGTTGCATCATCTATTTCACTTTGAGCATTCAGTAAAGAATTATAAATCTCAGAAAGTTGATCGCTGCGTCCCGCGTGAGATTCTAGTCGGCGAATAATTGAAGACATTTCTTGAGTAATATTTTGCTCAGCTTCATCTAAAACATTTAAGCTGTAGCTACAGTCTTGCATGATATGTTCATGATGACTAAGACGATCAAATTCTTGCTCAATTTCTTTGTAATCGGTTTGGACAACCTCTTCAAGTTCTTCAATTTGATGCTCTAAAGTACCAATACGCTGCAAACGTGTTGCTTGTGCATCTAAGGCAGCTTGGTGTAAACGAATCGTGCGTTGCCACATACTATAGGCTTCACGTACATCATTCGCTTCAACATAAAAATTGTTATAACGATCTAGCCAATGCTTTGGATAAGGCGGTTCAAGAAGCTGCTGCTGGCTGTGTTGGCTATAGAGTTGAACGAGCAAACGGCCCAATTCTTTGAGTTCAGATAAACTGCTAGGGCGGCCATTGACCCATGCTTTACTACGTCCAGTTGCAAAAATAACGCGACGTAAATGAATTTCCCCAGAATCATCATCTAGCTCGTGTTCTTGTAGCCATTTTTCTTCAGGGCTATTATTTTGATAGGTAAAAACGGCGGTGATATCCGCTTTGTCTGAACCATAACGGACATAATTCGTATCGGTACGTTCCCCTAGACAGGCAGAAAGTGCATCCAGTAATAATGATTTTCCGGCACCTGTTTCGCCTGTTAGAACATTAAATCCTTGTTCTATATCAATAGCTAAATGATCAGCTAATGCAAAATTAATTAAAGTTAAATGTGTGAGCATAAACGCATCCAACGCGCCAAATTATGGGTTAAAGATAGAGAAGTTTTGAATTTGCTACAAGTGATCTATTATTCTAACTGAAATTATAGAACAGCAAGATTGCGGATATTTACAATGAAAAAAACATTAAGCTTACCGAAACCACCGATAGGGATGATTAACCGTCATAAAAAAAACAATCCTGCGGAAATGAATAAAATTTTAAATCAACATTTTAATGCATTTAAACAGGCTGCCGCACAAGGAGATTATGCCAAAGCTTATCAACATGTTAAACAAGCTGTTAATTTAGTTCCCAAGCATCCAGGAGCATTATCCGATTTGGCATATACTGAGCTACGCTTACGCCGTTATAACGATGCCTATCAACACTATTTGCAAGCTATTCAGGCAAGTGGGTCTAACGTAAATACAAATTTATACGATGGATTAACAGAAGTTTGTCATCATTTAAATAAAAAAGAAGAAACAATAAAATTTGGACACTTGGCCATTACAACTAAAAAAGAATTGGCTAAGAACGAACCTGTTTTGCCTATTCCGAGTCATGCGCCCCCAGAGTTTAGTTCAAACCCTCAAGAAAATATTATTGCTTTCTCTCTATTTGGAGCAAACCCGCGTTATTGTGAAACTTCTATTTTAAATACTCAGCTTGCCAAACAAATTTATCCAGAGTGGACGTGTCGATTTTATGTAGATGATACTGTGCCAGTGCTGGTACAACAGCGCTTAAAAGAAAAGGGCGCGCAAGTCATCCAAGTTACAGATTCTCAAAAACAACTATCAGGGTTGTTTTGGCGTTTTTTGGTGATGGATGATCCAACAATTAAGCGTTTTCTTATACGTGATGCCGACTCGATTGTGTCATACCGTGAAAAGGCGGCTGTAGATGTGTGGCTCAAGAGTGATAAATGGTGTCATTTAATGCGAGACAACTATTCTCATACTGAGCTAATTCTGGCTGGAATGTGGGGCGGATGTACGGGGATTTTTCATAATATTGAAGCACATATCAGAGATTATGTTGCCACCGGACGTTATCTGGATAATCGGGTGATGGATCAGCATTATTTGCGTTATTGTATTTGGCCGACTTTAAAACAGAGTGTGCTTATACACGATAGCCAGCAATTCGATTCAGATGCTATCGATTTTCCAGCTTATGATCTGGCGTTAATGCAAAATGACAGTGAAAATTTTCATGTAGGAATGAATGACGGTTCACCGGTGGTTGCTACAGCAGTTGCCCATCCAACTGCACAAAGAGTGTGTTGGGTACTCCTAGATGAAAATCAGGTTGAAGTTTGCAGATACGATGCAATTGTGTCGAATAGTCGAAATATTGAGATTAATTTACCTCATGCTTTTGCCAAAAAAATTCAGGCCGAGCTGTGGAAATTACAAGTCTATCCGTATGAAAACTGATTGATTAGTTATTTAGGCACAATTAAACTACATTCATCATAATTTATATAAATATGGCATTATCTGGAGAATGTGCATGAGTACAAACCAATTTGATCATGTAACGGTCATCAAAAAATCAAACGTTTATTTTGGTGGAGCATGTATCAGCCATACCGTGCAATTTGAAGATGGAACGAAAAAAACACTAGGTGTTATTTTGCCGACTGAGCAAGCCTTAACTTTTGAAACGCATGTCCCTGAGCGTATGGAAATTATTTCAGGTGAATGTCGCGTAACAATTGCGGACAGTAATGAAAGTGAATTGTTCCGTGCAGGCCAATCATTTTACGTGCCTGGAAATAGCGTTTTCAAAATCGAAACTGATGAAGTCCTCGATTACGTGTGCCATTTAGAAGGCTAAGAAATTCCTGTTCAAATCGGGTACACTATGCCCAAAGAAATCCTGTGAAGTTGGCTTTGCAGGATTTTTATTTTTTTGCTCAAACGTTGTTAGAGGTCATGCATGGCAAAACAGGAATATTATTATGGCGTTCATTCAGTGGAGTCATTGCTAGAACTTGAGCCGGAGCGTGTGCTAACCCTGTTTACTTTAAAAGGACGGGATGATCAGCGTTTGCAAAAGATTTTGCAATTGGCAGAGCCTTTTGGAATTAGTGTACAAAAAGCAAGCCGCGATAGTCTTGAAAAACTTGCAGGTCTACCATTTCATCAAGGCGTAGTTGCAGCAGTGCGTCCGCATCCTGTCTTAAATGAGCAAGATCTTGATCAAATCTTAAGTGAAACTCCAGATGCCTTGTTATTGGCATTAGATCAAGTGACAGACCCACATAACTTAGGGGCTTGTATTCGTACCGCCGCTGCGATGGGTGTGCAAGCAGTCATCGTGCCTCGTGATCGTGCGGCAAGTTTAACGCCAACTGCTCGTAAAGTTGCAGCGGGTGGAGCTGAGAAAGTTAAATTCATTCAAGTCACAAATTTAGCTCGTACATTGGCTCATCTTAAAGAAACAACGCACGTGCGTGTGATTGGCACCATGCTTGATGAAAGTGCGTTGCCACTTCAAAAATGCGATTTTTCTGGCCCAGTTGTGATTGTAATGGGAGCCGAAGATACCGGTTTGCGTCCTATTACACAGGCGCAGTGTGATCATAAAGTTTATATTCCGATGTCAGGAAATCTACAAAGTCTAAATGTCAGTGTAGCGACTGGTATGGCTCTTTATGAGGCTTGCCGCCAGCGTTCTGAGGTATAATTTAGCTGCCTTTCTAGTTTTTAAGTCATCTTGATATGTCTCCCCGTAAGCAAGGTTATTTCTTTGTATTGGTGACCATGTGCATTTGGGGCGGGTTTACGCTTTTTGCCCGTTTAAATGCACAATGGCACATCAGTGCTTGGGATATTGCCGCACTGCGCTTCGCTATAGCCTTTCTAATTTTAATGCCTATTTTGATCTATAAAAAAGATCTCGCTTTTTTATGGAGTAAGCATGCGGTTATTTTGGCTTTGATTGGCGGGGTCATTTATTGTCTTACCGTCTATACCGCTTTTCTCTATGCTCCCGCCGCTCATGCTGCAATTTTCTTAAATGGCTGTATCCCAATTTGTACTGCGTTCGCAGCATATATTTTATTTAGACAACCATTTGATAAACATACATGGGCTAGTTTGGCAATCATGATCGCTGCTTTAGGTCTCATGAGTGTTTTGATGCTGCAAGGTAATGCTTCTGCTTTTGGAATAGGTGATCTACTCCTTTTTATTAGTGCGATTTGGTGGGGTATTTTCACTGTGTTACTTAAACAGTGGAAACTGTCTGCATGGCACTCAATGGCAAGTGTTGCGATTTGGTCTGCAATTATTTATTTGCCCATCTATGTTTTATTTTTGCCTAAGCATTTCATGGAAGTCAGTCCTGTTCATTTAGCCATACAAGGCATTTTCCATGGTGTATTTGTCGTTATTATTGCAACTTTGACTTATGTGGCAGCGATTCAGCGTTTAGGTGCTTTTAAAACTGGAAGCATTGTCACTTTGGCGCCTTTTATTGCAGCCATATTGGCCGTACCTCTGTTAGGGGAGGCGTTAAGCCCATCGATTGTTGTGGGCTTGGTCGGAATGGGAATCGGTGCTTTACAACCTTGGCGATGGTTCCGACCAGATAGCTTGGCACAAAAAATTAAACAGCAAAATGAGCCAGATTAGTCTGTACGTTTCAAATAACTTTGATGTAAAGGCTCTAATTGTTGATGTAAATGTTCGAGTAATCCGTCATTAAACACAATGTCATTGGCAAGTTCGCGTTTTCGTTCACGTGGCATTTGCGCCGCAATAATTTTCTGGATTTGTTCTTGGTTTTGTCCATCGCGTTGACTTGCACGCTGAATTTGAGTTTGTTCACTCGCATCAACTAATAACGTGTGATTAACCAATTCATGCTGGTTGGTTTCAAAGAGCAATGGTGAAACTAAAATCACATAAGCGCTACGTGGATTTTGTAGTTGTTGAATAATAGATTGGCGGATTGCAGGATGAGTAATTTGCTCAAGTGTATGGCGCGCTTGTGGGTTTTGAAAAATATACTCGCGTAGGGCACGACGATCTAGGCTTCCATCAGGTTGAAGTACCCAGTCTCCAAAAGTTTGTTGAATTTTTTGAAGGGCAGGTTGGCCTTTTTCAACCACTTCGCGAGCAATGATGTCGGCGTCGACAACTTGTATTCCTTGGGATTCAAACCATTGTGTTGCAGCAGATTTCCCGCTACCAATACCACCTGTGACTCCCAGAATAAAAGCCATCTTAACCTCCCAAATAGATTTTCATAATCTTGTCACCCCATAAAAAGGCAACCCAACCCGCAATGGCAATATACGGCCCAAAGGCAAAGGGCTGATTGTCATTGCGTAATTTTAGTAAAATGATGCCAATAATTGCACCTAGTAAAGATGACAATAGCACAATTAATGGCAGCATCAATGGCCCCATCCATGCACCTAATGCCGCAAGCAACTTAAAGTCGCCGTAGCCCATGCCTTCTTTGCCAGTAATTACTTTAAATAGGTAATACACAATCCATAGGCATAAAAAACCAATTAAGTAACCCCAAATAGCTGAAGTGGGTGTGGTGTAGATGCTAAAGGTATTAATACCTAAACCCAGTGCGGCCAAAGGTAAGGTAAAACGGTCGGGTAGCAGCTGAGTATCAAAGTCTATAAATGTTAAAGCAATTAAAACCCAAGTCAGAACTAGTCCAAAAAACATTTGTATGGTTGGGCCAAACACCATGACCACAACCAGTGAACATGCCATTGTTAATAGTTCGATGGCTGGGTAGCGCATGCTAATTGCATGCTCACAATGCCCACATTTACCTTTTAAAACCAACCAACTTATGACAGGAATATTTTGATACCAGCGAATGGGCTGGTGACATTGGGGGCATGATGAAGCGGGCTTACTTAATGTTAGCTTTTCATGGTCAATAATGGGATGTTCAGGATTGAGTAACATTTGACATTCTTGCTGCCAATCTAGTTCCATCATTTTGGGGGTGCGATAAATCACCACATTCAAAAAGCTACCAATACACAGGCTCAATAGTGCAACTGCAATATAAAGTGCAGTTAAGTTTTGAATAAAATAAGCAATAATTTCTTGCATTACACGACTGAACCCATTTGGAAAATTGGAAGATACATAGCAATAACCAGACCGCCTACAAGTACCCCTAAAATTGCCATAATTAAAGGTTCCATCATTGAAGTTAAGCCATCAACGGCATTATCAACTTCATTTTCATAGTAGGTGGCAACTTTATCGAGCATGCTGTCTAGTGCACCAGATTCTTCACCAATTGCGACCATTTGTATAGCCATAGATGGAAAACGATTTGAAACGCGCATCGCAAATTGGAGTTGTTGACCTGTTGCAACATCTTCACGAATTTTCATTACAGCTTGTTCATAAATAACATTATTGGTTGCACCTGCTGTTGATTCAAGCGCATCAATGAGCGGAACACCTGCTGCAAAAGTGGTTGCTAAAGTACGGCTGTAGCGGGCAATAATCGCCTTGTAAACAAGATCACCAAAGATAGGTAACTTAAGCGTGAGTTTGTCTAAACCATCACGGAATTTTTTACTGCGCTTTTTAGCTTCCAGAAATGCGGTAATGATTGCCCCAATCACAAAAATCAGAATGAACCAGTATTCCTGCATCCATTTCGACATATTTACGACCATTTGTGTAAAAGCAGGAAGATCTGCGCCAAAGGAAGAAAACAGATCTTGGAAGACGGGGACTACCTTAACCATCAAAATAATGGTAACAAGCACAGCAACCACAATAACCGTTGCTGGATATTTCATAGCTTTCTTAATTTTCTGCTTAAGCAATTCACTTTTTTCTTTGTAAATTGCCACGCGGTCCAGCATGGTTTCAAGCGCACCAGACTGTTCGCCAGACTCTACAAGAGAGCAAAACAGTTTGTCGAAGTGCTGAGGATACTTTCTTAAAGCTGAGGCAAAAGTACCGCCACCTTCAACTTCGCCTTTAATACCGAGCACCACCTCGCGCATCGCTGGGTTTTCTAGACCTTCTGCCACAATTTCAAAGCCTTGTACCAGTGGGACACCAGCTTTCATCATGGTTGCAAGTTGTCGCGTGAAAATCGTTATATCGAGCGTTGATACTTTTTTCTTAAATAAACCTTCAAGAATATTTTTACGCTTTTCCCGAATATTACGGACAGTTACCCCTTGTTTGCGTAGGGTGACTTTAGCTAAAGCCATATTTTTAGCTGGAAGTTCCCCCTTAATTTTTACGCCTTTACGGTCAACCCCTTCATAAGCAAAAGTCGGCATCAATTGTGCCTTTTTGACAGTCATGACATTATCCTTATTTTAAATTGTCTTTATTCACTGGTCACGCGGTTGACTTCTTGTAAAGAAGTAACACCTTGCATGACTTTCTTTAAACCTGAGCGACGTAGATTATTAAACCCCAGTTTTTCAGAAGCAGCAGCGATTTCTAAAGCATTGCCGTCTTCCATAATAATCTTGGAAATCTCAGGTGTGACTTTCATTACTTCATAAATACCTACTCGACCTTTGTAACCCTCACGACATTCAGGACAACCGACTGGTTGAAAAACTTGAAAATCGGGATGTATTAGATCTTGTTCGGTAAAACCCATTTCTAATAGGCTTTGTTTAGGAATGTCACTAGGCACCTTACATTGAGGGCATAATCGACGTGCCAAACGTTGAGCAATGACCAAATTGACCGATGTCGCAATATTGAAAGATGGAACTCCCATGTTGCGTAGACGAGTAAGTGTTTCAGGGGCACTGTTGGTATGTAGTGTGGACATTACCATGTGGCCCGTCTGAGCAGCCTTAATCGCGATTTCAGCTGTTTCTAAATCACGAATCTCACCGACCATAATAATGTCAGGATCCTGACGTAAAAATGATTTAAGCGCGGCCGAAAAACTAAGACCAACCTTAGGGTTTACGTTAACCTGATTAATACCTTCAAGGTTAATTTCGACTGGATCTTCGGCAGTAGAAATATTGGAACTTTCAGTGTTTAAAATGTTGAGGCCCGTATATAAGGATACTGTTTTACCAGAACCTGTAGGACCAGTAATTAAAAGCATACCTTGTGGCTTATCTAATGCTTCCATAAAGAGTGCTTTTTGCTCTTCTTCATATCCTAGAGCATCAATTCCCAGCATGGCACTAGATGGATCGAGAATACGTAGAACTAGCTTTTCACCAAATAAGGTCGGAAGAGAGTTCACACGAAAATCAATTGCTTTAGATTTCGATAGCTTGAGTTTGATACGACCATCTTGAGGAACACGCTTTTCAGAAATGTCCATTTGAGACATAACTTTCAAGCGTGAAGCCAAACGGTTAGCTAGTTGCAAAGGTGGGTTTGCAATCTGACGCAAAACGCCATCGACCCGATAACGGACCCGATACGATTTCTCATAGGGTTCGAAATGCAAGTCTGAAGCCCCCATACGAATCGCATCTATTAATAACTTGTTAACATATTTAACAATAGGTGCTTCATCGCCTTGCGGAGTATCCTCATCCTCTTCTGGAGCGGTTGAGGTATCAAGATCTACATCAAGATCAAACTCTTCATCACTAAACTCGAAACTGCTTTCTTCAGTAAATTGCTGCGCCAGAATTTTCTCAAGTTTATGATGCTCGACAATAACCTGCTCAACCATAAGCTTGCTGTTGAAGCGAATAGCATCAATCGCTTCAATATTATTGGGGTTACTGGTAGCAACATATAAAATCTGTCCTCTTTGTACGAGAGGCAAGACCCGATGTTTTAAAATCAGTTTCTGGTCGACCAAATCTTTAGGAATCTGGCTGGTATCGTAAACATCCAGATCAAAATATGGTTCAGCAAATTCAATAGAAATTGTTTCAGCTAATAAAGAAGGGGAGAGATGAACCTCTTCAATCAGGTACGCAACCGTATCCCGTTTAGCTCTTTTTGCTGCATCTAATGCTGTTTGCATGGTCGCTGCCGACACATGTTTTTCTTCGACTAATCGCCGAAAAAACCCCGAAAATTTTGGAGATGTATGTATGACTGACATCTGCCTACCTGTGCTCATATGTTTATAATTGGTATATAAAAAATTATACTTTTGTTATCTAAAATTACTACCTGAGAAAATGATGCTCTCGTCTTGATCCGATTGTTAAAGCTTGAACCAGTCGAAGTTTTTATTCATTAATTTTTAAAAGCTAAGGCTTTAGGCTTAATAAACATTTATTACTGTTTTCAAATAGTAGAAAAGATATGAGCAATCCTGTTAAAGAAAAGTATCTGAAATTTGTGGAAATGCGTGTAGAATGTGCTGCATTTTTGATGAAAGGTGAGCCGTATGTCGGGTTCGACGATTACGCCTTGGGTAGTTGGCAACTGGAAAATGAACCCAATGCGTGCCAATGCCAAACAGCTTATAGAAGAATTTAAACAACTATTGCAACAAAACCAAATTGCAGATGAAAGCTGCCATGTCGGGGTTGCTCCAGTTTCTATTGCACTTGCAATGGTACAAACACAATTGCAAGATGCTGCAAGAACAGTATATACAGTTGCACAAGATGTATCGCGTGTAGCAGGTACAGGCGCCTATACTGGTGAAGTCAGTGCAGAATTATTAAAAGATAGCCAAATTAATTTTGTATTGGTGGGTCATTCCGAACGCCGTGATTTATTAGGTGATAACGTTGAAATTTTGAAGGCAAAACTCCAAAATTCTTTAAATGCGGGCTTAACTGTCATTTATTGTGTGGGGGAAAGTCTCGAACAGCGTGAACAAGATTTGGCAGAGCAGGTTGTATTGCAACAAATCTGTGATATAGCTCCTATAGTGACCGCAGAGCAATGGCAAAAGCAAATTGTAATTGCTTATGAGCCAATCTGGGCAATTGGTACAGGTAAAACTGCTTCACCACAAGATGCACAGGCAATGCATGCTAAAATCCGTGAAGGTTTAAGTCAGATTACTTCTGCGGGTCCAGACATTGCGATTTTATATGGCGGTAGTGTAAAAGCTGAAAATGCAGTTGAATTGGCAGCATGTCCAGATATTAATGGCGCGTTGGTTGGAGGTGCTTCGTTAAATGCAGCATCTTTTTATCAAATCGTAGAAGCCTTTGCACAAAGTAAATAACGAGGATAGGGTATGCACTCTTTTGTACTGATCGTACATATTATTTTAGCGGTACTGATGATTGGCTTGATTCTAGTGCAACACGGTAAAGGTGCGGATGCTGGTGCTTCTTTCGGCGGTGGCGGAGCAGCAACTGTATTTGGCGCATCGGGTTCAGCTAACTTCCTTACTCGACTTACTGCTGTGTTAACAGCATTGTTTTTTGTGACTAGTTTAACCCTAGCTGTTTTTGCGAAAAAGCAAACTAGTGAGGCTTATAGTCTAAAAACTGTACAAACTACTGCGCCAACACCAAGCACATTGCCTGAAACTTCGCCAACTGCACCAAAAACGAGTCAATAATTCGAAATAGGGCTTTCCTTTTGTGGTGGGAAGCACTAGAATGCGTCCCACAAGCTGCGGTGGTGGTGGAATTGGTAGACACGCTACCTTGAGGTGGTAGTGCCTTCGGGCGTGGGGGTTCAAGTCCCCCCTTCCGCACCAGCTTTTAACCAGAAAGTTGATGCGTGTGGTTTGTTTTTGTTGCGGGATGGAGCAGTCTGGTAGCTCGTCGGGCTCATAACCCGAAGGTCGTTGGTTCAAATCCAGCTCCCGCTACCAATTTGATTAAGGTGCAACTTAATCAGGCAAATATCTAGTAAGTTTACATTGACTTTATTTGATATTTGTATATAATTTTTGCACGTTGTTGCGGGATGGAGCAGTCTGGTAGCTCGTCGGGCTCATAACCCGAAGGTCGTTGGTTCAAATCCAGCTCCCGCTACCAAGTTTCTTAAAAGAGGCTCACAAACAAGTGGGCCTTTTTGCACAGTGGACTATTGTTTTCTGTGCAAGACAGGGGCGATTAACGCCCTTTTTTATTGGTTATCGTATCGCTATCGTGTAGTTTCGACATCAATTGGTCAAATAGTCATGCTTCACTATAGTAGGTCTGTGTCGGTTAAAACAACCGATTGAATCGCACGAGAATGACGAGAGTAAATGAAATTATCAAATAAATCCCAAGCATTGCATGACTTAATTGTTCCTGCAGTACAAGCATGTGGTGTCGACCTTTGGGGAATCGAGTTTCTCCCACAAGGCAAACGTTCATTATTGCGTATTTATATCGACAAAGCGGTAAGTGAAGATGCTGAGCCTGTACTTGATGAAGATGGCGAAGTAGAACAAGGCCGTGGTATTGGTGTACAAGATTGTGTGCGTGTAACACAACAAGTCGGCGCAATGCTGGATGTTCATGATCCAATTTCAGGTGAGTATTCATTAGAAGTTTCTTCACCGGGCTGGGATCGTCCATTTTTTCAACTAGAACAGTTACAAGGCTACATTGGACAACAAATTGCTTTGCGTTTGATTGCAGCAGTAGAAAACCGTCGTAAATTTCAAGCAAAACTTATCGCAGTAGACCTTGAAAATGAAGAAATTCAGGTTGAAGTTGATGGGCAGCACGTGCTTGAGATCGACAGCAACAATATCGATAAAGCAAACTTGATCTATCAAGATTAAATTTATTTAAATTTTATAAGAAATCGGTAGGTGACTTATGGGCCGCGAAATTCTTACCGTTGTTGAAACGGTTAGTAATGAAAAAGGTGTTAGTCGTGAAGCGATCTTCGAGGCTTTAGAACAAGCTCTAGTTGCCGCAACGAAGAAAAGATTTTACGAAGGTACGCATGCTGAAGAAGCTCAGCTTCGTGTAGAAATTGATCGTAAAACTGGTGATTACAGTACGTTCCGTCAATGGACTGTTGTGGCAGATGAAGATCATGAAATGCCAGCTTGCCAAGATGCGATTTCTGACCTTGACCCATCTAAATGGTCAATTGGTGATGTACGTGAACTCGAAGTAGAATCTATTGAGTTTGGTCGTATCGCTGCACAAATTGCAAAACAAGTTATTGTACAAAAAATTCGTGAAGCTGAGCGTGCTTTAGTTGCTGATGCATACGAGTCTAAAGTTGGTGAGTTGATTTACGGTGAAGTGAAAAAACAAACCAAAGATGGCTTTATTATCGATTTAGGCGACAACGCAGAAGCTTATCTTGCGCGCGAAGAAATGATTCCTAAAGAAATTCTTCGTCCAAAACAACGTATGAACGCTATTTTATACAATGTGAACCGTGAAGGTCGTGGCGCTCAGTTGTTGTTATCACGCGCTAAGCCTGAAATGTTAATTGCTTTAATGAAAAAAGAAATTCCTGAGATTTCTGAAGAAATTATTGAAATTAAAGCAGCGGCACGTCAACCAGGCGTTCGTGCTAAAATTGCAGTAAAAACAAATGACCATCGTATTGACCCTGTCGGTGCATGTATTGGTATGCGTGGTACGCGTATTCAAGCAGTACAACAAGAGCTAAACGGTGAACGTATTGATGTAGTGGTCTGGTCTGATGATCCAGCTCAGTACATTGCAAGTGCATTAGAACCAGCTGATGTTTCAGGCATCGTGCTTGATGAAGATGCAAGAAGTGCCGATATTATTTTTGCAACCAGCGATCAATTGGCTCGTGCGATTGGCTCACAAGGCCAGAACGTTCGCTTAGCTTCTGATTTAACTGGCTACAAACTCGACATGATGCTTGAAGAAGAGTATCGTGCTCGTCAGCAAAATGAAGCTCAGCAATATCTTGACATGTTTGTATCACGTCTCGATATTGAAGAAGATTTAGCAATGGCATTGGTGGAAATGGGCTTTACCTCTTTAGAAGAGATTGCTTATGTTCCAGCTGAAACTTTTGACGAAATTGAGCTTGATGCTGAATTGGTTGAGTTATTGCAAAGTCGTGCAAAAGAAGCAGCACTTACTGATGCTTTGAAACAGCAAGAAAATATTCAAGAACCGAGCGCAGACCTTCTAACTATGGAAGGCATGACTTCTGAGATCGCTTACTCGCTTGCCGCGCGCGGTATTATTACTGTCGACGATTTGGCAGATCAGGCTACTGATGATATCTCTGATATTGAAGGTCTTGATCATGAAAAAGCAGGTCAATTGATCATGAAAGCTCGCGAATCATGGTTTAACTAGGAGATGAAATATGACGGACAAGTCGATTAAAGAGTTAGCTCTCAGTGTAGAACGTCCTGTTGAGAAGCTCCTAGAACAGGCTCGTGAAGCAGGTTTGCCTCAACGTACAGCAGACGATATTATTACCACTGAACAACAGGATACTTTAGTCAATCATTTGAAAAAAGTGCATGGTCAGGAAAGTGGTAACACAGGAAAAATTGCGTTGAAACGTAAAACAACCAGTACCGCTAAAGTTGCAAGTACTTCAGGTAAAGCAAAAACAATTAACGTAGAAGTACGTAAAAAACAGGTTTTTGCTAAACCAAACCCTGAACAAATTGCAGCTGAAGCTAAAGCACGTGCAGAAGCTGAAGCTAAAACACGTGTAGAACAGCAAACGCGTGACACTGCACAGCAAAACGCGCGTCTTCAAACAGAGCAAAAAGCAAAAGCAACTTTAGATGCTATGCGTGCTGCTCATCAACAAGATAGCGCTGCACAAACAGCTCCTAAAGCTGCTGTAGTCGTGAAAAGACGTGGTGGTGGTACAGTAAAACCTGCACCAAAACCAGCAGAAACATTAGAGCAAAAGAAAGCGCGTGAAGCACAAACAGCTCAGTTAAAAGCGACTGAAGAAGCTGCGCGTCGTAAAGCGGCTGAAGAAGCTCAGCAACGTACACTTGAACAAATGCGCAAAATGGCGTCTAAGTATTCAAATGACGAAGCTACTACTACAATTCGTGTGATTGATGATTCTCCACTTGCTTCAGGTCTAGTTGGCCAGGCTTATGAAGATTCATTTAAGCAAGAAGACCGTGAAATTAAACGCGGTGGCGCAACCACTAACCCACGTGCGGGTAAAAAAGGTGGTCGTCGTGGTCAAGAAGAGCAAAGCTTTGTTAACCATAACAAACGCGGTTTAAAATCAAGTCAGGCAAATAAGCATGGATTTGAAAAACCAGTTAAAAAGCAAGTTTATGATGTAGAAATTGGTTCAAGCATTGTTGTTGCCGATCTTGCTCAAAAAATGGCGATTAAAGTACGTGAAGTTATCAAATCACTTATGAAAATGGGTGAGTTGGTTAATCAAGAACAAGCTATTGATCAAGATATAGCAGCACTTGTTGTTGAAGAAATGGGCCATAACCCTGTTTTAGTTTCTGATACACAAGCGGAAGATAACTTGCTTGAAGCGGCTGAAGAAGCACGTGGTGAGCAAACAACTCGTCCGCCAGTTGTTACCATTATGGGTCACGTTGACCATGGTAAAACATCATTGCTTGACCGTATCCGTCGTTCGAAAGTGGCGGCAGGTGAAGCAGGTGGTATTACCCAGCATATTGGTGCATATCACGTTGAAACAGACAAAGGAATTATTACATTCCTTGATACACCGGGACATGCTGCATTTACTTCAATGCGTGCACGTGGTGCTAAAGCAACGGATATCGTTGTATTGGTTGTTGCAGCAGATGACGGTGTAATGCCACAAACTGCAGAAGCAATTGACCATGCGCGTGCAGCAGGTACTCCAATTATTGTTGCAATCAACAAAATGGATAAAGAATCTGCTGATGTAGACCGTGTTTTAAATGAATTAACAACGAAACAAATCGTTCCAGAAGAATGGGGTGGTGATGTTCCGATTGCTAAGGTTTCTGCACACAGTGGACAAGGTATTGATGAACTCCTTGATTTAATTCTTATTCAATCAGAATTGATGGAATTAAAAGCATCTGCTGAAGGTGCTGCTCAAGGTGTTGTTATTGAAGCGCGTGTTGATAAAGGCCGTGGTGCAGTAACTTCTATTCTTGTTCAAAACGGTACATTAAACATTGGTGACCTTGTTCTTGCAGGTTCATCATATGGTCGTGTCCGTGCAATGTCTGATGAAAATGGTAAGCCTATTAAATCAGCAGGACCATCTATTCCAGTAGAAATTCTGGGTCTTCCAGATGCTCCAATGGCAGGTGATGAAGTTCTTGTTGTAAATGACGAGAAGAAAGCACGTGAAGTTGCTGATGCTCGTGCTGACCGTGAACGTCAAAAACGTATTGATCGTCAAAGCGCAATGCGTCTTGAAAATATCATGTCGTCAATGGGCAAAAAAGATGTTCCTACAGTGAACGTTGTTTTAAGAACTGACGTACGTGGTACTTTAGAAGCATTGAATGCAGCTTTACATGAATTATCTACTGATGAAGTAAAAGTTCGTGTAATTAGTTCGGGTGTTGGTGCGATTACTGAGTCTGATGTGATTCTTGCTGAATCTTCAGAAGCTGTATTGTTGGGCTTTAACGTTCGTGCTGATACGACTGCTCGTCAGAGAAGTGACCAAGACGGTATCGATATTCGTTACTACAGCATCATCTATGAATTGATTGATGATGTGAAAGATGCCATGAGTGGTAAACTTGCTCCTGAACATCGTGAAACTATTTTGGGTGTTGCTGAAGTACGTGAAGTATTCCACTCAAGTAAGTTTGGTGCAGCAGCAGGCTGTATGGTACTTGAAGGTGTATTGCATCGTAATAAACCGATTCGCGTATTACGTGATGACGTGGTTGTGTTCCAAGGTGAGCTTGAATCTCTTCGTCGCTATAAAGAAGTGGTTGAAGATGTTCGTGCCGGTATGGAATGTGGTCTTGCGGTGAAAGGTTATAAAGACATCAAAGTAAAAGATAAGATTGAAGTCTATGATGTTCAATTGATTAAACGGAGTCTTTAATGGCGGGTAGCCAACGCTTAAAGCGCATGGCGGATTCAGTGCAACGTGAGTTGTCTGAGCTGATCCGTCAGGAGCTTAAAGATCCTCGCTTAGGTGGTCTAGTGACCATCTCTGCGGTGAAAGTCAGTGCAGACATGGGTTATGCTGAAGTTTATGTCACTGTAATGGGACGTGAGCTTGGTGATGAGCAAAGTGAAGCAGCAAATAAAGAAACTTTAGATGTATTAAATAAAGCTTCTGGTTTCTTGCGTCATGAATTGAGTCGTCGTATCAAGACACGTATTACGCCAAGATTGCGTTTCCATTATGACAAGACTAATGCCTATGGTAACTATATGTTTGGTCTGATCGAGAAAGCGGTAAATGATTTACCGAAACGCGAGTCAGATGACGAACAGTAATATAACTTAAAAATAAAAAAGCCACCTTCGGGTGGCTTTTTTTATTGGTTGTCTTTTTTCCCTATTCTTTAGGAGGGTCCATAGGAGGTTTATTTTGTGAGAAACGCTGTCCAATTTTATAACGATCCCAAGGCAAAGGGCGTTCAATTGCTTCAGGAACTTCTCCACTAAGCGAGCGCAAACGTAAATGTAGCGCAGCTTGAGCAATTAAATTTGCCGAAACCGGTGCGGTAATAAAAGCTAAAAGTGTGATCAGTAGCTCGGCAAAACCAAAGCGGCCTTGAAAAGCAAAAAAGATCATGGAAGCAATCAAGAAGCTGCCTAATCCTAACGTACTCGATTTTGTGGGTGCATGTAAGCGCATGAATAAGTCAGGTAAGCGGACCATACCAATTGAGCCGACTAACATAAAGAAAGCGCCAAAAATCAGAAAGACCGAAACAATAATTTCCATTACAAACTGCATTTTGATCTCTCCTTAATCGACAACATGACCGGTTGTGAAGTAACGTGCTAAGGCTGCTGTAGATACGAAACCTAGCATAGCAACCAGTAGCGCTCCTTCAAATAAAGAGGTCGTCATCCAGTAAATGCCTAGCACAACAATGAGGCAAGTTGCATTTAAGAAAAGAGTATCGAGTGCTAAAAGTCGATCTACAATTGATGGACCGATTACCATTCGGAAAAGACAAAGTAGCATAGAGATTGTAATGGCAATTAAGCTAATACCTAGAGCATAGGGTAGGATTGTCATACACTTGCCTCCGTTTCACTTTTTACATCAAAAATTTCCATAAGTGGAATTTCATAGCGTTGTTTGATGTCTTGAATGTCAGATTCGGTATCATCCGTGCTCAAGGCGTGAACCAAAATATCTCCACGTTCCTGATCAATACCAGCAGAGACAGTACCCGGCGTTGTCGTAATGATCATTGCCAGTAATGTATTGACCTGCTCATGTTCTGTTTCTAGTGGCACACGATACCATTTAGGGTGTAAATTTTTGGTAGGTCCTAAAACGAGCTTTGCTACTCGAAAGTTAGAAATGACAATATCCCAAAGAACTACAAAGCATAATTTAACAGCAGGTTTCCAGTGAATATGCGGTGTGCGAGTAATGAACGGTTTGACTAAACGAGGAATAATCAAGCCTAAAAGCACAGCCATTAAAATATCACTGGCATCCAGACTATGTGACAGCATCAGCCAAAATAAAATGATAAGAACGGAAACAAATGGATGTGGAAACCAGCGTTCAAGCAAATGAGATAACTGCATTGTTATGGCTCCATAGGTTTCAATTGACTTTCATCAACAATGGTAGGCGTTTGTAGTTTGTCCTGTTGCTGAATTTGTCGATGTTTATATTCTGAAATATGTTCACCATTGAAGGTATCTTTCGAAATAATATCAGGAATGAGGTAAGCATTATGATCTTCAACTTCACCCCCATATTTAGTTTCTGGTAGGTAAGCGGGATCAAATGGTTGCACGCTGATAAATTCACCATTTTGATCTACTTTAAGAATAGTACGTTGGTAAAGCGCATGGTCTTGGATCTGCTGGGCAGTACTTAATGTGTAATGCTGAATAGGTGCAGCAAATATGACATAAGCCATTAAGCCAGCAAGTAACACATAGATGACTTTATCATTACGTGGTGGTGCTCGTTCTGGTAAGGCCTGATAAAGAATATAAGCAGGATGAATTGGATCTTGTTCAGGAGGTGTTGCTCGCCAGAACAAGATAAAACCAACACGTGTTAGAGCAATAATACTTAATAGGCTAACAACAAGTACCACACCAATGATCCAACCTTGGTAGCTGGTTTCAACTGTCGCTTGTAAAATGAATACTTTTCCAAGGAAACCACTAAAAGGTGGTAAACCCGCGAGCATCATGGCAATCAAGAAATAAGTCAGCATAGCCGCTTTTTCTTGTTTGATTCTTGGAGCAACTTTTAAGTGATCTTTAAAATCTCCACGTTGTGAGGTTATCCATCCACAAAATAGATAAAAAGCTGCTCCAATCAGCGTACTGTGCACTAAGTAATATAATGCGCCAGACCATGCTTGTGTATTCGACATGGCAATTGCCGTGAGCAAGGTGCCAATTGAAGAAAGCACCATAAACCCGACAAAGCGACGTAATCGATCTGCTCCAATTGCTCCAATCACACCATAGAGTGATGTAATTAAACCAATCGGAAGTAACCAGCTTTTTAAGATTTCTTGGCTAAGCGCATCGTCAAATACAGTTCCATTCACACGCAAAATCGAATATATACCGACCTTGGTCATAATGGTGAAAATTGCAGCTACAGGCGTACTTGCAATAGCATAAGTTTTTGGTAGCCAAAAACCTACAGGAAGCATGGCTGCTTTAATGCCAAACACTACAAATAAAAGTAAGGCACCTGCTACGGCTAATTTATGTTGATCTGCTTCGAGTGTGGGGATAAGACGTGAAACATCCACCATGTTGAGGCTACCCACACTACCATAAATCATACCAAGGCCAATTAAGAATAGGGCAGAGGCTAATAGATTGATAATGACGTAGTGAACACCCAGCTGAAAGCGTGGCTTGCCTTGTCCATGTAAAAGCAAAACATACGAAGCCATCAACAAGATTTCAAAAAAGACGAAAAGGTTAAATAAATCGCCTGTTAAAAATGCTCCGCAGATACCCATTAACAAGAAATGCACCATGGCATGGAAATAGCGACCACGGGTATCCCAATTGTCGATTGCATACCATAAAACTGGGACGACTAGTGCATAGGTCAGTACCAGCATAAAAGCAGAAAGGCGATCTAATACGAGTACAATGCCAAATGGTGCTGACCATTCACTCAGTTGGTAAATGGTAATCTGGCCCGTGCTTGCAAAGCTCAAATATACAATTGCAGTAATTAATCCAGCAATTGCCGAAACAAGACTAATGCCACGACGCCATGGTTGTCGCCAGTCATCTTTTAAAGCACCGGCTCCAGGGTTGCCGAGCAGTAATAAAATAAAAGCAGTAAATGCCGGGATGAGAATGCTAAAAATAGGCGCATGTTCTTGCCAGAAAGATAAAAAATCAAACATTACGGCTCATCCTCGCGTGGGTCGTATGTTGGAGAGATGTCTTCTTTAGCATCAACATGATCACTACCTGACTCATAACGGCTACGCAGCGCCAGTTGTACAATAAAAGCGGTGGTTGCAAAACCGATCACAATGGCTGTTAACACCAGCGCTTGAGGAAGTGGATCGGTTATTTTTGTTGTTTCAGTTAAAATTGCTTGTGAGCTGATTTGTAATCGGCCCATAGCGAATAAAAATAGGTTTACAGCATAGCCAATTACAGCTAATCCAAGCACGACAGGGAAAGTACGAGCACGTAAAATCAGATAAATACCTGTGGCAACAAGTAAACCAATAGCAGAAGCCAATAAGAATTCTAAACTGATCATGATGATTCCTCCCGATGTGGTACTACAGGACCAGACATACTTGAGTGGCGAGAGTCTCCCAATACAGAGATGAGCAACATCGTTGCACCAACAACGGTGATATAAACACCTAAGTCAAAACTTGCAGCTGAAGCCAAATGTAGTTTTCCTAAAATTGGTAATTCAACATACACGTGCGCGCTGGTGAGGAATGGGCGTAACCAGAACCATGCAGCTACACCAGTAAGCCCAGCAATTGTTAAACCTGAACCAATCCAGACTTCGTAAAGACGCCCTGATTTTGCTTTGAGTAATTGTTCGGTTTGGTCTTGACCTAGCGCAATATATTGGATGATTAACGCCATTGAGGTGATTAGACCTGCAATGAAGCCACCACCTGGATAGTTATGCCCGCGCATAAAGATATAAACACTCACCACAAGCGCTAATGGTAATACCCAAGAGGCTGTAATACGGAACATGAGCGGAGATGGATTAAAACGGTAGGTGAGACCTTGGGTCATGGTTGTACCATGTACACGCATGCCATCCATGAGGCAGAGTGAACCAATAGCCGCAATTCCTAGTACCGTAATTTCACCAAAGGTATCGAAACCACGGAAGTCAACTAAAATGACATTTACAATATTTGAACCACCACCGAGTGGTAAAGATTGTTGGGCAAAGAACCATGAAATCGAATTATGATCACGAGTTAAAATCAGCCACGTAATCCAGCCTATCCCTAAGCCTCCAATAATGGCTAAAGCGGCATCTCTTAAACGTCTTGAGCGAAGAGACTCATAAGGCGTTAGCTGTGGAAGTAAAGATAAACTCATTAATAAAAGAACAGTGGTTACAACATCCACAGTAATTTGAGTCAATGCCAAATCAGGAGCTGACATGGTGACAAACACCATCGTTACAACCAGACCAATTGCACCACTAATGAGGACTGCTTTAATACGTTCATGGTGGAACCATAGCATCATCCAGCAACCCGAGAATAAGGTCAGCCAGAGAACGATGGCAATCCATGGGGCATGAGTGAGTTCACGTGTGCCTGTAGTAAGCCCTTGATTAAGTAGCGGCATGGTTACCATGATGATGCTAAAAGCAATGATCAAGAACAAGTAACTTTGCAATGAGCCATTTTCAGTTTTTTGTTTGATTTTTCGGCTGGTGAGCAACAGATGTTTTAAAAATAAATCAAATAAAATACGGCCTTGTAATCTGCCAAGACGTGGGTCAAGGTCAATTTTACGAATCATGCCATCTTTTGCCAAAGCAAAATAGAAGAGTGAGCCGCCCACTAAAGCAATAATACTCATAATGAGAGGAGCATTGAATCCGTGCCAGATTGCAAGATGAGTTCCTGCAAATTCTGGTTGCATCAAGCTTGCTCTCGTTACGCTATTGACCAGTGGTTCTACCAATAAAGAAGGTAAAACTCCAACCAAGATACATAGCACAGCAAGAAGAATGGCTGGCGAACGCATACCGATAGGTGGTTCATGTGCATCTTTATTTGGAACTTGTTTACCAATTGGACCGTCAAAAAACACGCCATGCACTAAGCGAATTGAATAACTTACTGCAAAGATACCAGCCAGAGTTGCAATAATGCTGGCAAAGATAACCGTTGAACCTGAAAGATTCGCCAATAGCTCGGTAAAGAACATCTCTTTAGAAATAAAGCCATTGGTGAGTGGTACCCCTGCCATAGAGGCAGCGGTGATCATGGTTAATGTGGCCGTGAAAGGAAGTAATTGCCAAATACCACTGAGTTTTCGAAGATCACGTGTACCAGTTTCATGGTCAATAATCCCCGCAAGCATAAACAGAGCTGCTTTAAATGTCGCATGGTTAATAATATGAAAAATGGCAGCAGCAACTGCTAAAGGTGAACCGATACCTAGTAAACAGACAATAAGACCTAAATGGCTAATTGTTGAATAGGCGAGCAAACCTTTTAAGTCTTCTTTGAAAATGGCAAAACATGCGGCCATACAAAGTGTAAATAGGCCGACAAATGTCACGATATTGTGATAGATCGCAGCGCCTACAAAAATTGGCAGTAAGCGGGCAAGCAGAAAGATCCCAGCTTTTACCATGGTTGCAGAGTGCAGGTATGCAGACACCGGAGTGGGCGCAGCCATTGCGTTGGGTAACCAAAAATGAAATGGAAACTGAGCACTCTTCGTAAATGCACCAAGCAAAATAAGCAATAACATTGGAATAAATAGGGAATGGGCTTGAATGGCATCTTTCATGCCCATGATGTCATTAATTTCATAGGTTCCAGTGATTTGTCCTAATAGAACAAATCCACCCAATAACGCCAAACCGCCCATCCCTGTAATGGTGAGTGCCATTCGAGAGCCGCGTTGAGCAGCTTCATAATGACTCCAGTAACCCACTAATAAAAAAGATGAAATACTGGTGAGCTCCCAAAAGACTAATAAAATAATAAGATTATTAGAGAGCGAAATACCCAGCATTGCTGCCATAAACAGCATGAGTAAAGCATATAGTTTGCTTAAAGAATTTTTAGGGCCAAGATAGTAGTAGGCGTATATATAAATGAGTGTACCGATACCGGTAATAAGTAGAGAAAATAGTAAACCAAGAGCATCGAGTCTGAAGCTTAGATTAATTCCTAATTGAGGTAACCAATCCCAGCTCTGTTGAATGCTTGCACCACCAAGCACAGTTTTTGCTTGAGCCAGTAATAAACCAAAACTGGTTAAACTGACTCCGATTGCCCCTAAAGCCGTTACTCCACGCGAGAACCGTTGAAGCAATGAAACAAGGGTGGTGCCTAATATTAACGGTAATAAGATAATTATCGGTAGCACACTCGTATCCATATGTGATTTAGGCCGAGACCTAAAAGTGAAATTTTAATTTCAGAACAGATAGGAATTCAAAGAGATTTCCAAGGCTTGTATTCTGAAAGCCCAACCAAATTAGAAAATAAAGCGAGAAACAAGTTGTATTGCGCAACTTGAAGAATAAAAACGCAAAATGAAATTTATTGTACACTAAAAAAGCAGTAAAAATCTGATGTTATTACATGTAGTAACAACATCTAGGGATTTTAGAGCCTAAAAATCCTGCTTAAACTCTATATTGTGTGAAGCCGAATTTCATTATAAAAATAGAGTAAATGGGTCATAAAATTTAAACAGAAGGGCTTTCTTCTGGTGTGTCTCCAGCATGAATCATGCGTAATAATTCATTTTTTTGTTGCTCACTTAGATTTTGGATTTGCTGAAATAAAACACCAATTTGTGCTGGAGATGGTGTTGGATCAATTAAGCTAAGAGGTTGTGCCTCTATAGACTGCGTTAATGGTTCGCTTCTTTGCAGTAATGTATAGATGTTTTCAAGCTGTTGCTTGGTTGTATTTAAATCAAGATGGCTAACTTTACCATTTTCTAATTTTAAACATTGATAGTTGGAAGCATGTTCAAGTAATTCCTCACGACTTCCTGTTGCAATAATTTGTAAGCGTGGGAATGCCTGATGAAGCCGATTCAAGATTTCTGTGCAATGTGTCGAGTCGAGCTGTGCATCAATCTGATCTATTAATAAAACCCCGTCACCTTCGAGGCAAGGGTTTAGACTTAATGGATTGAGTAAACAGAGTCTGCGGGCTACATCGCCTACCAACGCAATCCAAGTTTTTGTGGTGTTGGAAAGCTGCTGAAACGGTAGGGTTTGACCTTCATAGTCAACCATGAGCTGGAGCCGAGGTTGATATTGCAAATATAGGTCTTTAAGTTCAGGCAAAACAATATTTAATGCATTTTTCAGTGCATAAAGATTCGGGGAGGTGAGCTGTTTAGGCTGCCCTGATAACTCTTTTTGAAGCTCATTTAATAGTTCTGTTTGATCTTGCTGAGCTGATTGTTTGGAAATAATACGTTGTACGAGATGTGCAGCTTGGGCATTTTCTATATCGCTAATTTCACGTAACCATTCAAAAAAACGAGTAAACGTTGTAAATGGTAGCGGGCTAATGTCATAGGCTGAAATGGATTGGGTAATGCCGGGTAAATTTTTATTCAGCAGATTAATATCATTTACAAATCGCTCGGCTGGGTAGTAAGCGACTAAGGGCAATCCTTGTAGTGGATCTTTTTTTGTGACTTGCTGATAAAGGGCCATAGTTTGATCAAGTTGCTGCGTTTCAACTTGGCTTATTCCAATGCCACTTGAATTTAGAGTTTTAAAAAGTTTCCAGCTACATAGTGAAGAATCCACCTGTTGAGCAGAGGTACTTTCAGGTAAATGGCCAATTTCTGCTGGAACTTGAATAGTCACTTCGATTCTTGATTGTAGGCGCGACTGAGTAATGTCTTGATCAGGCATGACAATACCAGGGCTACGTAAATCTTTAAGACGGGCAGGGAACCAAGTTAAAGCATGGTAAGTATGTTTGAGTAACATACTTTTACCAGTTGCTTGTTCACCTAAAATTAAGGTAATAGGCTGTTTTTCATATTGAAACTGTATTTTAAGATCGTGAAATAAAGCAATATGTTTAAATTGGATCGATTCAAGTTTCATAGGCTCACCTAAGTATGAGCGCTTCAACCAACCGATTGACGAAGACTTAAAGGCGCCCTTAGTTTTAATTGTTGTATCAGATCATAAAGATGATGGATATTTAGACTTACTTTAGCACGAGTACAAGCAACGTAAAGTAATCTTAACTCCTCATCTGTAATCTTGTGTTCTAAGCCATTAATTTTAAATTGATAGTCATCTTCAATATGAACACGGTTCCATTCTAACCCTTTAGCTTTGTGGGCTGTAGAGATGACATAATCAGCTTGCTCAATGGGTGTAATCTTTGCAAGTGCTTTCTTTAATGGGTCAGTCCCGTGATCATCAACCAATTTAACCAAAGGTTTAATGTCACTACCTTCATTGGTTTCACAGTATTCATGAACATCATGCCATGAATTGAACCATGCTAACTCAGGAACATCGGTGACACGTTTGCCTTGTTTCAAGAGGCTTGCAGCATCTACAAAACGGTTTAGTTTTTGATGGTCTGCTTGCAAACTTACCTTATCGCCATGAACTAAACCTGCCAACAAAAGTTCCATTGCACGGGCATTAGTGCGGCATAAAATTGCGTCACGCATTTTAGTGTGAGGTTTATTAACTACACTTGATTTTTGGTTCGGATTGCCAAGTAGAGGAACAGTCTCATTTAAGCCGCCCAGCAACGCATTGGCAACGTCAGCAATCGTTTCACCAAAACGAAAAGACGTGGTTAGACGAGATTCAGGTAATGGTAATTGCTGCATAGCATTAATCGCACCACGCCATGCATAAATTTGTTGATGAGCATCACCAACATAAATGACCTGCGTATTTTTTTGTCGAAGCAAAATACCCAGCATTAAAGGGTCGGCATCTTGTGCTTCATCAAATAACACATAATCACTAGGAATGTTCGGTTCAGATAATGCCCAAAGTTTAAGGTAAATATCATGGCCAATTCCGGCTTGATGATTCGGGTCAATCGACTCTAGCCAACGACGTTCCACAGCAGGATAAAGATGCTTTTGTAATTCGATAATATCATCTGGATGTAACCAATTCGGTGCTTGAATATGGCGAGGTGCAGGGTATTGAGAACTCGTTGAACAGAAGTAACCCACCGCATTTGCGACAAGACTTGCTAGTCGGCTTGGCATCAAGACATATTTCTCGTAACGCCCACCCATCATTCGTCGTAAAGTAATCGGCTCTAGTCGATATTCTTTAGCAATAAAACTTGGACTTAAGCGCGGTAGACGTAATTTGTCAGTTACACCACGGGGCACACTACGAAAGGCAAGTGAGTGAAAAGTACGGCAGTCGACATTACGATGAAATTTGTTTTGGGCTTCACCAGCAATCGCTTTGTTAAATGCCAAATACATACCGCGCCGCTCAGGCATGGCATCGCTAATCATTTGTAAAGTAGTAGTTTTACCTGTACCAGCATAGGCAATCACTTTAAATGATTGCCCAAGACGGGCGTTGTCTATGGCAATCGCTTGCTCATAGGTAGCTTTAGGTTTTTCAATATTCGACACTGAGTGATTTTATACCTTGTTGCGGTTAGCTTTTTCAACTAAACCAGATAAACCCTGACGACGAGCTAATTCGTCAATAATAAGTTGTGGATTAAGATCAAAATAACCCAACATGACGATAGTATGGAACCACAAATCGGCTGTTTCATAAACGAGATCGTTTAAGTGAGCTTCTGAATCTTGAACTGCAAAATCTTTAGCAGCAATAATGGTTTCTACACTTTCTTCGCCGACTTTTTCTAAAATTTTATTGATGCCTTTTTTATAGAGGCTGGCAACATAAGAGGTATCTGCTTCAGCTTGCTTACGCTCTTGCATCAATTGACCTAAATGAGCAAGTACATCAACTTGTTCAGTGGTATGGGCATGATCGTGAGCTTCTGTTTTAGCATTTTCACCGTAAATTGCAGTAGGGTCTTTTAACTGTGCATCGACAATTTCCCAACCTTGTGGGGTAAGTTTACGGTAGAAACAAGACTCACGACCTGTATGACATGCAATACCGCCGTGCTGTTCAATTTGTAACACAATGACATCGGCATCGCAGTCCAGACGAATTTCATAAACTGTTTGGAAATGGCCTGATTCTTCACCCTTGTGCCAGAGTTTTTGGCGAGAGCGAGAGAAGTAAACAGCCTGATTTTTTTCCGCTGTTAGAGCGAGTGCCTCACGGTTCATCCACGCCACCATCAAAATGCGTCCGGTTTGATGATGTTGAGCAATGGCAGGGATAAGACCTTGTTCGTTAAATTTTACTTCATCGAGCCATTGCGTGTTATTCATGAGGAATCACCAAAGAAATATGAACTATAAATTGATTTAAGTCAGATGCTAAAAAATAGCTTGTATAGTGTACGGCATGAACGTCACTTTGCGGAAAAATTCTTTACGCTTTTTCTCTGTGTCAGGCTAACAAACAGCTTGCTCTCATTACTTGTCAGTACGTTATTTAGATATTTCTGAAGTGAGAATATTGGAAATCTCAATCAAATTTTGATCTGGATCACGTATATAAACTGAGAGAATAGGGTGCATTGCACCAGTACGTTCAACGGGGCCTTCTTCAATTTGAATATTTAACTGATTAAGGTGTCCAACCACTTCTGAAATGGGAGTATCTGAAATAAAACACAGGTCGGCAGATCCAGGAGTCGGTTGTAATGCCTTAGGTTCAAATTCTTTGCCTAGTTGATGCAAATTAATTTTTTGATGCCCAAACTTTAAGGCTTTTCTATCACCTTTAAACGTAATGACCTCAAACCCTAATACTGTTTGATAGAAATTACAGGTGTTTTCAATATCTGCAACGGTTAAAACGAGATGATCAAGGTGGCTGATTTTCATATATAACTCGCTATTCTTTTGTGAGATTAATAGTCGGGAAGAGATTCACTTTTTGAATTAAGTACATTTTCTTTTTCGCAATATTGAGCAATTTTCTGATAATCAAGTTGTTGAAATGGACCTGTTTTTAAGCCAGAAACTGTGATTGCCATTTCTTTTCGAAAATAAGGGATCTGATACATCCAAGGGAAAACGAGATCTCTTAAACCTCCCGCCCACCAATGGTCAGATTGATAAAGTGGTGTTAATAAGCGACTGAGGAATTGATAAAACTGGGTGGAAGAGCGGCGATGTTGATGATAGTGCTGCCAGAGGAGTGACCAGTCAATATTTTGGTTCTTTTGGGCAAGTTGCAATGATTGAGAAAAAGCCCAAGCATCCAGTAAAGCCATATTTGCGCCTTGTCCCAGTTGAGGGCTCATAGCATGAGCAGCATCACCAATAACACCAATTCGGCCTTGCCCAAATTGAGTCATCACGACATCACGGTATTGGGCAGATAGCCATTTAGGTTGAATTTGATTGTTGTACAAAATTTGTTTTAACCATTCTGCTACATCAGGCCAGCGCTCTGAAACTTGGTTTAACCAAGCCTGTTTTGACTGCTCGTCTTTCAAAAATGTAGGTAATTGTGCAGTAGGTAGGCTCCAAAATACACTCGCAAGTCGTTGCTCGGGTGCAGAAGGGATTGCCCCTGTAGGTAAAATCCCCATCATGATTTTGGAGCGATCATAAAATTGATGCAGAATTTGGGGATTCAGTGCTAAACATTCAGGCACGATACTCCAAGCAGCACCCCATGGATAAGCTTGATCGACCTTTACCCATGCTTTTGGTCGCAATTGACTACGAGC
This sequence comes from Acinetobacter sp. M5A5_2a, assembly GCF_053345265.1. Classification (NCBI taxonomy): domain Bacteria; kingdom Pseudomonadati; phylum Pseudomonadota; class Gammaproteobacteria; order Moraxellales; family Moraxellaceae; genus Acinetobacter; species Acinetobacter sp. M5A5_2a. The sequence continues at coordinate 296,708 of NZ_JBKEZV010000006.1, read as the reverse complement.
GCCATTGGCAATTAAGACCGCATCAAAGCAATCATCAAACTTTTGGTTGTGATTAAAGCCAAAGACCCGAATTTCATTAGGGTGTTCTTCAAGTCTTTCAATTGTGTGGCTCATACGCCAAGTAATGTGACTTGAATATTGAGAAAGTTTTTGAGTAAGAACGTGACATAAAGTAGAACGGTGAATACCTAAACCATAAAGATTTGTTGACGCTTCATGATAGTGACTATTTACTAAAAGGCGTTTATCAGGAAGTTGCCCTTCTAAACCTGTGACTTTTGCACCTAGTGTTAAGGCTTCATCAAGTACACCAAGATGCTCAAATACGGCTAACCCTGCAGGTTGTAGTAAAAGACCTGCACCTACCGGAGATAATTCATCAACTTGTTCAAAAATAGTCACATTATTGCCTTCGCGGGCGAGCAAAATGGCAGTTGCTAAACCTGCTGTACCAGCACCGATAATGGCAAAATGAGGTGTTTTCATTGTTTATTCTTTTGAAGTATTTATAGGTTCAATTTAACAATGAACTTATCACTGATCTAGAAAAATTTTTTAAAATTAAATTATTGTCATAGAAAAATCCCTTGCGATTGCAAGGGATTTAGAATTTATTTCAATATACGCCAAAGCGCTAATAAGCTACTCAGCACAATCAAAATAACCGAAACGAACCACGGACTAATAATCGCGATGGTTAGTAAAATCAGCATAGTACTGCCGAACATCCAACTGCGGCGTTGTTGATGTTCCATTTGCAAACGAAGTTGTTGAATCTCACGTAACTGACGGTCTTGCCAAGCAGACTGATTTTTTAAACCATTTAAACTATCAACAATTAAGCTTGGGAAATCTTGAGCACCTAAAAGCAGGTCAGGTAGTTGCTGCCCTAACTCTTTTATATTTTTGACTGGGTTCATGTTGGCTTTGACCCATTCAGTCAAAATTGGTTTTGCCAATTTCCAGATGTCGAGCTGCGGATAAAGATCGGTCCCTAGGCCTTCAACATGCACTAAAGTCTTTAGCAACAACATGAGTTGCGGTGGAATCTCTAAATGGAAGCGACGGGCAATATCCATCACTTGAATTAAGATGCCAGCAAAATCAAGTTGATCCATTGGTTTAGACACCATTGGACCAACGGTGCGACGCATTTCACGCGATAGCGCATCTTGGTCTGTACCCGGTGGAATCCAGCCAGCTTGGTGCACAATTTGAATGAGCTGCATAAAGTTGCTGTTCATTACAGCAAGCAACATGCGGGCAATCGTCATCTGGTCATGCTTAGATAACTCACCCATAATCGCACAGTCCAACGCAATAAAGCGTGGATTGCTTGGGTTAATTGTTTCTACAAAGACATTGCCGGGGTGCATATCGGCATGGAAAAAGTTATCGCGGAATACTTGCGTGAAGAAAATGGTTAATCCTTTTTCTGCAAGTTGTGCGCGGTCCATGCCTAGACGGTCAAAAGTCGCCGTATCTGAAATAGGAACACCTGTAATCCGCTCTGCCACCATGACATCTTTGGTGTCCATGTAGACTTCAGGCACATACATCATGGTTGAGCCAGTAAAATAATGGCGCATACGACGGGTGTTATCTGCCTCAATACTCAAGTCCAGCTCATTCAAAATGATCTGGCGATAGTCTTGAATAATTTCGCTTAAATGCAACGCACGCGCAGCTTCAAGGCGGCTTTCTAGCGTATTGCCTAACCATGCCAAAATCTCAAAGTCTTGCAAAATTTGGTTGCGAATGTCTGGGCGAGTCACCTTAATAACGACTTCACGACCATCGTGCAAAGCAGCAGTATGAACTTGTGCAATTGACGCAGCAGCTAATGGCTGGTCATCAAAGCGAGCAAACAAGGTATTTACGTCAGCTTTTAACGAATCTTGAATACGTTGTTTGGCAACATTGCTATCAAAAGGTTTTACCTGATCTTGAAGTAAGACCAATTGAGCGAGTATTTCAGGTGGAATCAAATCACGTCGGGTTGACAGTAATTGCCCAAGCTTAATTGCAAGCGGCCCCATCTCTTCCAAAGCTTCTTTGAGCTTTAAAGGATTTTTACGTTCACGACTAGACCATGCGGCTGGGTGCATTTTAATAACACTTAATGCACGTTGAGCTTTAACTGGTAATTCATCCGCAGGGAACAACGTATCGAGTCTATAGTGCGCTGCAATACGCCAAAGTTCGAGTAAACGTGAAACGTGCGGAATCATATACAGTCTTACCTAGTCTTGAGAGGGTTGTAGTTGTGCGTTGAGTTGCTGCAATCTTGCTTCTAGACGGTCAATGTCTTGATTAAGCTTGCGCGTTGCTTGGCTTAAATCGTCCATTTCCCAGCGAGGGGCAAATAGACCGCTATCTTCTTTTAAGGCATCTTCAGCAAAAAACAGATGACTTTGAAGAGAGCGTTTTAAATGTTTTGGTGCAAGCTGAATCTTGCCAATTTCGTGGGCAAGTTGAGGACCAACCCATCTTGATAAGTGCGCAGCTAAATCTGGTTCAGCTTGTTGCATGATTTTTTGAATATCCTGTAACAGGTGATAATCACCTTGCAATGGGATATTGCCAATCTGATCTGGATCGCTGACCAATAGTTTGATCAGCTCAATGACATCTTTAACATGCAAAGTTGCTGTAGCTTCAGAAATTTTGAATTGCTCATCAAAAGGGCGTTGTTCAAAAATAGAAGGCTTTTCACTATGCCCTGTTGCAGTAGGTTCAAGACGTACTTTTTCTTGGTCAAAGAAGACATCGACAGAAAGTTGCGGACTGTCGATTACGACACGCAACATTTTGCCCTGTAACTGATTAAGCTGAATGCGTGTAACCGCATCCAGATCGATCAGATGATGAATGATACGTTCGACTGCACCGAGTGCCAGAATCGACCACATATCGTTAACCCTTACAGTTTGAAGCCACGGTGAACGGCAACGATACCAGCAGTAAGGTTGTGATAGTCACAGTTCTGGAAGCCAGCATTTTCCATCATACCTTTTAAGGTGCGTTGGTCTGGATGCATACGAATTGATTCAGCCAAATACTTATAACTTTCTGAATCATTGGCAACTAATTTACCCATAATCGGTAAAGCAGTGAATGAGTAGAGGTCATAAAGTTTTGAGAATGGCTCAAATACAGGCTTAGAAAACTCAAGAATAAGTAAACGACCACCTGGCTTTAACACACGGAACATAGAAGCAAGTGCTGCATCTTTATCTGTCACGTTACGTAAGCCAAAACTAATGGTGAGTAGATCAAAGCTATTATCTGCAAAAGGCTCTAAAGTTTCTGCATTGGCAAGTACGAAGTCGACATTGGTACAGCCTGCATCAATCAAACGGTCACGGCCTACGTTGAGCATTGACTCATTGATATCTGAAAGAACGACATGGCCTTGAGGACCAACTTCGCGGCTGAATACTTTCGCTAAATCGCCTGTACCGCCAGCAATGTCCAACACATGTTGACCACGGCGTACCCCTGACATGTTAATTGCAAAGCGTTTCCAAAGGCGGTGAATACCAAATGACATCAAGTCATTCATCAAGTCATATTTGCTTGCAACCGAATGGAAAACTTCTGCAACTTTTTGAGCTTTATCTTCAGTTTTAACAGTCGAGAAACCAAAGTGTGTGGTTTCTCCCACGTTGCCAGTATTGCCAGCACCACGTGGTAAATTGTATTTCGGTACAGAACCGTTAACTGGTGTATCAGTTAAGGTTTGTTGTAAAGTTTGTTGTTGCCCTTGAGGGGTACCTTGCGGTAAAGGTGAGCTTAGGAATGGGCTAACTTTGTCTGAACTTTGTGCCTGCTCAGTTGGAGATGTTGGCTTTTGGTTTTCGTTAGACATATTGTCTCTCCTAGACTCAAACTCAAGTGAAACGGAATAAGTTCTGCATGATGACAGATTTTGTCTATTTTTACAGGCATCATCATGCAAATATAATGAATAAAATCTCAACTTCGTAAGGTTGATTTTTTCTCTGTGCCGACCTTATCACACTCTAAACGGATTCGGATGCCCTGAATGTACATTTTCAATAATCTGGCGTTCTTTTTCCGTAAAAGTCTTGATAAACGTCTCGGCTGATTTTAACGGTTTCATCGCAGTAAAACCATCTTGGATAAAATCATACATCAACTCGAAGTGATATTTTTGGGCAATGCCTTTACACATTTTAAAAGCCGTAAACATCATAAATGAGCGCATGTATTTATCGAGTGCTGTACCTAAATCATCAAGAAGAGCAAGTTGCTGATAACGAGCTTCTGCCTGATCAAGCTTGGTTAAGGTTAAGCGCATGATTTCATCGGTTAATACCGTGTCAGCCGGATAATCCTCAAGAAGCTGTATCGCCACTTGTTCATCAAGCTGAGTGGCAAGCACAGCTAAACTTACCGATTTAGTTCCAGTTTTAATCGCATTCTCAGGCAATACTTTTTCGGCTTTATGTGCATATTTCAATAGACGTTCAATTTGTGCTGCAAGGGCATCAAACTCTGGACCACCATATAAACGATTTAAAAAATACTCTGCCATCAGTTTATGTTCAGGCAAGTTGAAAAATTCATGATGTGTATCTTTCATCCGCTCTTTTAGCCATGTTTGTACATCTTGCAAACGTTGGGCAAGCACCGGATTGTCATGATAATTAAATGTTTTATATTGTTGTAAAAGTTCATCAAAAGCAGCGAGTTTAGACATGTAAGACTCTAATATTGGGCTATTTACAAAAAATCATAAGAGGCATTGTAACCTTGTACTATGGCGAGAAGATGTAAAAAAAATGATTCATGCGTCAATTTTTATCGGGGATTTTGTCGCAATGACATAATTTGTATAGCAATTCATCATTTAACCGCATAAGTTAAAGATCATCGAAATTAAACAATAAATGATTAGAGCTGTGGACTATGAGTGAACAACAACCAAAATTTGAAGTTCGAGATGAAGAACAGCTTTCGGTCGATTTGATTGAAGCACAATATGCTCTAAAAGAAAGTCGAGGGAAGCCGAATGCTAAAAGTACACTCATTTTAATGAGTGGTATTGAACTGGCTGGGAAAGGGGAAGCGGTTAAGCAGCTTCGTGAGTGGTTAGACCCTAGATATTTACGAGTAAAAGCAGATGCACCACGTGTGCTGACAGATACAGAAGCATTTTGGCAATCTTATTCGGAGTTTATCCCTACCGAAGGTCAAATTGTGGTCATGTTTGGCAATTGGTATAGCGATTTGCTTGTTACGGCAACTCATGTGTCTGAACCTTTAGATGAGGCGCGATTTGATGCTTACGTTGAAAGTATGCGAGCATTCGAACAAGATTTGAAAAATAATTATGTCGATGTCGTTAAAGTCTGGTTCGACCTTTCATGGAAATCACTGCAAAAACGTTTAGACAAAATTGATCCGTCAGAGCAGCACTGGCATAAGCTCCACGGCCTAGACTGGCGTAATAAAAAACAATATGACACTTTGCAAAAGTTACGCCGTCGTTTTACCGACGATTGGTACATTATTGATGGCGAAGATGAAACACAACGCGATCAGTTTTTTGCTCAATACCTTTTGCAACACATGCGTCAACTTCCTGACCATGAAACTGAAGTTAAAGGAAAATGGCAACAAGCTAAAATTCCAGAGAGTTTATTAAAACCTTCTAATGAGCCACTTGAAAAAGCTGAATATAAAAAAGAGCTCGATAAACTCAGCAAAAAAATTGCTGATGCAATGCGTTTCGATAAACGCAATGTCGTGATTGCTTTTGAGGGGATGGATGCCGCTGGTAAAGGTGGTGCAATTAAGCGAATTGTTAAAAACCTAGATCCGCGTGAATATGATATTCACTGTATTGGAGCACCTGAACGGTACGAGGCACGTCATCCTTATTTATGGCGTTTCTGGAACCGTATTAATGAGGCTGAAAAAATCACGATCTTTGATCGGACGTGGTATGGGCGGGTACTCGTTGAACGTGTCGAAGGTTTTGCTTCGCCTTTAGAGTGGCAGCGTGCTTATGACGAAATTAATCGTTTTGAAAAAGATTTATTTGATAGTCAAACAATTGTGGTAAAGATTTGGCTAGCGATTAGTAAAGATGAACAAGAGCAGCGTTTTAAAGCCAGAGAAGAGACACCCCATAAACGCTTTAAAATTACAGCAGAGGATTGGCGTAATCGTGATAAGTGGGACGATTATTTAAAAGCGGCAGCAGATATGTTTGAGCGAACCAGTACTGAATACGCACCTTGGTATATTGTTGCAACTGATGATAAATATACTGCACGTCTAGAAGTATTAAAGGCAGTTTTAAAACAGCTGAGAGCAGATTAAGCTCTCAGCCATAAGGTATCTACTAACTTACAATAGTGGTACGGCTTTTTTGCTGAATACGTTTTGCAAGATTGTAACTGTCATTCAGGTGAGTTTCTGCTATTTTTTTCATCATGAAATAGCCTAAACTTGCTGCTACAATTTGTCCGCCTAGCGGTATAAATTTAGTCACCTGTTTCGTTACGATTTTGCCCAAAAAACCATTAAATGTTTTTTTAACAGTAGTACGTGCCACTACAAAACCTGAAAATTCAAAACCGCGTTTACGTAATTCATCCCAATGAATAGTTTTAGTTTTTGGGTCGTAAACACTCACGTGCTCATGTGCTAAGCCAAAACGGGAATTGATATCTGGAATAAGGTACGACAAAATTCCCAAATCTATCACCACGTCTAAAAACGGAATGGGTACAATTGCCGCTCCTGCTGAGACGTAAGCTCTTTTTTTGATGAGGTGATGACACTCATCGCGAATTTGTTCCAGATTTAGGCTAGGATCAATATAGTCAGGAATGTTATCAATTTTCATAATGTCTACCTGTGTAAGTTTCTTGATGGCGTCATTCAAACCAAGCGTAAGTGACACCTAAAGTTAAATTATGCTGTTTAAACCAACGTGACATAGTCAGATTCAGTTGTATAGTAATGAATGTTTATGATTTTGTGCATAAATTATGCAAGCAGGATATGAAATAAATGGGGATTCATGTTATTCAAAGCCAACGTATTGATGTGTTGTTACAAGGTGTATTAGCGTCTACATCGCAAACTTCAACGCATCCTTTACAGGTTTTGAAAACACAGCATTTTGTTGTTCCAAGTCCTGCGGTTGAGCAGTGGCTGATACAGAAACTTGCAGAACAGCAAGGCATGAGTGCCAATTACCAGTTTCATCAACGGGTACGAGGTTTCCAGTGGTATGCCTACCAGCAAGTTTTAACTGCCCATAAAGAACAGGTCCGTAAAGCGAACATCCCACGTTTAATTTTTAAATGGCGGGTTCATCAGGCTTTGTATGAATTTATACAACCTGATGCAATTAGCATAGATACCTCACATCCTCTCCATTCTATTGTTCAGCGCATTTATGACAGCGCAGATCGACTCGAACAAGGCATAGATAAACAATTTAAAAAACAAAAAATGCTGTATTGGGTCGCTGAGCAGGTTGCCGATCTATTTAGTAACTACATGATTTATCGTGGACAGTGTCAGCGTGGTTGTGAAAATAGTTGTACGTGTCCAGAGAACTGGTTGGCTGCTTGGGGGCAAGGGCGAGCGCTCGATATTGAAAAATATATTGTGCAAAAAGACGAAGAGGTTACTGCTTTTGCATTGCATCAAACTCAAGAGCTAGAACGTTGGCAGCGGTGGCTGTGGCAGCAACATTTTCATGATGACTTTTTGCAGATGCAGCAAATTGATGCGTTGTTTTGGCAAGAGATCGAACATTCAGATCGCAGTAAATGGGCTATTTCAAGATTACCTCATCAGGTGGTGATCTTTACATTATTGGATTTACCGCCAAGCCAGTTACAGTTCTTGCGCCGTTTAGGGCAATATATTGATGTGCTAATTTTGCACTATAACCCTTCGCAAGAATATTGGGCAGATAGCGTCGATCCACTGTGGAAACAGCGTTATGACTTAGGAGTGAAAGAGCGCTTTATTGCGAAAAACCCTAAGGCAACGGATGCTGAAATTAGCGATTTCTTTAATAAATTTACACTCAACTTTAATGCTGAAGCACGTGAGTCCAGACATCCACTTTTAACAAGATTGGGTAAACAAGCCCGCGACCACTTTTCGCTATTATCAAATTTATCTACGGGTGAAGAGGGTAAATGGGTTGATGCTTTTGTGGATGATTTCCCTGAAAGTTTACTCGGTAAAGTTCAGTCCGATATTTTGCATTTGGTGGAACCCCAAGCTAAGCAATATGAGCTTGCCCCAGACGATGACTCTATTCAGATTCACGTTTGCCATTCTACTTTACGTCAGCTTGAAGTACTAAAAGAGCAATTGATTGGTTGGTTGGCCAAAGCACATGAGCAGCTGCGTCGCCCAAATGATATTTTAGTTTTAGTTCCTAATTTGACCGACATAGAGCCTTTAATTCGGAGTGTATTTCCTGCAACTGCCACTGAGCAGGGTGTGCATTTGCCAGTGAAAATTGCAGGAGTTGCATCACTTGATGCATTAAATGCTTGGCGTGCCGTGATTGGGCGTATTCAGCTGATGCAAGGGCGTTTTAGCTTTGATGATTTTGCTGACTGGTTAAGCTTGCATGCGACTCAGCAACGATACGAACTTGAATATGTTCAGGTTGAGCGAATTTTAAATTTACTTGCCGATGCAGGGTTTAAACGAGGACTTGATGCAGAGCATCTCAAGCGCAGTTTGTGTGAGGGTGATGACGATTATCGATATAGTTTTAAATTTACTTTAGAGCGATTGGCTCTTGGCATTGCTGTGCCTGTACATGAAACATTTAATCAGGTGCTAAGTTATGCAAAAGTTCAACCAGGTGATTTTGAGTTGATTGGTACACTCATCCAGATTTATCAAGATTTGAATGAGCGCCGTGATTGGTTAACCCTACATGAACAGGGGCAAGTTTATACGGTTGAATATTGGCTCCAAGTACTGGGTAAAGATATTGTCGAATTTGAGCAGGTGGGTGTTGCTGCTTTAAAAGCTGTTCGGGAAATTGTCAAAAAACAAGAGCGAATGTTGACGCTCGCAAGTTATTACGCCGAGACAGAAACAGGAACTTTGCGCAAAATTACGTTGCCCCTACCTTATATTATTGAAGAAATTCAACGGACCTTAGAAAGCCAAAGTGCACAAGCGGAACCGACTGGGCAGATTACCTTTGCCCAAATTGGACATATTCGGCCGCTCCCTTATCGCTTAATGGTCATGTTAAATCTTGATGCAGGGCAATTCCCAAACCGTGATACACACGTTCCATTTGATTTAATGGATGCATTGCGTCAGCAGTTAGGAGACCGCTCTCGTCTTGAAGATGATCAGGGTGCTTTTTTAGATGCATTATTATTAGCCCAAGAAAATTTATGGTTGTTTTATAACGGGTTTGATGTGAACGATGGAGAGGTGAGAGAACCTTCCAGTATTCTTCAAGAGTTCCGTGAACACCTTGCCTTGATTGTAAAAGCCGAAGACGATGTACCTGAAAATGTAGTTGTTGAAGGGATTGAGATTCCACCACAATTAAAGCAGCTTTATCACCTCCATCATTTACAGCCTTTTGATCCGAAAGGTTTTACTGTAGAAAAAAGCGGTGTTCGTTACCAAGATCATTGGTTTAAGGTCGCTTCACAAATTCAGAAAGTCTCAGGAAATCGTCAACCTTGGGCGAATACCACCTATCCGCTGCAAGCGCCTGACATGTTGGTTTTAGATAGCCAGCAATGGATACAGGATGTGACGTTCCCCGCACGACTATATTTGAAAACCTTGGGTGTCGAAAACTTAGGAAGTGTTGGACTGCTCGACCAAAATGAACCTTTGTTACTAGATGGTTTAGGGCGTTATGCAATTCGACATTTTTTACAGCAATCAGATCAACAAGCACAACCTGAGGTATTACTTGATCAATTGCCTGTAGGTAAAGTCAAATACAGCGCATGGCAACAAGGTGTTTTTGAACAAGAATGCTTACTTGAACGCCTCCATCAATACGCGCCAGAAGTCACACAAACGACCCAGCGAGTTTGGCGAATTGCCAAACAGCTTCATATGAATATTACTGTTCCAAAGTCTGAAACTCGGGATTGGGTCAGTATGGAACCTTCAAGCGCCCGAGCAAAAAGACGCGCGAAAGTCTGGTTGGAACACTTACTTTGGTTAGCCTATTTGAATGAGGGAAGTGCAGGAGCTGAAAAACGCCGTATTGTGGTTTTTAGCGATCAAACCGTGATTTGTAGTGGAGTGAGTTCTGAACAGGCTCGGCAATATTTACAACCATGGTTTAAAATCTGGCGTTACGCACAACAACAACCACTAGTTTTGCCAGCAGCCTTATTATTAAAACCGCTAGAAAAAGCCAAAGCATATCAGTGGGAAACGGCAGATCAGGTAGGAAAAGCAAAACTGGATGAGAAGAGCTATGCTGAGCTGTTAAAATACTGGAATGAAACAGGGTCATTTACCACAATGGATATGACTCAAAATGAAGCTTGCAAGTTGCATAAAGACTGGAGCTTTATTTTACAAGAACAAGATGCACAAGCTTTGCTTCAACATGCTTGTGATGAATTTGCGTATGATCTGTACCATCCAGTTTTTCAATTTCAACATTCGGAGTAAGACATGAACTCAAGAGTACAGGTGTCTTATCAACCTATTATTGATATTGATTTTAGTGGATTACACTTAATTGAAGCTTCAGCAGGTACAGGGAAAACCTATACCTTATCGAGCTTGATGGTCCGTATTTTTCTTGAAAAGTACTTGCCTCGACAAGTTATTGCGACCACGTTTACCCGTGCTGCCGCTGCCGAGTTAAAAAGCCGTATTCGTGCCCGCTTGGTTGAAACGTATCGTTATTTAGATGCTAAACGCAGTTTTACAGAACATGAATTAATTACGCAGGCCGAGCAAGAGCCTGATTTGTTACTCCAACATATTTTAAAAAGCTTTGCGACGCGTATTGCCTATGCATGTGAGCGTTTAAAATTAGTTATAGATCAGTTAGACGAGCTATTTGTCGGGACACTCGATAGCTTTAGCCAAAAACTATTGCGTGAGTTTGCTTTTGAGAGTGGCAAAATTGAACGTGCTCAAATTACCGATGATGCCAAAACCTACAGCCGACAACTCATTCATGATGTACTACGTGAGTGGATACAGTCTCAGCCTCAAACCGTGATTGATGCTTTGTATCTAGCAGGTGAACTTAAGAGCGTCGATAGTTTTGTCAAACTTGTCGAAGACTCACTTAATTTTAGTTCTGCTCATTTTAAACTTCCCGAAAAACCTACGATTCAGTTTGAACAACTTGCTCAGCTCAAACAGTTGGCGACAGAAATTAACTTAAGCCTTTTAGAGCACTATTACCAGCTCGATGGCGAACACTATAAGCATGTGAGCGGTACGGTATTTCGAAACGGTGCTTTTAATAAACTATTTAGTGAATGTTTACCGCAGCTTCTGCAAGTTCTAACGCAAAGCGACAGTATTTTAGTTTTTGATGGGTCGCTATCAGCACACCGTGAGCTTGTTTTTAAGTTTTTAGGTCAAATTGCTGATCAGAAAGTTTTTAAAAAATGTCCGACCGAAATTTCAGATGGTTTCTATCAGCATCCCTGCATTCAGCAGATTCAGCAACTCTTTGGTGTACTGAAAAACTATGCTGAGCAGTTCGACCAGCTTCATATTTATTTAAAAGCCTATTTATGTGTCGAAGTTAAAAAACGACTACCACAGGTTTTACAAAATAAAGGCGAAACGACCTTTTCTCAGCAAATCCGTACACTGTCTGACGCTTTAAAGGGTGAGCAGGGGCAACGTTTTGCAGTATTTGTTCAGGCGCGTTATCCCTTAATTTTGGTCGATGAATTTCAGGACACTAACCAAGATCAAGACGACATGCTCGCCAGTATCTGGCGTCATCCGCAGCGTTATCAAAAAGGCTGCATGATTATGGTGGGTGACCGAAAACAGGCAATTTACGGTTTCCGTGGTGGGGATATGCTCACCTTCCTAAATGCCTATAAAGATATTCAAGCCAAACATGGGTGCGAATATAAGTTAATTCATAACCACCGTTCGGTAGCCGATCTGGTTGAAGTCGTCGATGCGTTATTTCAGCGGCAAATCGATTTTGGTGAACAGGTTCAATATGACCCAATTTGGGCAGGCACTCGACCTCATCCTGCGCTGATTGAGCACAACAATCATAATCCTCATCCTTTGCGCTGGTTGATGCTCAAAGACAAAGAAACAGAGGCTCAGCAAGTTGCATGGAAGATTCGGGATTTACTCAACCGTTCTCATGAGGGTCATTTATATTTTCAAAAAGACTCTCAGACTCAAACCTTAAACGAAGATGATATTGCGGTATTGTCTCGTAATCATGATGGGCTTGATAAAGTTCAATATGAGCTAGAGCGTTTAGGCATTCGGGTTAATCGTCCATCGAAACGAAGTGTTTTTGATTGCACGATTGCTCAAGACGTCGGTGCTTTATTGACAGCAATACTTCATCCTTATGATGAGGCTAAAGTGAAACGCGCTTTAATTAGCCGCCTGTTTGCCATGGACTTGAAGCAACTAATACAACTTGAGCAGACAGCAGAAGGCTTAAGTCAGTTCATGACTGGTTTTGATAGCATTAGAGAGCTGTGGTCTAGTCAGGGCTTTTTAGTTGCATGGCAACAATGTTTAAGCCAGTTTGATATCTGGCAAAATTTGGTCGCTGCTCAAAGCAAAGATAATGAACGGGTTGTGGTGAACTTGCGCCATTTGACTGAAATTTTGAGTCAGCACAGCGAGAAATATTCAGGCGCGCAAAACCTTTATCATTGGTATCTCAAACAGTTGCGTTCTCCTCTTGATCGTGATTGGGAGTTAGAACGTAAATTGTCGAGTGAAGCTGGCGTTCAGCTCATGACAATTCACCAGTCAAAAGGACTGGAGTTTAAGATTGTTTTTTTGTTGGGGGCAGATAAGCCGTTTCGAGAAAATAATAAAACTCTGAATTTTTCGACCCAAGATGTAGTCCAACCAGACTCAAGTCAGACCTTGACTCAACGTGTAGTTGCGATTGCTGATAAGACTTATTTGAATGAAGTTGAACTTAAGCAGCACGAAGAAAGAGCGCTCGCTGAACAGAATCGCCTTTGGTATGTGGCTCTAACGCGAGCAAGCCACCGCGTCTATGCACTTTTACAAGATGCTGACGGTAAATCGGTTTCAGGCTTAGCTTTCTGGAAAAATAGGAATGAGCCTTTTCAGCACCATTGCTGCACAGATGAAATGGTTTTGGAGCAGATGCCTCAAGCAATTCATTTAGCTAAGCAAACCAGTATTATTGAACTACAAGCACAACGCTTTCCTGAGCAGCGTTTTTATTCGAGAGGTAAAACTAGTTTCAGTTACTTGGCGCAGCATTTAAAACATAAGGTTGGCACAGATTTATTGGCGAGTCAGAGCAATGATGTTGTATTTGCAGAAGATGAGCTGGACTTGGTCAACACTGTTGAAACAATCAGTGCTCAGCCGATTGACTGGATAAAGAATAATTTTCCGCGAGGAACGCTTGCTGGTAATTTCCTGCATGAAATTTTTGAGCATATCGATTTTCAATGTTCAGATGACTGGGTCATAGAAATACGTCGTCGTTTTAAAAATGACTATAGTAGTCTCTGGCTAGATTTACTCAGTAAATATAAAGAGAGCTTTCCAGAGGAAGAAGACACCGAGAATCTGCTTTATCAGTCAGTTGCACAGTGGTTGCAAGATGTTTTACGAACGCCACTTTATCAGGGCTTCCGATTGAACCAACTTCAACCAGAGCAGCATTTGTCGGAGTTTCCTTTTTATTTGGCATTGTCAGATCGGGTTTTAGCCATGACTCGTGTTCAGCAGCTCTTTGCTGAATATGGCCTAAATATGCCGGAGCTACTTGAAGCGCGTTCGGCCCGTTATCTCAATGGTTCTATCGATTTAGTTTATTTTGATGGACAGCGCTATCACATTGCCGATTATAAAAGTAATTATTTAGGAGAAGATCTTGCAGATTATCGTAGCGATAACATTGCACAAAGCATGTCTTTGGCAAGTTACTGGCTACAGGCAGGTCTATACTTGGTGGCATTACATCGCTATTTGCAAGTCAAAATGCAGGATTACCAAATTGAGCAACATTTAGGTGGGGCGACTTATCTTTATTTGCGTGGCATGAATGGTGAAGCAGAGCAGGGGTATTATTACTGGCAACCTAGTATTGAGTTTATTCTGCGTCTTGATGCCATTTTGGGGTATTTTGCTGAGGATAAAATCGCATGAAAAATGCTGATAAGTTAGGTAATTTTAAGATTAACAAATACTTGACATGTGGATAAGCCTGTCTATAACCATGTGGACAAGCGTGTGGAAAACTAGGTGGATAAGTGTGTGGACAATCTAAATAGCCCTGAACAAGCCGATTTAAGCTGGTTAACAACGTGGAGTAACTTCTTAAATCAGGCTCCATTTACTGAGCAATCACAAGTGCCAGATACCGCTTCTTATTTACAGCAGCTTATTGAAGCTAGCTTGCAAGGTGATAGCTGTATCGATGTCAGTCCAGAGCAAATTGCAGCACTTGGTCAACTTGCTATATCAGCCGATCAAGCGACTTCAAAAGTTGCACCATGCGTCTACGATGAGCAGGGGTTGGCATTATACCGATATTGGCACCTAGAGCAACGCCTTGCAGAACAAATTTGTCGATTAAAGCAACAATTAATTCAGCCTGTATCTTGTGATGACTATATAAGCCTACTCACAGACCCTCATCAGCAGGCAGCTTTACAAATGGTTGCTCGGCAGAGCCTGAGTATTATTACGGGTGGGCCGGGTACAGGTAAGACCTATACACTTGCACGTATTATTGCTGTGCTTAGCCAAGCAATTCCGCATATTCGTGTGGCGATGGCTGCTCCAACGGGTAAAGCAGCACAGCGCATGCAAGAAGCGCTACAAAACTCATTTAATGACCCTAAATTGCTTGAGTCCGGATTAATGAGTGAAGAGCTCAGAAATCAGGGTACCCAAACGATTCATCGATTATTAGGGATGGGGCATAGTCAAACACCACGGTTTAATCAAAAACAACCGCTTCCTTACGATGTGATTGTGGTGGATGAGGCCTCCATGCTGGATTTAAATCTAGCCACTCTTCTATTTGAGGCTGTGCCAGAGTCTTGTCGAATTATTTTATTAGGAGATGCAAATCAGCTCGCTTCCGTTGATGTAGGTGCAGTACTTGCTGACTTGCAACAAATACAGGCACTAGCCGACAACAGAGTACAATTACAAACCAGTCGTCGTTTTGCTGAAGGGGCGTTGATTGGGCAAGTTGCTAAATTTATTCAGGCACAAACCTATCAACAAAATCATGAAGTGGTTTTGCAAAAGTTTGAGATTGATATTGTTGAGGTTTCTGAATTAAAGCCTATAGTTTTACAAAATGACATGCCAGATGTGGTTCAGCTTGAGTATTTACCAGAAGGGAATCACACAGAAGTCGAAATTTATTATCAGAAACTCATGTTAGGTTTCCAAGGCTATGTAAAGAGCCTAAAAAATTATTTAAAAGAAGAACGCTCGATTGAACAGGTTCAAAACGTAGTAAGAGCATTTGATGACTACCGTATTTTAACGGCGGTCCGTCATGGCCCATTTGGCTTACAACAATTAAATCAGTACGCGCAGCGCTGGCTACAACAACAGTTATCAATAGTTACAGTGGGTGGTTGGTATGTAGGTCGTCCGGTAATGATGACTTATAACGACTATCAACTTGGTATTTCAAATGGAGATATTGGCCTGTGTTTTGAGCATAGAACTCAGCCTCAGCAGTTTGAAGTATATTTTCCAAGTTTAAATAAATGGGTGGCGGCAAACCGGTTACCTAAAAGTATCCAAAGTGCATTCGCTTTAACAATTCATAAGTCGCAAGGGTCTGAATTTACACATACTGCTGTGGTTCTTGATCAGGCTGCAAAGAACTTATTAAGCCAAGAGCTCATTTACACTGCGATTACACGAGCTAAAAAAGTAGTGAGTCTTTTGGTTCATCCAGAAGCTTTAGTTCAGGCATTTACAGTTCGTACTACACGAAAAAGTGGTTTAGTTCAGAAAGTTAATCGGTTAGTTCGTTAAGACAAACTTAATATTTTTACCCTTGTAAGAAAAAGCTTACATAGATTCGAGATATTTGCTGCTAGAGTACACTCCACGTTTTTGAGATTATAAACACACAACGAGCTTGGCACGGAATGTCGGGCAAAATCGCACAATAATAATAGCTTAAGTCGAGAGACTGCGAACTTACAATGACGTAGGTGTATAAAGAGGAAACTTACAGCCGCTAAGCCTTGTAGTTTTGGGAGAGACTACAGGGCTTTTTTATATTCACGTTTTAATTTACTTCTAAAAAATTATCAAAAAAGATCTGTTTTAGACCTCTATTTAGTATGTTTTCTTTTAAAAAAATATATCAATAATATCAATATATTTATCTGTAATATGATTTTTAAACAGCCATTTTTCCTGTGAATTGTTAAGTTATATGTTATACAGAACTGTACGTTAAATGTTAAAAATGGTTATTTACTAAATATTATACAGACCTGTACGTTTTTACTTACATGATGATAAGAAAAATACTACTTTTCTTCATAATTGGATGTGTCACAATACATCACATAAGGAAATAGAAACAAAGACACTGGAAGTGAGTTAAAACAACAAGAAGGATGTGACTAGCATCTCACCAACGATAATAAAAACAGAAATAACACGATAAACAAAAACTACAGCGCAAAAAACCCAAGCAGAAATGCTTGGGTTTTTTATTTGCTTTTACACTAAGTTAGTTTCGTGTGAGTCGCTACCAAACAAAGATCGGCGCTGATCTCTAGGGATGCGGGGACATTGTGTTGAAATCTGATAAAGCACGTTGGCTAAAGCAGGAAGGTGCGTTCCCACGACAGATTTGCCCGTTGTTAACAGAGACACACTAATATCTCTTTCAGGGTCGGCCCAACATAAAATATTAGAGAACCCTAAATGACCAAAAGCTTGTCCCGTCATTGGACCAAAAAGACCTACAGGGTTACTACCTAACATTGGTCCTAAGGCATAGCGCATTGGAATTAATAAAGTACGATCAATGTTAACGCCCGTAGTCGGCAGTGTTGCCCTGAAAATCGTTTTCTCACTGAAGATTTGCTGACCGCCATAGCTTCCTCCACTTAAAAGCATTTCAAAGAAACGTCCAGCTTGTTCTGCGCTGGTATAGATGTTTCCGGCTGGGCAAATTGTGTCCATAAAACGGTTATCGTTAGTGACATCAACTGCAAGTTGCAACCCTCCACCTAATACATGGTTCAGGTAGTGGTCGGTACCAAGGCGGGGGTGTAGGCCTGTTGCACAATTTAAAGCAACCTCTGAGCGGTACTCTGGTTTTAAACCATAGTTGAAATAAGGCATTCCCATCGGTTTTTCGATAGTTTGATGCACAAATTCACGTAAATCTTGCCCAGTCACCCGCTCAATCACTTCTCCTAAAATATAACCCGCCGTAACAGCATGATAGGCAAGGTGGTTACCAGCAGGAGACACAGGTTTGGCAGCATATAAACGTTTTAAAATTTGATCTTTATCAAAGAGTAATTCTGGGGTGACATCGCCGTCTATATAGGGAATGCCGCCACGATGTGCTAATAAATGAAAGATAGTCGCACGGCGTTTACCATTTACGCCATATTCCGGAATATAGTAGCTCACAGGATCAAGCAAATTGATTTCGCCTTTTTCATCTAATAGATGAATTAACATGGCGGTGATCATCTTTGATGCTGAAAACAGGCAAACAGGTGTATCTGGAGTCGCAATCAAAGCATTCTCTTGTAGTCCTGCTGGAGAGTTCCCCTGAGCATATCCAATGCTTCTGTTCAGTAGAACTTTACCTTGTCGACGTAGACAAAAAGTAATGAGTGGATAATTTCCAGTTTTATATAATGCTTCTACACTGTTCCAGATTTTTTGAATCTGGCGTTCAGTCATTCCACCCTGTTCAGCAGCAACCTCATCTTTACGACGAATAATTTGCTCAATATTGTCCGGTACTGGACAAGTGTTGGTTGAAAAAATTTTCACACGTTCCTCGCGCTTATTTCTTTTTATTCAAGGGTAGTGTGCAGAGTTAATATGCTCATGTCAGTGTCTAAAATGACAAGTTACTGAAAACTATTTTGCAATCCACCTATAGATACCTTAAAATAGGCGACTTGCTGTAGTGATGCACGGCAGTCAGTTGCCTCAACTGATTCATATCGTTTACTTTTTTTAAGCATCTCGGAGAAATCGAATGGCTTTAACTAATGCAGACCGCGCAGAGATCATTGCTAAATTTGCTCGCGCTGAAAATGACACTGGTTCACCAGAAGTACAAGTAGCTTTATTGACTGCTCAAATCAATGATTTACAAGGTCACTTTAAAGCTCACAAACACGACCATCATAGCCGTCGTGGTTTGATTCGTATGGTTAACCAACGTCGTAAATTGCTTGACTATTTAAATGGTAAAGACCACGGTCGTTACACTGCTTTGATCGGTGCTTTAGGTTTACGTCGTTAATTCGATTTTCACTTTGTTTTCGCTATTTCGCATGTCGCAATGCTTTATCGCTGAAAAGAGAGTTTCACTTAATTTTAGATTAAGTGATTTTTAGAAGGGGCGCTTGTGCGCTCCTTCTTTGCGTTTAACTTTTAACATTATTTAAAA
The DNA here is from genome assembly GCF_053345265.1 of Acinetobacter sp. M5A5_2a. Taxonomy (NCBI): domain Bacteria; kingdom Pseudomonadati; phylum Pseudomonadota; class Gammaproteobacteria; order Moraxellales; family Moraxellaceae; genus Acinetobacter; species Acinetobacter sp. M5A5_2a. The sequence goes on along the minus strand of NZ_JBKEZV010000006.1, from coordinate 277,831 downwards.
TTTTTGGCCTAGTGTGATGGCTTCTAAGCTTTGTCATTTATCTACCAATCGGTGTAGTCTGAATGCCAAACCTTAGGGGTCTCACTAGAATAAAATTAGGAAAATACAATACATGTCAATGTTTAATATCGTTCGTAAAGAATTCCAATATGGTCAACACACTGTTGTTTTAGAAACAGGTCGTGTTGCACGTCAAGCAAATACAGTTTTAGTTACAATGGGCGGCGTAACTGTTTTAGTTGCAGTAGTTGCTCAACCTAAAGCAAAAGCGGGTCAGGACTTCTTCCCGTTAACAGTTAACTATCAAGAAAAACAATATGCTGCGGGTCGTATCCCAGGTGGTTATGGTAAACGTGAAGGTCGTCAGTCTGAAGCTGAAACTTTAATTTCACGTCTTATTGACCGTCCAATTCGTCCATTGTTCCCAGAAGGTTTCTATAACGAAATCCAAGTGACAGCGACTGTTGTTTCTTCTGATAAGACTATGGATGCTGACATTGCTGCAATGATCGGTGCTTCAGCTGCAATGTCAATTGCAGCTGTTCCATTCCGTGGTCCAATTGCAGGCGCACGTGTTGGTTTAATCAACGGCGAATACATTCTTAACCCAACCCACGAACAATTGAAAGAAAGTGATCTTGATCTTGTGGTTGCGGGTACTGAATCTGCGGTACTAATGGTTGAATCTGAAGCGAAAGAACTTTCAGAAGACCAAATGTTAGGTGCTGTACTTTTCGGTCATGACGAAATGCAAATTGCTGTTCAAGCAATTAAAGAATTTGCTGCTGCTGCTGGTGCAGTTGAATCAACTTGGGTTGCTCCAAGCAAAAACGAAGCTCTTCTTGAGCAATTAAAAGCAGCTTTCGAAGCTAAAATTTCTGAAGCATATACGATTGCGGTTAAACAAGATCGTTATGCAGCACTTGATGCACTTTATGCAGAAGCTGTAGCTCAGTTCGTTCCTGAAAATGACGAAACTGGTATTGCTGACGAAGTAAACGAATTATTTGAAGACCTTAAATACCGTACAGTACGTGACAACATCTTGTCAGGTAAACCACGTATTGATGGCCGTGATACTAAAACTGTTCGTGGTATCGACGTTCAAGTTGGTGTATTAGACCGTGCTCACGGTTCTGCATTATTTACACGTGGTGAAACTCAAGCGTTGGTAACAACAACTTTGGGTAATACTCGTGATGCACTAATGGTTGATACATTGTCAGGTACGAAAACTGACAATTTCATGTTGCACTACAACTTCCCTGCATACTCTGTAGGTGAAACTGGTCGTGAATCTGGTCCTAAACGTCGTGAAATTGGTCATGGCCGTTTAGCACGTCGTGGTGTTCAAGCAGTTCTTCCTGCTGCTGACCGCTTCCCGTATGTTATTCGTATTGTATCTGACATTACTGAATCTAACGGTTCATCTTCAATGGCTTCTGTATGTGGTGCGTCATTATCTCTTATGGATGCGGGTGTTCCACTTAAAGCACCAGTTGCTGGTATCGCAATGGGCTTAGTAAAAGAAGGTGAGCGTTTTGCAGTACTTTCTGACATCTTGGGTGATGAAGATCACTTAGGCGACATGGACTTTAAAGTAGCAGGTTCTGAAAACGGTATTACTGCACTTCAAATGGACATCAAGATTGAAGGTATTACTGAAGAAATTATGGAAGTTGCATTAAACCAAGCATTTGCTGGTCGTATGCACATCCTTAACGAAATGAATAAAGTCATTTCACGTGCTCGTCCTGAAATCAGCGCTCATGCACCGACATTTGAAGTCATTAACATCAATCCAGACAAGATCCGTGATGTTATTGGTAAAGGCGGTGCAACGATTCGTGCCATTACTGAAGAAACTAAAGCTGCAATTGATATTGAAGACAATGGTACAGTTCGTGTATTTGGTGAAACTAAAGCTGCTGCTCGTGCTGCGATTGCAAAAATTCAAGCACTTACTGCTGAAGTTGAACCAGGTAAAATCTATGACGGTAAAGTAATCCGTATTGTAGAATTCGGCGCGTTTGTAAACATCATGCCGGGTACTGATGGTCTTCTTCACATTTCGCAAATTTCAAATGAACGTATTGCGAACGTAACTGATGTTCTTAAAGAAGGTCAGGAAGTGAAAGTACAAGTTGCTGATGTTGATAATCGTGGTCGTATTAAATTGACTATGAAAGACATTGAACAAGCATAATTGTTCTAGTGACATGAAAAAGTCCGCTTGATGCGGACTTTTTTTATGGCATGATGCAAGTAATACAAAACAGATCATCGTGGTATGCAGGTTTATTACTTTTATCGCCATCAAGCTGAGGGCTATGTCTTTTTAAGCCGCGAGCAGCATAGTGAACATGTTCTAGAGTTTTTCTGGATTGATAGTCTCAGAACGGATGTCGTCAATCATAATGAAGAATGGCAACAAGAGATTCAAAAGCTTTCAGGCGTAGTTATTAATGAGTTTCATATGCGGGATATCTCGAATATTGAACATCCTTGCGCCTTTGACACGCTTGAAGAATATGACTTACTGATTTTTAAAAAGCTAGTTACGCCTGATGATGAAATTAAACATGCTGAATCCCAAGACAGTGTTTTTGGTTTGGCGACTACACCAATTAGCTTTATTTTGACGCCAGATGTGCTGATTAGTGTGCGTGAGCCGGGAAACAAGTCTATTGAAAATTATATTCAACGTCTTGATAACATTTTATGTAGAACTTTAGAAGAGCAAAATAAAACCCGTAAATTACCAAATTCACCGATCGATTTATCGTTACGGTTGTTAAACAGCATGATTGATGGCTATCTTGATATCCGCTCGCCATTGACGAGAAGAGTCGAGCATTGGCAACAGCAATTGCTTCAGGGTAATCGTCGTTTTAAACAATGGCATCAACTATTCCATGAAAATATGGCATTTCAGCAAGTGGAAAATCTATGCGAGGAGCAAATTGAAAGCTTGCAAGAGTTTAGAGATGAAATCGTAGAAAATTACCACCATGTGATTGGCAAGCATATCCATAATTCACAAGATATTTTACTGGTACGTTTAAATGATTTAATGAGTCATGTTGAACGTATTCAAAAACATACTTTGCGATTGCGTAGCGCAATTCAGTCCGCAATTGATCTGCATTTTTCAGCCATTGCGAACCAGACCAATGAAAACATGCGGATTCTTGCAATTATCACCGCCGTTTTTGCACCTCTTACCCTTTTAACGGGTATTTATGGAATGAATTTTGAGTTTATTCCTGGTCTTAAATCGCCAGTTGGTTTCTGGATTATGCTCGGGGTCATGCTGCTTAGTACTATTTTTCTGTTGTACTATTTTTATCGACAGCATTTGGTGGGGCGAGGTGAACGAAGCGTCATTGATTTATTGGCCCAACAGCATCGTCAAGATCGGATGAATTTATTTTGGTTTTTGGAATATGAACCGATTAAGCAGACTTTGAAGGAAGTGGAGAAGATTACTCGGTTAAAGTAATAGTGATTTTCAAAAATGAGTAAAGTTGATTTGTTAGTATTGCCTCAAATATAGGGATTAATTAGATATTTTTATATCGGCGTATCCTTACTTTTGACTGGGCAAAAGTAACAAAACCCCTTTATTGGACTGACGGTACATCCATGTTCCCGCAGTCCAAAAGGCGGCATCCATGCCGCCATCACGTTAGTTCATACCTATTTGAAAGGTTATTTAGAAAAAAGAATATCAATGAAAATGCTTCAACTGTTTTCTAAGTTGTTGTACTTCATCAATCAAATCTAGCATCACTGCAACTGCCGCCAAACTTGCGTCAAAGTCACGTTGTAGACGATAAGCTTTACGAGCACGAGAGACATCTTCGCCCATAAACTGATGGGTTTCAGGTGCGGTATTGACCGATAAAATATCATATTCAATTAGCTGAATAATCCAGTCGGGACTTTGACCACAAGCTTGAGCGAATTGTTGTAGATCAAATGTGGATTGTTCATCAACGACCTCAGCACTAAAGGTATGGCCGTCATATACAATTTCTCGATAATGAATGGTTGTCATAATCTTGCTCCCTAATGAGATGAACGAGGTTCGAATGAAGCAAAGGCTTCAGCCAGTTGCTGATAGGCTTGTTTTTCTTTTTCAGAATGTGCAGGTGGAAATACAATATTTAAGATTAAGTATAGATGCCCTGGTGTTTTATTAGGTATCCCTTTGTCTTTTAAACGTAGCTGTTGTCCTTGTTTTGCATTGTGAGGTAAATTGACATGCAAAGATCCAGCTGGTGTTTTTACTTCAATACCTTGACCTAACGCTGCTTCCCACGGAGCGACATCTACAGTCAAATATACATCACTGCCTTCGACATGAACGCGGTCTGTATCTTTATACTGGATTTCAATATAGAGATCGCCGTTAGCACCGCCATTGATACCACTTTGTCCTTGTCCACTTAATCGGATTTGCTGACCTTCTTTCATACCTTTTGGTATTTTGACTTGAAGGGTTTTACGTTGAACTTCAGGTTCGCCATACGCATTCACAGTCGGAATTTGCAGGGTAATTTGTTGCGTTGATCCATGATAGGCAATATCAAGATCGACCTCTATGCTGGCATGTTGATCTTCACCGCGATAACTACGCTGTTGTCTCTGATGTTGCTGTTGACCACCACCAAATCCTGTACCAAAGCGACCAAATAAATCTTCAAAACCGCTAAAGTCTGCTTGCTCACCACCTGTAAAGCCTTGGCGATAAAACTGTGCTCCATCAAAACCACCTTGCGCAGCACCCTGACCAAAGTTATTAAAACCTTGTGGATGATCTAATGACTGGTCATATTCAGCTTTTTTTTCTGCATTGCTTAACGTGTCGTAGGCAACATTAATTGCCTGCATCTTTTCTTCGGCATCTTTTTCTTTGCTGATGTCAGGATGATATTTACGAGCTAATTTTCGATAAGCTTTCTTAATTTCATCAGCAGAGGCTTTGCGTGTAACCCCTAATTCTTCATAATAATTTTTAGCCATAATGTTTTATCAGGATGGTGTGGTTTATTTCATTATGAAACGATTTTTAGAGTTTTCAATAAGCTAGATTGTATAAGAGTTGTTCTATTACAAAATAAGATTGAGAGAAAGAGGTATAGATAAATTAAGACTATACCTCTCATTAGTTAGATAAAAGTTTGGTACAAGCCGTAAATAGCAATCAATAGAAGTAATAGGCCGCAAAGCCCTAATATTTTTGGATATAAATGGCTATTAGAAAGACGGCGGAAAAATACATAAACAAGAGATAAAGTTAAGAAGTCTAAAACAATCCATGTCAGGGTGAGTATGGTTAAACTTAGGTTGAGCTGTGGTGTAATAGAAACAAATTGCGGAAAGAAAGCCGAGAAAAAAATAATATCTTTCGGGTTGGATATTCCGACAAAAAAGCCCTTTTTGAAGCCACCATTTTGTGCCGAAACTGTTTGTATCGCTTCTGGATGAGGTGCCTGAATGACTTCTTTAAGAATAGTGAAACCTAAATATCCAATATATAGACAGCCTAAGATACGGATAATATTGAGATAACTATCGTTAACACTCAGTACTCCCTTTAAAACGAGTACTGAAATAAAAATTAAAATAAGTGAGGCTAAATTGGTCCCAAAAATCGTTTCAAGTGCTTTTCTATATCCACCTTTAAGTCCAGCGCTTGCAACTAAAATCATGACAGGGCCGGGGGTAGCAATCATAATAATGACGCTAAAAATAAATAGAAAATAATCAAAATAATTCATGGAATATAAGAATCTTACTTATTGGGCTATAAAGTAATCTTATATTATCTTATTTAAAATAAGATATTGAAAACGATCATCAAAAAAATAAGGATAAATAAAAAGGCGGTATATCCGCCTTTTTATAAAGTTTAACTACTAACTCAAATGCTCACCAAATAATGCTAAAGCTTCTTCAGCGGTAAAGGTATATTGCGTGTTACAGAACTGACAGTCCATACGAATAGGGTTCTGTTCTTCTAACGTTTCATGAACAGCATCTACACCAATTTGAATCAGCGCATTTGCACAGCGCTCTTTTGAACATGTACAGCCGAATTTGAGTGCTTCAATTTCTGGTAAACGAACCTCTTCTTCGTTATATAAACGATATAAGATCTCGGTTGCATCTAAATTGGTGAGCTCTTCAGCTTTTAATGTTTCGGTCAACATGGTCAAGCGTGGCCATAAATCTTCATCAACCAACTTTTGCTCTTCGTCATCATGACGTGGTAAAAGCTGAATGAGTAAACCACCAGAGCGCTTAGCAGTACTCGCTAGCACAATTCGAGTTGGAATTTGTGCAGATAAGTCGTAATACTGCATGAGGCAACCCGCTAAATTTGCCTGATCAAGAGGTACAATGCCTTGGTAACGCTCGCCAAATTCCGGTTCAATATTGATAAATAAAACTGGGTTAACTAAAGCGCCGAGAACTGTGCTGCTGTCTGTTGCTTCAATGAAGCGTGGATCGGTTTCATAATCGGCTAAAGCACGAACTTCACCTAAATGATTACATTCAGCCATTGCCCATTTAAAGGTGCCGCTAGCCTGGATTTGCAAGCTGATACGGCCTTTGATTTTTAGTGTACTTGCAAGTAATGCAGTCGCACTCAACATTTCACCTAGCAGAATTTTAACGGCAGGCATATAGTCACGTTGAGCTAAGATAGTTTGTAGTGCTTCTTCTAGATGAACGACTTCCCCACGAACAGGAAAGTTCTCTATATAAAAGCGTTGGCGTAAATCAGACATAATATTCTCCAGGGCCCTAAGCAGATTATAACAATTTCTTTTTAATCAAGCTTAGGGAATGCAGCGAAGCCGCAAGTAGGACAAAGGACAGCTTGGTGTCCATTGTCCAATTATTTAGGCAATGTGAATAAGTCCTTAATATAGCCATTCTTCGAAATCTCAAGTTATTCTAGATGATCTCGTGTAATGTCGATGCGATTTGGCTGTAAATGACGCTTTAAATTCACATCGTGTTTTGACGTGGCTTGTTGTTGAGCATCACTTTCAAATAGATGTTCAAGTTCGGCTAAAGCATTACGATGTGTTTCAAAGATCTTCTGTTCATCAGTATAAATACTTTGCTGTTGTATGAGCAATTTCTCATCATAATCCCGAAAGATTTCGATATTGTTATAGGCTTGCTCATCAGAGATACCGAGTTCTCGCAAGGCACGATAAGCCATACCTAATGAAGATAAATACGTTTCACGCCAAATGTATTCAACTCCTAAATCTCTTAAAAGATGTACATGGTGGCGGTCACGAGCACGAGCCAATAACTTTAAGTTTGGATAATTTAATCTGAGATGACGTGCCACATTCATAGAATCTTCGACATCATCAATCGCTAAAATAAATACTTTGGCTTTTTCAATACCCGCAGAACGCAGTAAATCTGGTTGGGTCACATCACCATAATAAAGTGATCCGCCATATCGTCTGACAAAGTCGACTTGATGAAGATTGTTATCAATTGCGGTAAACCCTAGATGTTGCAGGCGGGCAATACGCGCAATAATTTGTCCAAACCGACCAAAACCAGCAATGATAATCGGGTTTGCTTGCTGAGGAATTTCATCATACTCAGGCGGGCGTTCTTTATTAAAAAGTGGAATGACCTTGTATGCCATCACCCAGTAAATCACTGGTGTGAGTACCATCGACAAAGTCACAATAAGCGTCACAGGTTCTAATAAAGCTTGAGTTAAAATCTTTTCACTTTTAGCTAAGCTTAAAATGACGAAAGCAAATTCACCGCCTTGAGCTAAACAAGTTCCTAATAGTAGGCTGTTATTCCAACTGTATTTTTTATAGCGTGCAATGGCGGTCAATATCAGCGTTTTGATGACCAGTAAGCCAATTGCTCCACCAATAATAAGCCACGGCATTTCAATGAGTAGTGACAGTTGAGTAGTCATACCCACGGTCATAAAGAATAGGCCAAGCAGTAGACCTTTAAACGGTGCAATACTGGCTTCAACTTCGTGACGAAATTCGGAATCTGCTAATAATACGCCTGTGAGGAAAGCACCTAATGTCGTGCTAATTCCTAATGTATCCATCAGCAAGACAACAGCAAGAATAATAAATAATCCTACCGCCGTAATGAGTTCAGTTGCTCCACTTTTGGCAACAAAACGGAAAAATGGACGCATCACATAACGACTAAATAGAAATAGACCAGTGAATGTTGCGATGATAGCCGCAAAATAAGCGATCCCATGATGGGTTGACTCTGTTCCTGCGAGTAATGGAATAATTGCAAGTAACGGAATCGCAGCTATATCTTGAAATAATAAAATTGAAAAAGACTGCTGACCATAGGTCGTGTTGAGTTGCTGTTTTTCAGTCAAAAGCTGTAATACAAACGCTGTAGAAGACAGTGCCAGCGCAAAACCAATCACAAAGCTGACAGCAAGTTGCTGTTGAAATAGGAAGAGTACGATCAGCATAAGAACGCCACCGCTAATAAGAACTTGCAGACTTCCCATTACAAAAATAGAGTCACGCATTTCCCACAAACGCTGTGGCCTTAATTCTAAGCCAATCAGGAACATCAATAAAATGACACCGAATTCGGCAAGTTCCATAATTGCTTCAGGGTCATGAGCAATATTTAAAACACTAGGACCCAGAAGTATTCCTGTAAATAAATAACCTAAAACTGTTGCAATCCCTAGGCGTTTGCCAAGAGGGACTAAAATCAGAGAAGCTCCAAGAAAGATAGTTGCTTGCAGTAGGAATGACATCCATTGCCTCGAATGTATTAGTCTCTTTTAAGTGTAAAACGAAAAAGACGTCTTCACACCATGATATTCAAATCATCTAATTAAATTCTTGTGGATCAACATCAATTGATAGCCTGAGTTGATGCTGCCTTGGTGCATGGACTAATTGAGACCACCACTGTCTTAAGTAAAAATGTAGACGAGCGCGGTCGGCAGATAAAATCACCATGTGTGCACGATACCGCCCAGCTTTACGCTCCATCGGTGCTGGAATAGGTCCCCAAATATCAACAATCTCACCTGCAACTTGGCGAAGTTGCTCAGCAGCTTCATTTAAAAAATGCAAGGTATAGTCTCGATCTTTCGACTCTGCACGTATGAGTACTGCATAGCGATAAGGCGGTAGCAAAGCAACTTTACGTTCAGCCAATGTTTGTTTGGCAACCGCGCGATAGTCTTTTTCGATGAGTGTGGTTAGGAGTGGGTGATCTGGCCTTAATGTTTGCAAATAAACATGGCCTTTATGCTCACCACGGCCTGCACGGCCAGCCACTTGAACAATCAATTGCGCAGTACGTTCTGGTGCACGGATATCTACGCTGAGTAACCCTGCATCAATATCTAAAATGGCAACCAAAGTCACATGTGGGAAATGGTGACCTTTTGCCAACATTTGCGTACCGAGCAAAATTGTTGGCTTGTTTTGATGAATGCGATCATAGATTTTTTGCCAGCTTCCGACACGACTGGTACTGTCACGATCAACCCGAATCACGTCATGCTCTGGAAATAATTCTTGTAAATGTTCTTCGACCTTAGCTGTTCCTGCGCCTAGTGTTTTTAAGCTCTTTTGCTGACACTCAGGACAATGATCTGGTAAGCGATGAATGGTTCCACAGTGGTGGCAATGTAAATAAGAATAAGGCTGGGTATGCAAAGTAAAATGTGCATCACAATGTGGACAATTGGCTTGCCATCCACAGCTCTCACAGACCAGTACAGGTGCATAACCACGACGGTTTAAAAAGATTAAAACCTGTTCTTTTCTCGCTAAAGTATGTTTGATTTGTTCAATAAGAGGCTGGCTAATTCCATGCTGTTTTTTGACAATTTTAAGATCGATCAAATGCATTTTGGGCAAAAGTGCATGTCCAGCACGTTTGTTGAGTTGCAGTGAAGTTAACTTGCCAGTTTCGACCAAATAATAACTATCAATACTTGGTGTTGCCGAACCTAAAATCACTGGGCAGCTTTGTAAGTGTCCTCGGTATAGTGCGACATCACGTGCATGGTAACGGAAGCCTTCTTGCTGTTTATAAGACAGGTCATGTTCTTCATCTAAAATGATTAAGCCCAAACGTGGCAGCGGTGTATAGATCGCTGAGCGTGTCCCTAAAATAATAGATGCTTTTCCGGTCTGTGCCTGCTGCCATGCTTGTAACCGTTTGGAATCGTTAAGGCCAGAGTGCAATAAAGCAATATCACAATTAAAACGAGACTTAAAACGAGAAATGGTTTGAGGAGTTAAACCAATTTCAGGCACCAAAACCAGTACTTGTTTACCTTGCTTTAGCACCTCGTGCATGATGTGTAAATAAACTTCAGTTTTACCGCTACCCGTTAAGCCATCTAGCAAAAATGCTTGGTATTGATGCTGTGCTTTAATAACCTGTTGAGTTGCTTGCTTTTGGTCTTCATTTAGCGTGAGCGGCATTTGTGCCAATTGAACAGGTGTAGGGCTAAAGTCGTGTGGTTCAAGCGTACATTCAACCAAACCTTTCTTTTCTAGCGCTTTAAGTGTTGCAGTTTCTACGCCACTTAAATTGAGAATGTTCTCTGTTGTTCCAGAGGGATGTAACTTTAAAATCTGATAAGCATCTTGTTGCTTCACTGAGCGTTTAAGCAGTGCCTCAACATTGTCGCATGGAGTAATTTTCCAGAGATGGAACAAAACGTCCATCGGTTTGCCCTGACGCAGTATAGCCGGAAGGGCGGTTTGCATGACCTCGCCAACTGGAAATTGGTAATATTGTGCAGACCATGTCAATAAACTTAAAACTTGTTCATCTAAAATAGGTTGTTCATCTAAAAGTTCAGAAATGGCTTTAAGCTGAAATTTGCCTGTAAATGGCTCATGTGGATTCACTTTTTCAGTGATGATACCAATCAGGTTTTGTCGCCCAAATGAAATAGCGACGCGTGAGCCTACTTGAGCCCGTTCATATTGTGCTTCGGTGAGTGTATAGTCAAAAGTGTCGTACAGATGCACAGGTACGGCAACACGCACACGATAAACAACTGAATCAGGCTTTGGCGTTATGGTCATAGAGGCTCATTTCGTCAATTTTAAAAAACGGCATAGCGTCGTGAAGAGGACTTGGGTATTCTACACAGGCTATAGAATGAATATGAATGATTGCGTAGCATAGATGCAACAGCAGCGACTATTATTTTTGGAAAATTAGAACATTACCATGCCTGCATATCAATTTACTGCCATTGATGCTTCAGGGAAGCAGCAAAAAGGAGTGCTTGAGGGAGACTCAGCACGCCAGATTCGCCAACAATTACGCGATAAAGCATGGACACCAATTAGCGTTGACCCTGTTGAACAAAAAGATAAACATCAGAGTCAGGGGTTATTTCAAAAAAAGTTCAGTGCCTATGATTTGGCACTCATGACCAGACAACTTTCTGTTTTGGTTGCAGCCGCAATTCCTTTAGAAGAAGCTTTACGTGCGGTGAGCAAGCAAAGTGAAAAAGCGCATGTGCAAAATCTTTTATCGTCTGTTCGTTCGCGAGTCATGGAAGGACACTCATTGGCTCAAGGTATGCAGCAATCTGGACGTTTTCCAGATCTCTATATTGCAACAGTTGCTGCTGGTGAGCGTTCGGGGCATTTAGATCTGATTTTAGATCAGCTCTCGGATTACACCGAAAACCGTTTTGCCATGCAAAAGAAAGTTCAGGGCGCCATGATTTATCCGATCATTTTAATGCTGATGTCATTTGCTATTGTCATGGGTTTAATGACTTTTGTTGTGCCAGAAATTGTTAAAACCTTTGATCAGAACAAAGATGCACTGCCGTGGATTACGGTCGCTTTAATGAAAGCGAGCGATTTTATTCGCCATGCGTGGGTGTTTATTATTATTTTTGCAGTTGTGGGAATTGTCGCATTTGTACGGTTTCTAAAAACAACAGCTGGGCATTATGCTTTTGATCGATTAACACTCAAATTGCCATTATTCGGTAAACTGTCACGTGGTATTAATTCTGCACGATTTGCCAGTACCTTATCTATTTTGACCCGTTCAGGCGTGCCGTTGGTCGATGCCTTAAAAATTGGTGCAGCCGTCACCAATAACTGGGTCATACGCGATTCAATTGCCCATGCGGCTGAGCGTGTTACAGAAGGTGGTAACTTGGGTACGCAGCTTGAGCGCAGTGGTTATTTCCCACCAATGATGGTACAAATGATTCGAAGTGGTGAGGCATCAGGTGAGCTCGACCGGATGTTAGAACGAGCATCGACCATGCAAGACCGTGAGGTTACAACATTTATTTCAACCTTACTGGCATTACTTGAACCGCTTATGCTGGTTTTAATGGCAAGCATTGTACTGGTTATTGTAATCGCGGTTATGCTGCCAATCGTAAATATGAACAATATGATTTAATAACTTTGATATTAGAGATAATGATGAAAGTAAAAAATATTCAAAGCGAAACAGCGATGGAACAACACAGTGAATCTGCGGTTTCAAATCAGTTTGAGCCAACGTGCCATTCCGAGCATAGCTCTTTATTAAATGACTGCTCCTCAAGCGTAGCTTTCGGACTTGCGGCACGTTCGAACGGTGTTCGAATGAAACGTGCCTCAGGCTTTACCCTCATTGAAGTTATGGTTGTGATTGTAATTTTAGGCGTGTTAGCAGCGCTAATCGTACCAAATGTCATGGGGCGTAGTGAAAAAGCAAAAATTGATACCACTCAAATTACATTAAAAGGTGTAGCTGGTGCTTTAGATCAGTACAAGCTCGATAACGGTCATTTCCCAACAATGCAAGAAGGTGGACTAGATGCTTTAGTGAATCAGCCTGCTACAGCAAAAAATTGGATGCCGGGTGGATATGTTAAAGGTGGTTATCCTAAAGATAGTTGGAAAAATGATGTTCAATATGTAATTCCAGGTGCAGATAGCCGAGCTTTTGATTTGTACTCGTTTGGTGCAGACGGCAAAGAGGGCGGTGAAGGTAATGATGCAGATATTTATTACCAACCTTAATTGAAAATATAATGGAGATTATCAATTCGTTTAAAAAGATAAACTGATAAATACGAATTGATAATCTTTCTTAATCACGAAAATATAGTAAGTTTTTGAAAAATATAAAATAAAGTTAATAGTTATATTTGAGACTTATAATAAGAATTATTCCCATATTTAATAGTTACAAGAAAGTTAAAATGTAGAGAAAAATAAGCTATATATTTAAATAAAAGCTTTGCATAATAAATAAAAAGCACTTTATTACATTAAAAGGAGAGATTAAATGAAAGCATTTCTCATAGTAGATGAACTGACTCAGTTTCATTGGGTAATGCTGAAGTCTGTCCTATTGATTTTGGGTTTATTGCCGATTGCCGAAGTTTTTTTAAAGCTATGGCTTAATACCGAAGGAAGTAGCCAAATTATGATTGGTTTCTTTGCATTAAGTATTGTGAGTGCATGGTTAATGGTGAGCTTCTTTACTGCATTAAAAGCGAGTGTCTGGCAAGCTAAACAAATATCCACTAAATATGAGCAATTGCTTTTTAAAGCCTATCGTTATGTACCAATGGTCTTTTTATCGAGTTTAGTTGCTTATTTATCTTTGCAATTATCGATCGCTTTTTAATAATATTTTAAAACCAAATTTTTAGATAAAACGTAGACTGAATATCTACGTTTTATTTTTTTTAATTTAAGCAGGCTGTTGTACTAGCATTGCTGTAATTTTACGCACAACAGGCAATATAAAAAGTAGCGTTGGGAAAGCAATTAACCAAGAAATAGCCCATGCAGACATCCATACATAAATGGAAAATTCTTCTAATCCCAAACTTCGTAATGTACTAATCATCGAAACCACAAACGTCATAATGATCGATAGAAGAAAGGGTAAAACGATAGATGTATAGCGATTTGGAAGTTTTTTAAAACTAAACAAAGATTTTGAGTTTTGCATTTTGACTCCGTAAACCAACAAACGCCAGTGCCATTCAAAAATATAAAAATATTTTGAACAAATAGCTCCAAGCATTGTTGGAGGTATGTTGGCACGTTGATTGACGTAAACGTTTACGGCTTTTTGATGAGCAGATTTAATTTAGCACGAATTTTGAAAACTGGAAATAAAAAGAGGGTGTTTCTTTATTTGTACATATTATATGCTTCAAATCAGATGTTTAAGAACATGAGAAAAAGTAAATGGAACAAATCGAGTGGAATGATTTTTTTAAAGTAGAGCTTCGCGTGGGTAAAATTATTCAAGCTGAAGTTTTCGAAAAGGCACGTAACCCTGCTTATATTTTGCATGTAGATTTTGGTGAAGAGTTAGGGGTACGTAAATCGAGTGCGCAGATTACTAAACTCTATCAGCCACAAGATTTAGTTGGTAAGTTGGTGGTTGCTGTAGTGAATTTCCCTAAAAAACAAATTGGTCCTATTCAGTCAGAATGTTTGGTGACAGGTTTTCATAATGCAGATGGTGACGTTGCACTTTGTATCCCAGAGTTTGAAGTGCCTCTGGGTACAAAGTTATTGTAAGTTAGCGGCGGGATTTAAAAGAAACGTCAACTTTACGTGGACGATAAACCCAACCTAAAATCAGCAGTAATACTGCAAATCCTAAAATTGGATAATCACCTAAACGGTTATAAAGCGTTTGACCTTGCATGGCTGGTAAATCACCTCTCAAGACAAACTCTTTATCGATCGGTGCTTGTTCAGTGATATGACCATTTTGATCAATAAAGGCAGTTACACCCGTATTGGTTGCACGGATAAACCAGCGGCCATTTTCTTTAGCTCGCATTTGTACCATTTGTAAATGTTGCAATGGTCCAGCAGTGCCAGTAAACCAAGCGTCATTAGATACAGTCACTAAAAAGTCGCTGTCTTCTGCATTACGTCGGGTGAGGTTTGGATAAGCCACTTCATAACAAATCGCAGCGGCAAGCGCGTGCCCCTTAATCATAAGTGGTTTTTGGTCCCTCTCGCCACGTGTAAAACCACTCATGCTAATATCATTTTGCATGGCTGGTAATACCCAAGAGAGTAGACCTGAAAGAGGGATGTATTCACCAAAAGGCACAAGACGCTGCTTTTTATATAGACCACTGGCATCGCTTCCAGAAGCCATAATACTGTTGTAATACAGTGGACTACCGACTTCATGTGATTTGGTAACATCCCAGTAAGGAATTCCAGTTACCCATGCAGTGTGGTTCTTTTTAGCTTGTGCATCCATTGCATCCAAAAACGGTTCGATATCGGTTTGGAAGAGTGGAATTGAAGATTCAGGCCATACAATTAAGTCACGGCCCCATTCAGATTGAGTCAAACCAGCATAAATTTCTAATGTTCTAACTTGATATTCTGTTAGCCATTTTAAATCTTGTGGAATGTTACCTTGAATGAGAGAAACACTAAGCGGCTTAGCAGCTTTAGGTTTTACAAACTGTATATATGATGCTCCCCACGCGCCCAAAACTAACAGAGCAGAAGGGATAACCCAGAAAATACGCTTACGCAGAACTTCAACTAAAGCACAGGCTAATACAATGACGACAAAGGAAATTGCATAAATACCGAATAGAGGTGCATAACCATCAAGTAAACGTTCGGTAAACGCGTAACCTACAAACAGCCATGGAAAACCTGTAAATACCCAAGTTTTTGCCCACTCGAAAACAATCCAGAGTGGTGCGAAAGTCAGTGGTGTTTCGGGGAAGAAACGTCGGTAAACCCAAGTTTGAAATGCGGTAAACAGACCCATCACAAGGGCCATAATGGCAATCATACAAACGCTTAGAAACGCATTGGTATCGCCATATACATGGATGGACGTGTAGAGCCAGAAAGCTCCCACAAACCATAAACCAAAGCCATAACTCCAGCCAATAGCAAAAGCTTGTTTGGCTGAGCGTTTATGTAATGATGCATAGAGTAGGGCAGGAGATAATATTGCCAACCACCACCAATAATAAGGTGCCAGTGAAAAACTGAATACGGCACCTGAAAATAAAGCAATGAGTAAAGGAAAAATTAAAGGAAGCTGTTTTTGTTGTTGCGAAGAATCTAACAGCTTTTCAAAGTATGCTCTCATTGACGTACAGCTCGAATCAGATGAATAGTGCGGGCATCTGCTTCAACGATTGTAAATAACCAATTTCCAAGCTCAACAGTTTGACCTTGTAAATCACTTACCAGACCAATCTCTTGAAGCAATAAACCGCCGACAGTTTCTACTTCATCGTCAGAAAAATCAGCATCTAAAACAGTATTGAAATGTTCAATTGGTGTAAGTGCTTGCACCATCCATGCATTTGCTACCGTATGGTCATTGTCAGGAACAATGTACTGAGCATCTTCATCAGCAGTGTCATGTTCGTCTTCGATTTCGCCAACGATTTCTTCAAGAATATCTTCAAGCGTAACAAGACCAGCCGTTGAACCATATTCATCAATCACAATCGCAATGTGAGTCTGAGTATGTTTCAACATGCGTAGTACCTGATCGGAACGCGCACTTTCTGGAACAAATAAGGGCTGACGCATAAGAACTCGAATATCGACTTTGGTATTCGGTTCAGTCAGAAATGGCAACAAATCTTTTGCGAGCAAAATTCCGACAACATTATCAGGCTGATCAGAAGAGAAGACTGGAAAGCGTGAGTGAGCAGACTCGACCAGTACATCAAGAATATCAAGTAACTGATCATCTTCTTGCAAACTGATCATTGCTGTTCGTGGTGTCATGACTTCACGAATTTTTGTAGCAGGAAGGTCAAGAACACCTTCAAGCATGGCAACAGTATCTGGTTCTAAAAAGCGGCGTGAATTTTGGACTAATTTTAATAATTCATCACGGGTTTCTGGTGCTGTACCTAACCATTTACGTAAGCCTCGCATTCCCCACGATGGACTTGGTTCCTCTTGCATGATCTTTCCTAAAGACTCAATCTATCAAATGAATACTTTGAATCATACCGAAGAAAAGATGCATATGCATCTATAAAACCAGCTAAAAGACAAAACGTATATTGTTATGTAAAAGCCAGTTACAGTTAACAGGTCAGTAATTTGTTTATGCTAAAATGTGAAAATTCTATTTGTTCGAGTTTGTTATGTCGGAACAATCCATTTCACCTACTGTCCAAATTAATACACGTGGTTTACGTTGTCCTGAACCTGTCATGATGTTGCATCAAGCCATCCGCAAATCTAAATCTGGTGATGTGGTTGAAGTCTTCGCAACAGACAACTCGACCTCGTGGGATATTCCTAAATTTTGTATGCATTTAGGCCATGAGTTGTTGTTGCAAGAAGAGCGCTTAGATGAAAATGGTCATAAAGAATTTCATTACTTAGTGAAGAAAGGGTAATAGAATAATAAGGCTTCTAATAAAAACTATTAGAAGCCATTAATAATTCAAATTTAATTTGAAATGATAATTTTTTACAAATAAGAATCATTATATAATCTATAAAATGATGTATATCAATGACGCATAAAAATGAATGAATATTTTGTGAAACGAAGCTTATTTATTTTTCTTTGGTTTTTCTGCATTGCTGGTTTATTACATATAGAGACTTCTTGGTTATCTGAAACTGTTGCTACCATTATTTTAGTTACTGTTGTTATTTTTGGCTCAATTCTATTAGGTTATAGAAATACACATTTTGCTCCCGAACCAAAAATAAAGATGAGTCTGATTTTGCATACAAGTTTTATGGGGCTTATGTTAGTTATTGATTTATTGTTTGGTAAATCGGATTGGTACTTCGATTTAGCTCGAAACTTTGGTTTTCTTGGCCTATTTTTATTAGGCACATTTATTTTTTATAAAAAGAATCTTAATTTAAACGTAGCAAAAATACCGCCTTTTCAATAAGCGAATTCCAATAAGAAGCCCCGAATAATCGGGGCTTTTTTGTATTACATGTTCGGATAGTTTGGACCACCACCACCTGAGGCAGGAAGAACAAAGCAGCGCTTTGTCCTGCCGCAAGTGCAAAAGCTATGCTTTTGCAGCGAAGGTAACTGTTCTATTACATGTTTGGATAGTTTGGACCACCACCACCTTCTGGCGTTACCCATGTGATGTTTTGAGATGGGTCTTTAATATCACAGGTCTTACAGTGAACACAGTTCGCTGCGTTAATCTGGAAGCGTTTAGAACCATCATTATCTTCCATGATTTCGTAAACACCAGCTGGGCAGTAGCGCTGTGCAGGCTCATCCCATTTCGGTAAGTTCACATTCACTGGAATTGAAGGATCAGTCAGCTTCAAGTGAGCTGGCTGGTTTTCTTCATGAACCGTGTTTGAAATAAACACAGAAGATAAGCGGTCAAAAGTCAACTTGCCATCCGGTTTTGGATAGTTTGGCTTGAAGCTGGTTGCATCAACGGTTTTCAATGCAGCAAAGTCTTGCTTCAAGTCATGCAAAGTAAATGGCACTTTAAAGACATTCTGGTCGATAAAGTTAAATGCACCACCAATCCACTGACCAAACTTGTGCATTGCTGGACCAAAGTTACGAGAGTTGTAAAGCTCTTCTTTTAACCAGCTGTTGTTAAATTTGTCAGTGTATGATGTTAATTCTTTAGTGAATAAATCTTCGCCTTCAGTAACACGTGCGATGGCAAGATCTCCGCCTTTTTCTACACCAGCAGCAATGGCTTCAAATACAGCTTCACCACATAACATGCCTGATTTCATGGCAGTGTGTGAACCTTTGATTTTTGCAAAGTTTAAGAAACCTGCATCATCACCAATCAAGCAACCGCCCGGGAAAGTCAATTTAGGCAGTGAGTTAAAACCGCCTTTCACTACGGCACGTGCGCCGTAAGAAATACGCTTACCACCTTCTAAATACTGTTTAATCAGTGGATGAGTTTTCCAGCGCTGCATTTCCATAAATGGATACATGTGTGGATTTTCATAAGACAAGTCCACAATCATACCCAAAGTTACTTGGTTGTTTTCAGCGTGGTATAACCACCAGCCACCAGAAGAAGCTGTTTCAGCCAATGGCCAACCTGCACCGTGCATGACTAAGCCCGGTTTATGTTTTGCAGGGTCGATTTCCCAAAGCTCTTTAATCCCGATACCGTAGTGCTGTGGATCAACATTTTTATCAAGGTTGTATTTCGCAATTAGGCGTTTGCCTAAATGACCACGGCAACCTTCAGCAAAGAGGGTGTATTTAGCGTGAAGTTCATAGCCTGGTGTAAAGTTATGCGTTGGTTCGCCATCTTTACCAATACCCATGTCACCCGTTTGAATACCTTTTACAGTACCGTCTTCGTGGTAAAGCACTTCAGATGCAGCAAAGCCAGGGAAGATAGATACTTCTAATTCTTCAGCTTTTTGGCCTAACCAGCGAACCACGTTACCTAGAGAGATAACATAGTTGCCATCGTTATGCATGGTTTTAGGAACCATCCAGTGAGGCACTTCTTTAGATGTGGTGTCTGATAACAAGAAGAAAGTCTTGTCTTCAGTTACAGGTACGATTAAAGGCGCACCTTCTTCCTTCCAGTTCGGGAAAAGTTCGTTGATGGCACGTGGCTCAAGCACAGCACCAGACAAGATATGCGCACCTACTTCAGAGCCTTTTTCAACTACACAAACAGAAAGATCGGGTAAGTTATTTTCAATCGCTAATTGACGGATCTTAATCGCAGCAGATAGACCTGCAGGTCCTGCACCTACGATGACAACGTCAAACTCCATCGATTCACGTTCGATGTGTTCCATGTAGGACTCCTCAATACTTAAAGGTGGCAACCGTCATATTCAGAAATTCGGTGCTGCCGTGAGTGTTTTAATCCATAGGCGCAAATATGCTATTGTGCCTTTTATCGTTTTGGCTAGTATAGTTTTAAACCATGATCTAGCCAATTGGCTGAGTCGTCATATTTTTTCGTCAGCAAGGCATAAACTATGGTAAATCAAAATAATTCCCCATCGGATATGGGAAAAATACCGTTATCTGATGATAAAAACTTAATGAACATTGCACAATACTTAAAAGGTGTACAGCAAAGTCACAAAAGGTCAATTCCACCTTTAGAGCAGTGGCATCCAAAGCATTGCGGCAAAATGGATTTGACGGTTAAAGCCAATGGAGAATGGTGGCACGAAGGTCAATTGATTAAGCGCCAAGCCCTATTAGATCTATTTACCAAAGTCCTATGGAAAGAAGAGGGTAAATTCTACCTGAAAACCCCCGTAGAACAAATTGAAATTGAGGTCGAAGATGAACCTTTATTAGTCAATCAGGTAGATCAGGTTGAAATTTCAGGTGATCAGTTTTTACAACTGACTACGACGAATCAAGATGTGATTTTGGTCGATGCTGAACATCCAATTTTTATGCG
Source organism: Acinetobacter sp. M5A5_2a (assembly GCF_053345265.1). NCBI lineage: Bacteria > Pseudomonadati > Pseudomonadota > Gammaproteobacteria > Moraxellales > Moraxellaceae > Acinetobacter > Acinetobacter sp. M5A5_2a. The sequence goes on along the minus strand of NZ_JBKEZV010000006.1, from coordinate 257,385 downwards.
TGAATATGACGGGGAATTGCGTCCTTATGTGCATGTGCGTTTTGGAATTAATGCCCTTATTCAACGTCAGTCTTTTTATCATTTAGTGAACTATGGAACACTCATCGAAAATGATAATGGTGAAACCATTTTAGAGTTAAAAAGTGGTAATTTGCTCTTGCAATTAGGCACTTGAGGTTTAAGCTTTAGGAAGTGAAAATTTCCGACACTTCAGTACAGCCATGACAGCCATACAACCTCTATTTACCGATCTAGAACCTATGCCTAACGCATCTGCTGATGCTCCAATTGGTATTTTTGATTCGGGAATTGGAGGAATGTCTGTTGCAGCAGAAATAGCTAGATATTTGCCAAACGAACGTATTGTGTATTATGCCGATACTGCCTACGTTCCTTATGGTCCACGTTCTGATGAAGAAATTAGAGAGCTCACGGCGCGTGCTGTTGACTGGTTATACCGTCAGGGTTGCAAAATTGCAGTTGTAGCATGCAATACCGCCTCAGCATTTAGTCTTGACCATTTACGCGAGCATTATGGTGAACACTTTCCAATTGTTGGGTTAGTTCCAGCATTAAAACCTGCCGTATTGCAAACACGCTCTAAAGTGGTTGCTGTATTGGCGACACCTGCTACTTTTCGAGGACAACTCATTAAAGATGTTGTTGAAAAGTTTGCTGTTCCAGCAGGTGTTAAAGTGATGACTTTAACCAATCTCGAACTTGTTCCTTGTGTGGAAGCAGGGCAGCAAATGGGGGAGGCATGTTTAAACGCATTAAAAGAGGTTTTACAGCCTGCCGCTGAGCAAGGTGCAGACTATTTAGTGCTCGGTTGTACTCATTATCCTTTCTTAAATGAAGCAATTCATCATCTTTTTGATAACCAATTCACACTGGTTGATTCCGGATTAGCAGTAGCCCGACAAACAGCCCGTATTTTAATAAAAAATGCGTTATTATGTGACCAAATAGGTCAGAATGTTGCACGTATTGAATGTTATGTCAGCGGAAATAATGCTGAGGCACTGCAACCTGTTTTACAACATATGATTCCACAAGAGTTAACTTGGACACTGCATAATCTGAACTAGTTTTTTTGCATCGTTTAGAAAGTAGTGTTTTTTAGATTTATTATTTTATTTGGGGCGGTTCATGATCTTGGCTGATTTTAAGTCACATACAGATCATGGGGCGAAAGGGTATTGTTATGCTCGATACACGCTATCAGATTTTTATTTCAACGTCTGGCCGCGATATGCAGCCAGAGCGAATGGTTTTGTCTCAAACCTTGGTGGGGATGGGTTTCTTTGCTTGGGGATTAGAGCATCGAACACCTTTAACCACTACACTTGCACGTCGACAGATTGATGAATGTGATTATCTAATCTTACTTCTAGGAAGTCAGTATGGAGAACAAGCGATTTCTGGTGTGAGTTATCTGTCTTTAGAATATGAATATGCGTTAAGTCAGGCGAAACCGATTATTGTTTTCATGCATGAACAGCCAGAAAACCGTGAAATAGATTTACAAGAAACACATCCACAACTTAAAGATAAATTTCTCGCATTTAGAAAAAAATTATTACACGAAGCAGAGCATATTTTTTACTTTAAAACTCCACGTGAACTGGAGTTGGCTGTTCGTTTAAATATCCCTTTAATGATTGAGCAGTATAGGGGAAAAGGCTGGGTTCCTGCACATCAAGCTCAGCAGTTAGAAGACGAAATTAAGCTATTAAAAAGTAAAATTTTACAGTTAGAACAGCGAGTAACCGAGCCATCTACACAGTTAAATGAAGTTGCACCGCAAGATATTTTTGCATTTGAATATCAGATTCGAGCATTTCAGGATGGCAACTTTAAAGAGCTTAAACGACAGCGGCAAATGACTTGGTCTCAGTTGTTAAGCGTGCTGGCAAAGCGCTTTGAAACAGCGATGCCAGAAGAGAATTTTGCAGCTTGTCTGAATGAATATTTAAATCAGGCTGGCTTAGAAGATGCTCGTCAGGAATTACCTCGTGCGCATGCGGTTGCCTGTGCGCAGATTAATCATAAGGCACTGTTCCGAATTAAAAATCAAATGCAATCACAAGGCTGGATTGTTCCAACGCAAACTGAACAATCATATGGCCTATGGAAACTAACCACTAAAGCTCAAAAGATATTGCTGAGCTATAAATGGAATCATCGGGGTGTTCGATTAAAAGCTTAGAGCGATTCAATTTATATATGACAATGAAAACTGTTACATTAGTGTCATAAGATGAACTGAAAGGCATTTACACATGTCGTTTGAACAAAAACCGAAAGTTACTGTCATTTTAGCGAATTTAGGCACACCAGATGAGGCGACTGTGCCTGCGGTGCGCCGTTTTTTAAAACAGTTTTTATCTGATTCACGCGTGATTGAAATACCGAAACTGATCTGGTGGATAATTTTAAATCTGTTTGTTTTGCCTTTTCGCCCGAAAAGAGTGGCGCATGCCTATGCCTCGGTATGGTCCGCAGATTCGCCAATGCGTGAAATTGTGTTTGAGCAAACTCAACGTGTGCAGGCTTATTTAGAGCGTGAAAATAAACAGTTTGATTTAACTGTTTTACCTGCAATGACTTATGGAAATCCGGGGATTGATGCAGTTTTAGAAAAACTAGCAACTAATCCGCAAGAACATGTCATTTTATTGCCTTTGTTTCCTCAGTATTCCGCGACATCTACAGCGCCGTTATACGACGCGTTTGCCAATTGGATTCCTAAACAGCGGAATTTGCCGGGGCTGACGATTATTAAAGACTATTATCAGCATCCAATGTTTATTCAGGCATTGGCAGAGAGTGTTTTAGCCTACCAAGAGCAGCATGGCAAACCTGAAAAACTATTGATGTCATTTCATGGTATTCCACAACCTTATGCAGACAAAGGCGATCCTTATGCAGACCGTTGTCGCATCACAGCAAAGTTAGTCGCTGAAGCTTTACATTTAAAAGATGATGAATGGGCAATTAGCTTCCAGTCGCGTTTTGGAAAACAAGAATGGGTGAAACCTTATACCGACCAGCTTTTACAAGATTGGGCGAAGCAAGGTGTTAAGTCTGTTCAGGTGTTAAGTCCAGCTTTTTCTGCCGATTGTCTAGAAACGCTTGAAGAGTTAGCGATTCAAAATGCTGAACTATTTCAACAAGCAGGCGGTGGAAGCTATGCTTATATTCCGGCTTTAAATAGCGATCAGGCTCATATTGATTTGCTTGCAGGTTTAGTTCAGGCTAATCTTGATGCCCTTACTTATACCTTAGCCCACCGTTAATTGTGTTTTAGCCAGAGGTTTTTATGCTGCAAGTCAAAATTGTTCCCGTTACTGCATTTGCTCAAAATTGTTCCCTCGTTTGGGACAGTGAAACGAAAGAAGCAGTTTTGATTGATGCTGGTGGTGACGCTGCTGTTTTGAAAAAAGAAGTAGAAGCCTTAGGTTTAAAAGTGAAGGCCCTGTGGCTGACTCATGGGCATTTAGATCATGCAGGAGCGGTGGGGGAGCTTGCTAAAGAATGGAGCGTTCCAGTTATTGGTCCACATAAAGAAGATCAGTTCTGGTTAGACATGATTCAGGAAGTTTCAGCACGTTATGGCTTCCCAATTCCGCAGCCTGTTAAAGTCGATCAATGGCTTGAAGGTGGCGAAGTGCTAAAACTGGGTGAAGATGAGTTTGAAGTGCGCTTTGCACCGGGGCACACACCAGGACATGTAGTTTTCTATAATAAAAACCATGGCTTACTTTGGACGGGTGATGTTCTGTTTAAAGGTTCGATTGGACGAACAGACTTCCCGCGTGGCAATCATGATCAGTTAATTGAATCGATTAAACGTGAATGTTTTAGTTTGCCAGATGATACTCAGTTTATTTCTGGACATGGCCCGATGAGTACCATTGGCTATGAAAAACAATTTAACCCATTTGTCGCTGGTAAAGCAGGTTAATCCTCATAATCATCTTCATTTTGACTACCCTTGTCTTGCTGAGGAGCATCTTGGGTAGGCAATTTATATTCATCGTTTGCCCAAGCGCCTAAATCAATTAATTTACAGCGTTCTGAGCAAAACGGACGAAACTCATTACCTTCCCAAACACTTGGTCCACCACAACGTGGGCAGGGAAATGTACGTGGCATATAGCGATATCCTCAAAGTGAAGAGAAATAGATTAGGCAAAAGTCAGGTGAGTTGTTAGACTTATGCCGATTTTTATTTAGTTTGATGTGATTATGCCGATTCGTCAATTTCAAGCACAACGTATGCAAGCGCCTCGTGATTTTACCCCAATTGAAAATACACCGATTTGTGTTGAAATTGGTGCTGGCAAGGGTAAACATGCTTTGCTCTTTAGCGGGCAACAGCCGCAGCATACGTTATATGCAATTGAACGAACCCGAGAAAAATTCTTGGCAATGCAAAAACAGCATGGCTTGGAACCAAGAGATAATTTGGTACCTGTACATGCAGATGCTTTACCTTGGGTTGTACACGCTCTACACCCTGCTCAAGTTGAACATTTCTTTATACTCTATCCAAATCCAGAACCACATAATCCGGCACAGCGCTGGTTGAATATGCCATTTTTTGAGTTCTTAATCTCACGCCTGCAAACAGGTGGAACCATTACATTGGCAAGTAATATTCCTGAGTATATTGAAGAAGCAGAACAGCAGTTAATTCATGTGTGGAAGCTGCCTTATCAAAAAGAAAAAATTGCCCAAACCTCTGCACGTACTCATTTTGAAATTAAGTATTTAGAGCGTGGCGAGCTTTGTCAGCAACTCATTATGACCAAGCCTGAAGGCTACAGTACACGTTTTGATGATTTTGCGCCTCTGCAAGGGCAAACACATGGCGAATAAGCGGGTTGCTATTATTGGGGCAGGCCCAGCAGGTCTTATGGCTGCTGAAGTATTAAGCCAATATGCTTATGATATTGATGTGTATGAACAAAAGCCTTCAGCTGCGCGTAAGTTTCTTATGGCAGGTAAAACAGGGTTAAATATCTCACACGCTGAACCACTAGTACAATTTATTGAGCGTTACGACCGTCCAGAATGGCTAAAACCTTGGATTGAAAAGTGGGATGCCGTCTGGATTCAAGACTGGATGAAAAGTCTTGGAATTGAGTCTTATGTGGGCAGCTCTGGTCGTATTTTTCCTGTCGAAATGAAAGCTGCACCTCTATTACGTGCTTGGTTAAAACGTTTGGCGGAACAGCAGGTTAAATTCTTTTATCGTCATCGTTGTATTGATTTGCAAGGTACAACAGTGACTTTGCAAAATCAGACTAATCAAAACACTGAAACTTTTACCCAGCAATATGATGCTGTGGTATTAGCATGTGGGGCTGTGTCGTGGTCACAATTAGGTAGTGATGGTGCATGGCAGCAATGGATTCACCAATCTAATATTGAGCCTTTCCAGCCAAGCAATGCAGGAGTGTTGCATGTTTGGTCTACTTTTATGGAAAGTTGTTTTGGTGAACCCTTAAAACGCGTCCATGCATGGGTCGATCCTAGCCAAATTACACATGGTGATATTGTGATTACTCACTATGGTTTAGAAAGTGGGGTTATTTATAAACTCGGACGTGCCTTACGAGAACAGCAAAAACAAGGGAAAAGCTTAAATCTATTTTTAGATTTATTGCCTGATGTAGAGTTGTCACAGTTAATTAAAAAATTGCAGGCTGGCAAAAAACAATCGCTCACCAATATCTGGCGTAAAGCAGGCTTAGACACAGCCAAGATTAACTTAATCAGAGAAGTGGTTGATAAAGCGCTATGGAACCAACCAGATGCCATGGCTCAGCAAATCAAAGCGCTTCAAATCAAGTTAGAGGGCTTTAGACCCATTGAAGAAGCGATTAGTTGTGCGGGAGGCATTAAGCAAGAAGCACTGTCCGAAAGTTTAAATCTCAAAGAAGTATCAGGGGTGTTTTGCTGCGGTGAAATGCTAGATTGGGATGCACCTACAGGTGGTTATTTGCTTACAGCATGCTTTGCCACAGGGCGAGCCGCGGGAGAGGGTGTGCATTCATTCTTGGAGCGATAAGTGCTTCATTTGGCGCTATGTTTGATAGGTGAAAAGTGTTATTTTTGAGCGATCAATAATAATAGGAGTTGCGATCACATGTCTCAAGCATCACCAGTCTATCAGGGAAGTTGTTTATGCCAAGGTATTCGCTATGAAATTAAAGGCGATATCGGAGATATTATTCAGTGTCACTGCCAACGATGCCGAAAAGCCAATGGAACAGCATTTGCCACGAATGCTCCTATTAAAAGTGCAGATTTTAAAATTACCCAAGGCGAAGAATTAGTCAAAAAATTTGCTGTGGAAGGTGTGTATCGTTGGTTCTGTAGTGAATGTGGTTCACCTTTGATTAGCTCGCGTGATGGACAGCCTGAACTCTATCGTTTAAGAATTGGTACTCTGGATACACTATTAGATCAAAAACCGACATTACATCTTTTTGCTGCTTCAAAAGCAGAGTGGGATTGTATTCTGGATGATTTGCCGCAGTATGCTGAACGTCCATGATTTAAAAAAGTATATTTCAATCAACTTTTAGATGGACTAATATAATCAAAATAGGGAGATGGCATTCTTCCCTTGAAAAACCGCCGTATTGGCTAATGATGCCTACGTTACCCTCATGTATTTATATCGCTGGGTACGTAGGTTATTGCGTACTTTGCTTATTTTGGAGTACGCCATGTCACATTTACCTTCATGCTTTTTTACTCTTTTAGCGTCTATCTAAAGGGGTGGTCCTATGTATTACTCTCTACTTTCAATTGCTCTAGGTTCCGTTCTAGGGGCGTGGTTACGTTGGTTTTTAGGCTTAAAACTCAATCCGATCTATCCTCAAATTCCACTAGGTACCGTCACTGTTAATTTAGTGGGTGGGTTTATTATTGGTTTTGCGATTGCTTACTTTGCTCATAGTGACTTAAGTCCGAATTATAAACTTTTTGTGATTACTGGTTTCTGTGGTGCTTTAACCACCTTTTCAACATTCTCGATTGAGATCGTCACTTTGTTGCAAAGTGGTAAATTGGGAATGGCGATGTTGGGGATTTCCATTCATTTAATTGGTTCGTTAATTTTTACGTGTTTGGGGTTAGCGACTTATTATTGGGTAGCAGGCAACTGATTATTCAGATGTTTAAGGAGCGAGATACTGCACGGCCTCCGTTTTACGATGTTCTCCAGCACTATTTGTATAGGCATACCTTACTTTTGAAAGATCAAAAGTAAGCAAAAATCTTTTGTTTCGCTGATGCTACATCCTTATAGCACAGCGAAACAGCGGCATCCTTGCCGCTTGTCACGATAGTAAATGACTAATTATTATTTAAATTATAAAAAGAAAATTATCTGATTTATTCTTTGATTTGATACGCGTTAAAGTCATCAACAGCCTGACTGAAATCAGAGATATATTGTTTTTGCAAAATATTGGATAAGTGCAAACAGATAACAGGTTCTGTTGATGAAAATGGTTTTGCCTACTTTTCCCAAAAGAAAAGTAGGTCGAGCCGAAGGCTAATCTAGGTATAAAATCTAACTGAAAAAACTCTGTTGTGACAATCCTATGATTTGAGGGATTACCTAATAAAGCTTATTATTTTTCAGCTAAAGCCTGACCTTCAAACTTCACACCATCCCAACCATTTTGCATAAATTGACGGATATTTTGGTGATCAGTTCCCTCTGGTGTAGCCAATACAGATGCATAGTGTTCTGCAAATAAACTTAAAGTTTGTGCTTGGTCTAAATCTTGTAATTTGGCAAAAGAGAAAACTTTTGCACTGCCTTGATTTTCAGTAGCAGCGTTATGCTGTGCGCCATTTTGAAAAGCTGTTGGAGTATGTTGGTAGCGTGCTTCAATATGAGCTAAAACGTCTGAAAATTTTGCTGTGCCTGCTTGTAATTGGGCAAGTAACTCTTGTGCCATTATCTTAAACTTCCTATCAAATGAGGGTTTAAGCATAGCATCGAATAGAAGCTTTGAAAGCTTGGAGAATACAAAAAATTGATGAGTTGTGGAAAAAAATAAGGATAGTTTTTAAATAAGTTGTGGATAAGTTCTCTTTTATACACAACATAAAAAGATCGAAAAAACGGACATAAAAAAAGAAGCCTAAGTGGAGGAGATAGTCTTAGGCTTCCAATGATTTAAGTGTATTGATCAAACCTTAACGTAAGATTAACTCTTACGATTAAAGCGAGCGAAACGTTTATTAAAGCTTGCAACACGGCCTTCGTTACTTGCTTGACGTACTTCACCTGTGTAGAAAGGGTGTGATGCACTTGAAATATCAAGGGTGACATAAGGATAGACTTGACTTTGATATTCTTTAGTTTGTTTCGTCTGGAGAGTACTGCCAATTAAGAAGTACACATCTGCATTGGTATCATGAAATAACACTTGTTGATAAGCAGGATGAATATCTTTACGCATGAGAGATTGTCCTAAATTATTTTTGATTAAAGAAATGTTATAACATAACAATTAAAAAGTCAATGTACCCCCTAAAGGTCACACTGACTTAAAATTTAATTAGCTAGATGGCGGGACCAGTTCTTCAAATAAATCACTGAGATTGTCATGTACTTTTAAGTGAATCAGGTTCCAGTAGTGTCCTGAAATGGTTCTATTGACCATTAGCGTATCTGGTGAAGGTTTAAAGACATCCCAATACTTCAAAGATTTTTTCACAAGTAACATTCCATCATGATGTGATGAGTTCTCGGCAAAATCATAAGTGGTATTAAGCGGGCGTAATAACACTTCAATCCACAGCTTATACAGATCACTTGGGAACTTGCCTTTTTCAGCAAGGGAGTGTAGTTCGAGTAGCTCTGTTTCAATCAGATCAATATTTTCATGGCGAGCTGCATTCACTAAACGCTTGAAGTGCTGAACGATTTCATTTGAAAGTGTTTTAACACTGCCATAGTCATAAATAATTACACTGCCGTCTTGGCGGAAAGCGAAATTTCCAGGGTGAGGGTCACAGTGAAAACGTTTTAAAAAGAACATTTCCTGACCTAAAGCACGTATTAGGCGGTTTCCAATTGTATTTCGAATTTCGAGCGGCCAAGAACTTGCAGTTTCAATGCTGTCACCTTGTTCGAGGCTTAGGGTCAAAATACGTCTTGAAGAGTAATTTTTATAAACAGTTGGAATGATAATTTTGTCATCTAACTGACTATGGAATGTTTTAAAGACCTCAAGATTTTGAGCTTCAATTTCATAATTGAGCTCTGCTGAAAGGCTATCCTGAATTTCTGCAAAAAGCTGATCCTGCAACTTTTTATCAATTTTAAGTACGCCCATTAAGCGTAGGGCTAAACGTACTTGTTTTAAGTCACTTTCACAGGCTTCATCAACACCTGGATATTGCACTTTAACCACGACTTGTTCGCCACTAGGCAGAGTAGCTTTGTGAACTTGCCCAATCGACGCAGCAGCAAAAGGTTCACTATCAAAAGATTTAAAAGCCACATTAAGCGGTTTTCCAAGCTCTCGTTCAATTTGCTGTTGAATCGCGGCAAAAGGCATGGCTGGGGCTTGGCGTTGTAACTTTGAAATTGCTTTAGCGACTTCGGGTGGGAAGATATCTTTATATTGCGAAGCAATTTGCCCGACTTTCATGACGGCACCTTTCATTTCTCCTAAGGTGTCGGCAATTTGCAAACCAATATCCTGAAATAATTTGGTTTTTGAAGCCAGCTTTTGCTCTTCATCTGCGGTCAAGTTTCGAATCGAGTTAGAAACGGTTTTCGTTGCAATGCTCGCGGTCATTCCTGCAAGTTTCATAAAACGTTTGCCTGGTGAACTTGCATTCTTTGCCATATCTTCGATACCTCATTGACTACAACATAATATTGCTTAGTTTTGATCATAGGTGACAAAGCTTAAAAAGCCTATACGAAATTGTTTATCTCATGTAAGAAAATTTTCGAAAAACAAAATGTTATTTTTATAGTAAAAAATATGAAAAGCTTGTGAAAATCCATTTCATAAACAAAGCTTTAATATCTATAAAGTCTCTATTTTTTTAGTGCTAATGTGAATGACAGGTTAAATAAATATAGAGATAACAAAAGCGATGACAAGTTTAAATTCGGCCCATGGACGATCTCAAGCGGTTCCTTTATCTGTATTTGAGCAGTCAAAAGATGCGCATATTATTCGCTCCGATGAAGAGGCAATTGAGATTGCAAAACAACTTGCCCAAGAGTTTGCACAAGAGGCATCAGAGCGAGACAGAGAGCGCCGTTTACCCTTAAATGAAATTCAACAGTTCTCACAAAGTGGATTATGGGCCATTACAGTTCCCAAGCAGTTTGGCGGTGCACAAGTCAAATATCGAACCTTGGCTGAGGTCATAAAAACCATTGCGAGTGTTGACCCATCTCTTGCGCAGCTTCCTCAAAATCATTTGGCTTTTATTGAACATTTACGTCTTGATGCAGGCCCAGAACAACAACAGTTCTTCTTTAATTTAGTGTTGAGAGGCATTCGTTTTGGAAATGCCTTTTCGGAAAAACATAGTAAAACGGTTGCAGACCTCACTACAACATTGAGAAAGACTGAGCACGGTTATGAAATTAATGGCAAGAAATTCTTTGCAACTGGTGCCTTACTGGCACATTGGATTCCGATTGTTGCTGTAAATGAACAGGGGCAGCCTTATGCAGCACTAGTCCCTCGGGAAACGTCAGGGGTGAATATTATTAATGACTGGTCTGGTTTTGGGCAACGAACCACAGCTAGTGGCACTGTTGAACTTAATCAGGTTCCTGTACGTGAAGAATACTTAGTTCCGATTTATCAGGCTTTCGAGCGACCAACACCAGCGGGAGCAATTTCACAGTTTATTCAAGCTGCTGTCGATGCAGGTATTGCACGTGGTGCAATTGAAGAAACAATTCACTATGTCAAAAATCATAGCCGCGCATGGGTCGACTCAGGTTTGGAAAAAGCCAGTGATGATCCTTACACGATTGCAAACATTGGCGATTTAAAAATAAAACTGCGTGCAGCAGAAGCCGTATTGGATTTGGCAGGAGATGCGATTGATCAAGCAATTGCCGACACGACTGAAGAACATGTAAACCAAGCCACCTTACTGGTTGCCGAAGCAAAAGTACTCACCACAGAAGTTGCAATTTTAGCTGCCAATAAGCTTTTTGAATTGTCGGGAACGCGTTCCACTTTATCTGAGCTTAATCTGGATCGCCATTGGCGTAATGCACGTACCCATACCTTGCATGATCCGGTGCGCTGGAAATATCACATTGTCGGTAATTATTACCTCAATGGCGTCCATCCGCCCCGTCATGCATGGAGTTAAATTGAAGAAAAAATAAGATTAGGAGAATAAAGATGACGATTACCCAAATTGAATTGGAAGAACTGTCCGTAGGCGCTGATTATGAAAAGATAGCAAGCAGATTTCGTCCAGTTTTTGAAAAAATTGCACAAGGCGCAATTCAACGAGAAAAAGAACGAATCTTACCTTTTGAACCGATTCAGTGGTTAAAAGAACTCAAATTAGGTGCGGTACGTGTACCTGTTAAGTATGGTGGAGATGGGGTGTCATTACCGCAACTTTTCCAGCTTCTAGCAGAATTGGCGCAAGCAGACTCGAATATTGTGCAAGCGTTGCGTGGGCACTTCGCTTTTGTTGAAGACCGTTTAGTTGCTCATAAAGAGCATTCGCAGGAAGTCTGGTTTCAGCGTTTTGTACAAGGTGATTTGGTCGGGAACGCATGGACCGAAGTTGGAAATGTACAAATTGGTGATGTCGTTACACGAGTAACCAAAGATGCTTCGGGTAACTTGGTGGTGAATGGTGAAAAGTATTATTCAACTGGAAGTATCTTTGCAGACTGGATAGACCTATTTGCTTATGATGAAGTGAATGACCGCCATGTAATTGCTGCTATTTATCGCCATGAAACAGGGGTAAGTGTGATTGATGATTGGGATGGCTTTGGTCAAAAGACAACGGGTAGTGGCACCTTAAAAGTACATCAGGTTCATTTGCCAGCTTCACACCTCATTCCATTTGACCAACGTTTTAAATATCAGACCGCTTTTTATCAGGTTGTACACCTTGCAACCTTAACTGGGATTGCACAGGCAGCTGTAGAAACTTTTAGCCAAGAAATTCGTGAGCGAAAACGTATTTTTAGTCATGGTAATGGTGATCTGGTTCGTCACGATCCACAAGTTTTACAAGTGGTGGGTAAAGCCTCTGCTCAAGCCTACGCAAGTCAGGCAATTACCTTAAAAACGGCGGAGGCATTACAAAAGGCTTATGAAAGTCACTTTAGTGAGTTAGAGGTGAAAGAACATCAGTTTAATGTAGATGCTGAGCTTGAGTCCGCACAAGGGCAGGTGGTGATTTCTAACTTGGTACTGGATTTAACCAGCCAGTTATTTAATGCTTTAGGCGCATCGGCAAGTAGTCAGGTCAAACAACTCGACCGTTTCTGGCGTAATGCGCGAACAGTGTCTTCACATAATCCACTTATCTATAAAGAAAAAGTGATTGGTGATTGGGAAGTGAACCGTACTGATTTGCCTTTTGTCTGGCAAATTGGAGCAAGCCCACGGGCAAAGTCAGCGTAGTGAAAAAGAGCCGATATTTTATCGGCTCTTTTTATTAGGTTTGGCTTAAGCGTTTGGTATTGATGTACAACCGCGAAAGTAATAAGACACAGGCAATGCTTAAACCAATAATTAAGCCTAGCCACACACCAGCTACTCCCCAATGGGTATAGCGAGCTAAATAAAGACCGATTGGAAAAGCAATCACCCAATATGCCATGAGCGTAATCCACATTGGTGCTTGAGTATCCTGCATACCTCTTAAACAGCCTGCGGCACTTACTTGTAACGCATCCATCAACTGATATGCCATTGCAAACCAGAGTAAATACATCGCAACAGGAGCTACGGTTAAGTCTTGAGTATAAATCGAGATAATTTGTTCACGGCCTAGAGCAATAAAAGTCATGGTTAATATGGCAAAAAATATTGCTGTGCTCAGACCAATCTTTTGTACCTGATACATTGCAGCCCAGTTCTTTTCACCATAATACGTTCCCACACGAATGGTCAGGGCAATCGCAAGTGAAAGCGGAATCATAAACAGCACAGAGGTAACGGAAATTGCGACTTGGTGTGCAGCAATAAACACTTCACCAAGTGGGCTAAGGACCAATGCACCTGTACTAAAAATACTAATCTCAAAGAACACAGCTAAACCGATTGGTAGACCAAGCTGTAAAATTCTTTTAACCCAAGCCATATTAATTTTATCAAATCGGCCAAAAATAGACGTGTTTCGATAAGCCGAGGCTTTATAAATATAGCCAGCTAAAGTAATCAGCATTAGCCACTGTAAAATGGATGTTGCAAAACCACAGCCTGCGCTACCTAATGCAGGTATTGGTCCTAATCCATGCATAAAAATCATGTTAAGAGGGATCAATACAACTAAAGCTAACATGCTAATAGCTGTGACAGGGCGTGGATGGCCTAATGCTTCTGAATAGCCACGTAGCGCTGCGTACATGGTCACAGCTGGCATACCCAAACCAATTGCATGCAAGAATAGACTTGCTTTAGGCCGTAAGCTCTCTGGTACACCGAACACATGCAAGAAAAACGGCATAAGCTGCAAAATGAGCATTGCCAGTACACCTAAAATGACGGCAACCCACAATGACTGACGAACAACGACAGGGATCTGCTCTGTATTTCTTGCGCCTTTTGCTTCGGCTACCAAGGGTGTAGTTGCAATCATAATGCCGCTGAATAGGAGCATGATTGGAACCCATAAACCGACCCCTACAGCAATTGCTGCTAAATCGGTTGCAGATAAATGCCCAGCCATAATAGTGTCAATTAACCCAAAGCCTGCTTGAGCAAACTGGGTAATTAAAATCGGTAGCATTAAGTGGAAGAGTTGTTTTAATTCAGACCGAAAAGATGTGACATTCGACACAAAAGGTACTCTTTATAAATATAAAAATGAAGCTAACGCTGCAAAGTGAGTAGCACACCGACAAAGATGATGACTCCACCAAGAAACCGTTGCCATGTAACAGGTGTCTTTTCTGTGCCCAACCAACCAAAATGATCAAGTAACATAGAAATAACTATTTGCCCAAAAATGACTAAACCTGAAAAGGTTAAAAAACCAAGTTTAGGTGCAGTATAAATGCTCATGCTAATTGCATAAACCCCAAGAAATCCTCCAGTCCATAGAATCCACGGAATATTTGATATTTCACTTAAAGTTGGCTTTTCAGCACTTTGAAAGAAAACCATGATTGCTAAAACAATAGTTCCTACAAGAAAGGATAAGAGGGCTGCTTGTAAGGGCGTGTGTAATTGTTCTCTCAATTGTGCATTGATGGCGGTTTGAAAAGCCATGGCAATGCCGACACCCAGAGCTAAGGGCAAAAATAGGAAAAATTGGCTAGAAAATTTCATCATTTTTATCAGTATTTAAGTATCTTTAAAAACAGTCTAAAGCAATTAAGGTATGTTTTCATAAGCCCATTGATGCAGTCATGTTAAAATAGAAATATTGTGTAAATTGGACCTGTTCCTTGGCTGTATTAAACCCTGCTTCTATTCCTTTATCTTTGTATATCCACATGCCTTGGTGTGTGCGTAAATGTCCATATTGTGACTTTAACTCGCATGCCGTACCCGACGGTGCACTTTCTTCAGAACTCGAGCAAACCTATTTAAAAGCGTTGGTAGCCGACTTTGAAACTCAACTTGAGATGGCACAGGGGCGTTCGATTCACAGTGTATTTATTGGTGGTGGGACACCTTCATTGATTTCGGCACAGGGTTATGTGTGGTTATTTGCAGAGCTTAAGTCATTGCTTAAGTTTGAAGATGGCTGTGAAATTACCTTAGAGGCAAATCCGGGAACGGTAGAGCATGACCCGTTTGCAGGATATTTAGAGGCAGGCATTAACCGGTTGTCTATTGGAGTCCAGAGCTTTGATACCAATCATTTGCAAAAGCTTGGACGTATTCATTCTGCAAATAATGCAATTGAAGCGATTCAACAAGCAAAACAGGCTGGCTTTAAGCGAGTGAATGTAGACTTAATGCATGGTTTACCTGAGCAAACGCTAGAACAGGCGCTTTACGATCTACAGTTAGCTGTAGAAAGTGGTGCAACACATATTAGTTGGTATCAACTCACCATTGAACCTAATACCGTTTTCTTTCGTACCCAACCTGTTCTACCGCAGGATGAAATGCTAGAAGACATTCAAGAGCAGGGTGAGGCATATCTTAAGGCAAATGGTTTTATAAATTATGAAGTTTCGGCATGGCGTAAAGAGTTGCCTTCAACACACAACTTAAATTATTGGGAATTTGGCGATTATCTTGCGATTGGTGCAGGCGCACATGGCAAAGTTACACAACCAGATGGGGTGTACCGTTTCCAAAAGACGCGTTTGCCAAAAGACTATCTAGCCAAGGTTCCAGCTGAACATTTGCAAATGAAAAAGATTGAGGCAGAAGAGCTACCATTTGAGTTTATGATGAATGCTTTGCGTTTAAATGATGGTGTCAAAGCTGAGTTATATGAACAGCGTACAGGCTTAAGCTTGGAAAGTTTAAATGATGTACTCACTTCATTGCGAGCTAGAAAGCTACTGGTAGATGATGTTTCTCATTTGGCTTGTACAGAGCAGGGACATATTTTTTTGAACTCAGTGCTAGAAGAATTTTTATAATTAAGCAAAGCAAAAGCCGCATTAACAAATGCGGCTTTTTTGATTTTAGCGAGTGGTATAACCACCGTTTGCAAAAATAGTTTGACCGGTAATCCACCAACCATCGGTCACCAGAAAGCGAACTAAAGGTTCGATATCTTCAATTTTGGTGAGCCCACCTAAAGCTGAAGCCGATTTATGATAAGCCACTGCCTCGGCAGATTCCTGTCCATAAAAGAAAGGTGTATCCATAGGTCCAGGTGCAACAGCAGTAACAGAAATCTGACGGTCTCCAAATTCTTTTGATGCAGCGCGGGTGTAATGCTCAACAGGGGCTTTTAAGCCTTCATAGGTTGAGTACAGCCCAGTGTAAGCTGCAAGAAGAGAAGTAACGATTGAACAGATTTTTCCGCCGTCATTTAAATGCCGACCAGCCGACTGAATAAAGAAATAGGCAATTTTGGAGTTTATATCGCTCATGCTATCAAACTCTTGTTCTGTGGTTTCCAAGAATGATTTTTTCAAAACCTTTCCAACTGTATTAATAGCAATATCAATTCCACCAAAATGCTGTTTAGTGTCGATAAAGAGTCTTTCTATATTATCAATATGCGTTAAGTCTGCTTGAATTAAAACAGCCTCTACACCTAAAGCTATTACATCTGCGAGCGTCTGCTCTGCATCTGCCTGAGTTTCAGCGCTATTGTAGTGAATTGCGATTTTTGCACCTTGTTCTGCAAATTTAC
The DNA here is from genome assembly GCF_053345265.1 of Acinetobacter sp. M5A5_2a. Classification (NCBI taxonomy): domain Bacteria; kingdom Pseudomonadati; phylum Pseudomonadota; class Gammaproteobacteria; order Moraxellales; family Moraxellaceae; genus Acinetobacter; species Acinetobacter sp. M5A5_2a. Next base: position 240,834 of record NZ_JBKEZV010000006.1, on the reverse strand, counting down.
GGCTAATGAGTCCACCTAAGTTTTTTGCACCGCCTGTAATCAGTACAACTTTATCTTTAAGAGTATGAGTTGCCATGATGATTGTTCCTATGATGACTTGTTCTAATGTGTTTTTAGTCTAGATTGGCGGTAATTTTTGATCAATTATGCTAGTTTGGTTTAACTATTCAGAAAATACGAACAATTAAATGGATCGGTTGCAGCAATTTTTTATTTTTACAGAAGTCGCTAAACGACAAAGCTTTAGCGAAGTAGCAAATCAGCTTGATTTACCTCGTTCGACAGTGACGAGTGCGATTCAACAGTTGGAAACTCACTATGGTGTTCGGCTATTTCATCGCACCACGCGCAAAGTAAGCCTCACTCAAGATGGGCAAAGAATATTGCCAGAATGCCAAAATCTATTATTTGATTATGAACAGCTCGAACAACTCATACAGACGCAAAAGCAGCATTACCGTGGCATATTAAAAGTTTCAATGCCCAGCCGAATCGTGCATCAAGTGATTATTCCTGAACTTCCCAATTTTTATAGCAACTATCCGGATATCCATTTACAACTGAATAGCTCTGATGACATCACTGACTTGATCGAGAAAGGGATTGATTGCGTTGTTCGGGTGGGGCAGCTAGATAATAGTAGTTTGATCGCGAAGTTTATTGGCAACTTGATTATGGTGAACTGTGCAAGTCCCCATTATTTGGAACAGTACGGCGTTCCTGAACAATTAGAAGATCTATCTCAACACAAACTCATTAACTACGCAGGAGCCGTAGGGGAAAAACAAGGCGTATTTTTATATCAAGATGGAACTGTGATGGTCGATAGTGCTTTAAGTGTAAATAATACAGAAGCCTATGTTGCAGCGGCTTATGCTGGCTTGGGGATTATTCAACTTCCATACTATGATGTTCAGGACAAAATTGAGCAAGGAACCCTGATTGAAGTGCTAAGTGCACACACTGCTCAATCTTTGCCTCTCAATATTTTGTATCCGAACCGAAGTTATATTCCTAAACGTTTAGAAATCTTTATGAACTGGGTTAAAGACGTCTTATATAAGAAATGCATCGTCATCTTTTAGTCATGAAATTAAAATAAGATAACAATAAAAAAAGCCTCTCGCAGTGAGAGGCTTTTTAGAATTTGGTGGGTCGTCCGCGATTCGAACGCGGGACCAACGGATTAAAAGTCCGCTGCTCTACCAGCTGAGCTAACGACCCAAATAGGTTCAAAACAGATAAGTGGTGGGTCGTCCGCGATTCGAACGCGGGACCAACGGATTAAAAGTCCGCTGCTCTACCAGCTGAGCTAACGACCCTGAACAAACATTCAAACACTGTTTGAATGTGAAGTGCAAGATAACTAAAAGTTTTCTAACACCACCTTTGTTTTGATGTCGCGTATTTTAGCAAGTTATTCAACTAACACAAGAGGTAAATCAAAAACATTTGCATGATTGCCTATAAAAAGCACGATTTCCTCTTGTTTAGCTAAAAAATGAACTAAAAACGGTATTTATATGCCTGAATGTTGTCAAAAATTTCAGTTGTGACATCACAATAACTGCTCGCACCAGGTAATAAAGCGAGTAAACGTTCAGAAGTTTTGCCTGGATTAAACGAATCTTCCTTCAATTTATTCTTTTGATATTTAAAAGTACCTGTTGTTTCAACTTTAGCTTGCACACGTAAAAATACGGGTACTGCGTAAGCCGGTAGGCATTTTTTAAATATCGTTACCATTTCTGTTAAATCAGACTCATTTAACTCGGCACCATCAGCAAGTGTGATTGCTGCCATACCAGCACGACCATTGGTATTTGGAATTTCTACACCATAGACCACTGCTTCAGCGATCTTGTCGTATTCACAAACCATGTTCTCAACTTCAGTCGTAGATACATTTTCGCCTTTCCAGCGGAAAGTATCCCCTAAACGGTCAACAAACTGGGCATGACGGAAACCAATATTACGAACAAGGTCACCTGTGTTGAAATATGAATCACCTTTTTTAAAGACATCTTTCATAATCACAGATTTATTCTTTTCTGGGTCTGTATAGCCGTCAAAAGGCGAGCGACTGGTAATTTTACCAACGAGCAAACCGATTTCACCTGCTTTAACTTTTTTACACCAACCATTTTTATCGCGTACAGGTTCGTTTTTCTCTTTATCAAACTCAATAATGGCGTATGGCGTAGGGGAGAAGCCTACTGTGTTGTCAAAGTTAAAAATATTACTAAACCCGACATTGCCTTCACTTGATGCATAAAGCTCAAGAACTTCTTGGACACCAAAACGTTGTTTGAACTTATCCCAGATATTTGGACGCATACCATTACCGATCATTTTGGTTACGCGATGGGCACGGTCAATTTCTGTAGTAGGAGCATCCATTAAGTAGCGGCAAAGCTCTCCTACATATCCAATTGCAGAGGCATTAAATTTCTGAACATCTTTCCAGAACGCACTGGTTGAATATTTACGTCGAATTGCAAGGGTAGAACTTCCCGCAATCACCCCACACCAGCAAACTACGACACCCGTTGCATGGTAAAGCGGTAAGGTTACATACATCACATCATCTGGACCAAGGTTTAAAATGTGACCATAAGTACCATATGCGAGCGTCCAACGACTGTGCTTGAAAATAACAGCCTTTGGTAAGCCTGTAGTACCCGAGGTATAGATATAAAACAGGCCATCATTCCCATGAACAGACTGGGTAGTCGAAGGGTTAAATTTTGGAAATTGATCAATTTCTATTGCAAGATTGGCATAACCTTGAGGCGCTGTTCCTGCATCTTGACGTGTAGCCTGATCTGCAAACCAATGGAAACGGTCTTTAGGAACATTCAGGTCCTGACGAATTTCGTCAATTACCGCTCGAACTTCTTCACCTGCAATGACGGCAATTGGTTTGACAAGATTGATACTATGAGCGAGGACTTTACCGACTTGAGAGGTATTAACAAGCGCAATAGTTACCCCAATTTTAGCTAAGCCTACAATCGTGGCAATAAGTTCAGAACGGTTCTCAACCATTACGGCAATCACGTCACCTTTACGTGCGCCGAGAGAGAGATAGTAATGAGAAATCTGGTTAGCCCATTCGTTTAAAGCTTCATATGAGTAACTTTGATCTTCAAATAATAATGCAATACCTTGCGGATTTCGCTTAACAGCTTTTTCAAAAGCTACACCTAATCCCGTTGGTGTATTTGCTGTTCTTAAGTAAGCCTGTTTAAGACCATTCAGGATATGGGGTACTTTGGGAATGAAGCTAGGAAGTCTTGTTGCAACATCACCAAGCGTAATGATATCGGTCTGTGTTGTCTGGCTCATATCAATCCTATTTATTTTTCGATCAATCCAAAAAAGGTTGCGTTGGCAAAAGTACAGTATTTTTCATGGTTCACCATGCTTTTAAAACTTTTCTTCTAGTGCAATCAACCTAATTGGTTAAAAATAACAAAAAAAACCTAGTCATCGAAATGACTAGGTTTGTTTAAATTAGCTGCAATTGAGCAAATGATTTACTCAGCTACAGGATTTGCTTTCTTTGGTGGACGACCACGAGGACGACGAGGAGGGCGATTTGGTTTGTCCAGATCTGCCTTAGAATCTTCTGATTCAGCCTCTGCATTAGCTTCTACGGGTGCTACAGCTTGTTCAGTGGCTGCTTTGGCTTTTGCTCTTGGTTGTTTCACAGCCGGAGCTTCAACCACAGTTGTCGCTGGTGCTTCTTCTGTGCTTGTTTCGCTTTGCGCTACTTCAGTCACCTGATCAAGCTCAAGCGGTTGTTGTTTTGACTCAACAGGTGCTTGCGTTTCAGCAACAGGAGCAACAACAGTTTCTTCAACAACCGGAGCTACAGGAGCAGCTTCTTCTGGTGCAGAGTGTTGTTGTTTAACTTGCTCAAAAGCTTGTTCAGCAGCAAGTTTTGCTAAACGACGACGCTCACGTGGATCATTAGCAACACGTGGTGTCGACTCTTTTTGTGGCGTCAATGCAAGTACAGGCGCAGGCTCTGCTTCTTGTGATGGTTTGTTGCTTGGAAGCTCTGCATCACGAGTAACAGGCTTCTTGTCTTCAGCATCAGACGCGACTTCTGTTACTAGAGTACTTGCGTACTGTTCTGCAAATTTTAGCAATGCACGATTAAACGTTGGAACTAAACCAAATTGTTCAATCAATACTGTGCAGTCTTCACCATAGACATGACGAATCAAGCTACCAATTGTGTATTGCGCCAAAGTTGGAATTTGCGATGGGGCAATAGACGGTACCGCAGCTTTAGCACGTTTTGCGTTGCGTTGTTCACGGCGACGCATGCGAGGATCATTACTCGCACGTTGAATTTGCGGTTGATTTTTGTTGTGTGCTGGAGGAGGAGTAATTTCTTCTGCTTCAGCAGTTACTGCCTCTTCTACAACAGCAACAGGTGCTGGAGCCGACTCTTGAACGACTTCAACAACAGGTGCTGTTTCAGTACGTTTAACAGGCTGCTCAGGCGTTAAAGCGATAATTTCGCTTTGTGCCTGATCAACATTGATCACTAAGGCTGTATTCATGACTTCATGCTTTGGAGCATCAATCAAATCAACCTTAATTTGTTTCTCATCAACAACTACTGGTGCCGGCGCATTTTGATTTTCATTTAATACGCTTGGATCGCGGTGGCGATTTGGACGGTTCGGACGTTGTTGATTATTACGGTCACGACGCGGCACGGCATTTTCAGTTTGTTGTCCATCATTTTGATGTTGTGGATGTGGCTGATCAGGGTGCGGACGTTTTTGTTGACGTTTTAACTCACGTTGTTCTTGACGTGATAACTGTACAACTTCTTCATGAACCTGTTGTGGTTGTTGCTGCTGTTGTTGTGGCTCTTGAGTATGGTGATGTTGCTCACGTTGCTCTTTGTGCTTACGTTTTTTGTTGTTTGGACGTTGTTGTACTTTCTCGTCTTTTTCAACATTCTCACGAACTTCCTGTTTAGCAGGAGATTGCGAAATATAAGCATTGTTAGATGGCGCCGAAACAACTTCAGCAACTGCTGGTACTACGACTTGTCCAAACTGGCCACGGCTTACAGCGCCAGTATTCACCATTTGTTCAATTGACGCAGCAGCGTTCTGTGCCGAACGAGATTGGTCAACAGTTTTAGCTTGTTTTTGAACAAAAAGGTTCTCTAACCATGCACAAGGGCTCGCTGCTTTTTGAGTGCTTGGTTGAGCAGCAGAAGGTTGAGCTGGTTGATTTACTTTCTTTTGACCAGCTGTGTTGTTTGCAGCAGGAGCTGCATGAGTATGGCCATGATCTGCTTCTTCTAAATGCCATTCAGAAGATTCATAACCTAACTCTTTCTCGCTTGAACGAGTTGCTTCAGTACGCTCATAGCTAGATGGTGCAAATCCATCTGGATTGTACTGAATTTCATAATGAGGTGTTTCTAAGTGTGGGTGAGGTAAAATAGTCACACGAACACTAGAAGTTTGTTCTAAATAAACAAGGCTATGGCGTTTTTCATTGAGTAAGAAAGCTGCAATTTCAACAGGAACTTCTACTTGTACTTCACCATGACGTTCACGAAGTGCAATTTCTTCTACTTTACGCATAATTGAAAGCGAAAGTGAACGTAAGTCACGGACCATACCTGTGCCATGACAACGTGGGCAAACATATCCAGTTGCTTCTTCAAGTGATGGACGTAAGCGTTGACGGCTCATTTCCATTAAGCCAAAACGAGATAATTGGCCAAACTGGATGCGCGCACGGTCGCTTTGTGTTGCTTCACGAAGTTTTGCTTCAACCATGCGTTGGTTGCGTTCTTTAGTCATGTCAATAAAGTCGATCACAACTAAACCGCCAATGTCACGAAGACGAAGTTGGCGAGCAATTTCTTCTGCTGCTTCTAGGTTTGTATTAAGCGCAGTTTCTTCAACGTCATGTCCACGAGTCGATTTCGCAGAGTTAATGTCGATTGAAACTAAAGCTTCGGTCTGGTCAATTACGATTGAACCACCAGAAGGAAGTTTTACTTCACGCTCGTAAGCAGTTTGAATTTGGCTTTCAATACCAAAATGAGCAAACAATGGCTCGTTTAAAGTATAAGTTTTAAGTTTGTCTAATTGACGAGGCATTACTGCTTTAACAAAGTTATAAGCTTCGTTATAGGCTTGTTCGCTATCAATTAAAATTTCTGCAACGTCATCACGTAAGTAATCGCGGATAGCACGAGTTACTACACCAGCTTCTTGGTGAACAAGCATTGGAGACGGACCAGAGCTTGCTGTGCCTTGGATTTGTGCCCAAAGGTCAAGCAAATGCTGTAAATCTAACTGTAATTCTTCTTGAGTACGGCCAATACCTGCGGTACGCACAATAACACTCATGCCGCGAGGTAAATTTAAAGAAGCTAAAATTTCTTTTAATTCTTCACGTACAGAACCTGAAATTTGACGGCTAATACCACCGCCTTTCGGGTTGTTTGGCATAAGAACCAAATAACGTCCTGCAAGTGAAATGAATGTAGAAAGGGCAGCGCCTTTGTTACCACGTTCTTCTTTTTCAACCTGAACAAGTAATTCAGTACCTTCAGTGATGAGTTCACGAATGTTTGAAGTTTGTCGCGGGTCTGCTTGGAAATAGCTGTTCGCAATTTCACGCATAGACAAGAAGCCTTGACGACCTGCGCCATATTCAACAAACACAGCTTCTAAAGAAGGTTCTACGCGGGTTACATGGCCTTTATAGATATTGGATTTTTTCTGTTCTCGGGTACGATTTTCTAAATCAAAATCGTAAAGACGATTACCAGTGATAAGTGCAACGCGGACTTCTTCTGCGTGAGTTGCATTAATCAACATACGTTTCATGGGTGTGACACCTAATAGTGACCCACACAAACATATCGCACAAACTTAAAGGTTCTGAACGAACATCGAACATGACGGATCATTTCCCAGATCTCAAAATATTTGTGGTCTGAGTCATCTGTTACCGGCTACATTTAGCCTGAACTTCGATTCTCGTCTGTGATGTAGGCAATACTGCTTCAACCTTTAAATCGGACTTCCTTAGTGCTTCACTGGCGGGTGAGCGGTACATTGGTTAATGACTTTCACTGTCATTGAGCGCGAAGTGACTTCTTTTTAGAAGTTTGATACGGAATGTTCATCGTATCGGTGCTTTCGGCAGTTCCAATGCATCAACGCTTTAGCCTGAAGGCAACATTAAGGAGCGATTTGTCTGATGTGTATCAGTTTACGTTCCATAACCAACTAGAGTTGGTAACATATTTTTTTGAACAAACTGAATTAAACGCAACAGTTTGTCATTTTGCCGATATAATAAGCCTTCGGCGTCGGCATAATTCTTTAGGACCTATCCGAGCTGATGGTGAAAGCATCATTTTGATTGAGGTTTCAATCAGGGAAATTCCCTATTAGATGTTCACTTACGGCGGTATCCGTGCGCTGACTATATCAAACCTTGCAGCATCTGCCTATGGGCTAAGCTTAGATTTCTTGTGAAAAAACTAAGCTAAACGGTCATTTATTAATCAAATTTAGCAAAATTTCAGGTTTAAATATTAGTATGAATTCTACACAGCAATGGCAAAGTGTCACTTGGTTTGAGGTGGATGAACATCAAGCAGGACAGCGAATTGATAATTTCCTGTTCTCGCGTTTAAAAGGTGTACCTAAAAGTCGTATTTATCGTTTGATTCGTGAAAGTCAGGTTCGAGTAAATAAAAAACGTGTTAAAGCTGAGACTAAACTTGAGATTGGTGATCAGATTCGTGTTGCTCCAATTCGTTATGAACAAAAAGATGAAACAACCGCTCCTGTCAGTGACAATGTAGCACAAAGCTTGTTAAGCCGTATCGTCTATGAAGATGAAGGTCTATTAGTTGTTAATAAGCCGTCAGGTATTGCTGTCCATGGTGGCAGTGGTATGGCATATGGTTTGATTGAGGCATTACGTGCAGCGACTGGCAAAAAATATTTAGAACTTATTCATCGTATTGACCGTGATACTTCAGGTCTGGTCATGATTAGTAAAAAACGTAGCACTTTAAAACTACTACAAGATATGTTGCGTGAGCACAAAATTCGTAAAACCTATGCTGCGATTGTTAAAGGTCAAGTGAGCCTAGATAAACAACTGATTGATGCGCCTTTATTGCGATATGAGTTGGCAAATGGTGAGCGTCGTGTACGTGTGACTAAAGATGGTAAACCAAGTAAAACCGAATGGGTTGTAGCAGAGCGCTTTAAAAATGCAACATTAATTCATGCATCACCTTTGTCAGGTCGTACTCATCAGATCCGTGTGCATGGTTTAAGTATTGGGCATCCGTTGATTGGTGATGATAAATATGGACACACTACTGCGTACACTGGGCCTGAAGCACGTCGTCTATGCTTACATGCGATGCGTTTAGATATTCCGGGTTATCCACCGATTGAAGCACCGTTACCAGAAGATATGACCCAGTTATTAAAGGCTTTGAGAGTGGCAAAATGAGTCTAAAAACCGAATTAGTTATTTTTGACTGGGATGGGACTTTATATAACTCTGTTGGGCAAATCGTTGCGAGCTTGCAACATGCCGCAGAGCAGCATGAATTGTCTTTAACCGATGAAGCAGCAAAAAGTATTATTGGTTTAGGCTTGCCTGAAGTCATGCAAACCTTATTCCCAGAAGCACCTGAGTTGCATGATTCAATTTTAAAAGCGTATGGCGATCACTATATTGCGAATTCTACAAATGATGCATGGTTCGATGGTGTTGCTGAGCTCTTACATGACTTAAAAGCTCAAGGTTTAAAACTTGCGGTCGCAACAGGTAAAAACCGTCGTGGGTTAGATCGTGTAATCGCAAAAACACAGAGTACTCATCTTTTTGATGTGACTCGAGCAGCCAATGAAACTCGATCAAAACCAGATCCACTTATGTTGCAAGAAATATTAACAGTCACTGGGGTGAGTGTTGAGCGTGCTGTAATGATTGGTGATAGTAGCTACGATCTTGAGATGGCCCAGCGTTTAAACATGCCACGAATTGGTGTTGGTTATGGAGTTCATTCGATTGAAGTGCTGCAACAATTCCAGCCTTTAACGATTGCCAAGGATGTTCAGGAACTTCATAGCTTTTTAAAAGGTTATGCTCAGTTACCTACAATAGATGTGGCTTAATTTAGAATAATACAAAAAGGGGGAATTGATTCCCCCTGAACTAAAGTTAAATAAAACAATAAGAAGAGAGATATGAGCCGTTCTATTCGCCTATTAAATCTTTTGCAACAACTCCGTGAAGCCCGTTATCCAATCACTGCACAAGTTCTCGCTGAACGTATGGGAATTAGTGTCCGAAGTGTCTATCGCGATATCGATAGCTTACGTGAGCAGGGTGTAGCAATTGAGGCATCGGCAGGTATCGGTTTTCAGCTTAAAGAAGATATTGTATTACCACCAATGACGCTCAATGAAAATGAAGTAGAAGCTATTTTTCTGGCATTGTATTGGTTAAAGAGTGTGCCAGATCAATCGTTACAATCGGCATCTACATCTGTATTAGCTAAATTGAATTCTGTTTTGCCCGAGCATCGACAATATTTATTACAGCAAACGACTTTAAGAGCGTTTAATACATGGCTGCCTGTAGATGAAAATCGAGTCGAACAGGTGCGTTTAGCCATTCGGCAGCAAGTCAAAATTTCGCTGCATTATCATGATGAGCAGCAACGAAGTAGTGTTCGAACCTTGTGGCCTTTTGCCTTGGGATATTTTAATGACAAAATTTTATTGGCTGCATGGTGTGAACTCAGGCAGGATTTTCGACATTTTCGACTCGATCGTATTCAACAACTGAGTTTAAGCCAAGAATTATACCCATCATTTAAGCAACAACTATTTCAGCAGTGGTGGGCACAAGAATCGCAGACTACTGACAAAAACTGACAAAGAGGTTTTGTAGACTAGGACCCACGATAAACAAGGAGCCATAAAAATGAGCCTTAAACTTTATACTAACAAAGAGTCGCGTGGTGTTGTGGTCGACTGGCTTTTAGTCGAATTAGGTGTTGAATGTGAACGCATTGAAGTTGCATATAAGACAGAAATGAAAACACCGGAATATCTAAAAATTAACCCTTTTGGAAAAGTGCCAGTATTGGTGGACGGTGATGTGGTGATTTATGAGCTAGGCGCAATCTGTGCTTATCTGGCCGATAAATTTTTCGACAAGGGGCTGGCTCCGGCATTAGATGATCCTAAACGTGGTTTGTACTATCGCTGGTTATTTGTGATGGCAGGTCCATGGGAAGCTGCAGGTGTTGATAAAGCCCTTGGAATAGAGGTATCTCCTGAGCAAAAAATGTTTGTTGGCTATGGTGATTATAACGATGCTTACCAAGCTTTAGTGCAAGGCTTGAGTGAAGCAAATCCGTATGTATGTGGTGAACAATTTACCGCGGCAGATGTAAGTGTTGGAGCAATGCTCTTATGGCAATTAAAAATGGGGGCGATTGAATCCCATCCGGTCATTACGCGTTATGTTGAGACCATCAAACAACGCGAAGGCTTAAAGCAAAGCAGTATGGGTACATTGGTGTAAACTTATACCATTAAGAGTCACCCATTTGGGTGACTTTTTTATTTTCGAAATAAAAGTTTTAGTTGGTAAGAAAGCCAGCAGCAACGTTAATACAAATCGCTAAAATTGTGGTGTTAAAACCAAATGACAACACGGCGTGAAATAGGTTTAAAAGCCGCATATGTTTGGTGGTAATTGAAACATCGGCAGTTTGGGCAGAGGTACCAATAATATAACTAAAGTATAAAAAGTCGGGATAAGTTGGATGTTCTGTTCCAGGGAAATCTAAACCGCCATTTTCTTCATTTCTAGACAAAGCCATATAGAAATCATGTGCGTAATGTAGGGCAAAAACGCTATGCATAAATAGCCATGCAGAAACAATTGTTAATAAAGCTAAAGCTACATGCCCTAGCTTTGCAGAACTCTCAGAAGGAAGCTGTGAGAGTTGGATTAAAATAGCGACTAAACACATGGCTAAGGCCAATAAAACAATCAGCATGATGACCCATTTGCTTTCATCTTGTTTTTTTGCTTGCTGTTGCATTTTTGAATGATCGCAACTTTTCATAAGTTGCAAAATATATAATAGATATACGCTAACAGAAGCATTCCAGCTGACTAATAAAATAGTTGACCATTTCCATGAAGTTAACCATGTCAAAATACTTGCTGTGATAAGTCCCATAAATAAAGCAATAAAGAAGTGAGGGCGGTTTAGTACACTACGTCCAAGATGTTGAAATACTGCAACCATTTTTCCTAATCTCCTTTTACCACATGGTAAATATATTATTTTTTATTAAATGGTGAAAATAATATCTAGTTTTATATAGATTTTATTCCAAGATTTTCAATTATATTTAAGAGGTATCTACTTTTGCTGAGTAGGTAAAATAGAACAAAACCATGGGCTAAAATGTTTATAAAAAGTATAAAATAAATAAAAATAATATTTACTTATACTTTTTATAAAGGTGTTCTTATTAATCATCTACTTAAAAATAAAATATAGCTTTTCTGATTAAGTGTGAGTTAAGTTTTTATCTAGATGAAATACTTTCGTGAGTTGATCAATGAACTTTTGGACGCCTAAAGACTGTGAGTTTTTACGGTAATTTACGAATAAATCCAGTGTTGGTAACTCGATATCAAGCGGGCGGACTACCGTATTTTTAATTCCTAAAGGTGCCACGTAGGCAGGTAAGATAGTACAACCTAGTCCAGAACCAAGAGAGTTAATATTAAACAACATGCTATCCGCTTTTTGAACAATATTGAGGTTAATATTGTGAGTTTTGGCAAAGTCTAGAATAGTGTTATGTAATGTTTGTGACTGCTCGGCAGCAGGAATAATAAAATCAACGCCTTGTAAGGCATGGACAGGAATTCGATCATATTGAGTAAGTGGATGATTTTTAGGAAGTAAAAAAATCAAGGGTTCAGTCAAAACAAATTGGCTTTGGATATCATCACTATCTGTATTTTCTCGGGTAAAGGTAATGTCCAACTCACCCTTTTTTAAGGCTTTAAGCTGTTCAGTATTGTTTAGGTTAGATAGTTCAATGATGAGATCGGGGTGTTGTAATCGCAGATTGGGAAGAACGTAAGGGAAAATTTTCATTTCTGCAATGGGGACAAAACCGATACGCAACAGTTGCTGTTTAGCCTTAGAAACCTGTCTTGCCAGAGCAACTGCTTTTTCAGCTTGAGCAAGGGTTAGGCGAGCATGTTCTAAAAATACTACGCCTTCTTCGGTTAACTCAACTTTACGTTTAGTACGATTTAAAAGTCGTACACCAACATCTTCTTCTAAATCTTTAATCTGTTGGCTAAGGGAGGGTTGTGCGGTAAAAAGTTTAAGAGCGGCTTTACTAAAATTTAATTCTTCAGCAACGGTAATGAAATATCGGAGGTGGCGTAGTTCCATAAGACTAATCCAAAAAATGTCTTACTATGATTTATGTGAAGTATAAAGCATAAAGGGATATAGCGTGAAGATACTTTAGGTATTTATAAAATAAATGGAATTTAAATTTTCATTAAGTATTTAATATGGGAAGCTGGATTTTAATAATTCATAAAATATATTAATTATTAGAAATTAAATACATTATTTTACTTAATCAAAGAAATATTTAAATGTTTTAAATATTAATATGAGTAATTCTCATATTATGCAAAAATGAAGAGGAATAAATTAATATTATAAAATATGAATTCTTTCAGAATGAATCAGCTTTAATTGTTACTAAATATTTTGTTCTATAAGTTGTCAAAACATTTTAAATTAGAAAAGTAAGGCCTACCAAGGCAAAACAGGGCAATTCTCTGACAACTTCACGTGACTTATGATTGTTATGTTATACAAGTGCTCTTAATAAGAATGGTAATTATCGACGCATAAACCCAACACATCTATGCATTTTTTATGGCAAGCTAATTCAACTTATGTTGGTTGTGACCACAATAAAAGGGATATTTATATGATAAATAAGTGTAAGTGCCATAGCTTAATTTGTTTTAATTGTTAAGATAGAAACCTGAACACATCCATTCTGCCGATGCTAAAGCATAGAAAAGCCCATGAAAGACAAGCCGACATTAACATATCAATTGCCGACTCAGTCCTGTTGGACGCATACATGGATAAAACCTCCTTTTTATCATCCCGAGTCAGGGCGTGAATCAGATACACGTTTTTATAACCAACAACCTAAATTACCAGCTAGAGGCTCAAAAGAGCTATTACGTTGGTTAGCCACTCGTGAGTCTTATACATGGAATGTTGATATTCAAAATGAATATGAAACCCGTATAAATACAGCCGTGGCTTTACCTCAAAATCGACCCCATGCAGATTTGGATGATTGGCAAGTTTGGTTTGTTGGGCATGCTACAGTTTTAATTCAGATCGGACCTTATAACTTTATTACTGACCCAGTATGGTGTGATTACGCAAGCCCTTTACATGGGCGTGGACCACGCCGTGTATGCCCTGCAGGTTTTGCGTTAGAGCAATTACCGACTATTCATGGTGTTTTACTCAGCCATAATCACTATGATCATATGGACTTGGCTACACTCGATTGGTTGCATAAAAAATTTGCAATGCCGATTTACACGGGATTGGGGAATGGTTTTTATCTACCAAAAGAATTTCATGTGATTGAGATGGATTGGTGGCAAGAAATTCCTTATCACGAATTAAGAATAATCTATACACCTGCACAGCATGGATCGGGCCGCGGTCTACGTGACCAGAATAAAGCACTCTGGGGAGGCTTTTCGGTTGTTGCTAAAACAGGTCATTGTTTCTTTGCAGGGGACACTGGTTATGCAGGGCATTTCAAACAAATACATGCACGTTATGGGGCGCCACGTGTTGCTTTGCTTCCAATAGGTGCTTATGAGCCACGTGCCTTGATGAGCTATGTCCACATGAATCCACAAGATGCACTACATGCACACTTTGATTTACAGGCCCATCGTTCTGTTGCGATTCATTATCGGACTTTCCAGTTGACTGATGAAGGCCGTGAAGATCCGGAACATGCTTTAGGACAAGCGATTAAAGCTTCATCGAAGCTTGCCAATCCTTTTTACTGCATTCGTGAAGGGCATAAGTTGACTGTGTAACCTCTAGATCACTTTATATTTAAATAATAAAAGCCAGTTCAAATTGAACTGGCTTTTATTATTTTGACTTAAATTAAGCTAAGTCAAAACGGTCAAGATTCATGACTTTAGTCCATGCAGCTACAAAGTCTTGAACAAATTTTTCTTTACCATCTGCTTGAGCATAAACTTCTGCTAAGGCACGCAAGATTGAATTTGAACCGAAGACTAAATCATTACGTGTTGCAGTAAATTTTACTGCGCCTGTTTTACGATCTTTGCCTTCAAATACTTCGTTTGATGAATCAACAGGTGCCCATACCGTAGACATGTCGAGTAAGTTCGTAAAGAAGTCCGTGCTGAGTACACCAACTTGATGAGTGAATACGCCGTGTTGCGAACCATCCCAGTTGGTACCCAGTACACGTAAACCACCAACCAATGCAGTTAACTCTGGTGCAGTCAAAGTTAGTTGCTGTGCTTTATCAATTAATAATGCTTCAGTTGCTGTATTAACTCCCTCTTTTTTCCAATTTCTAAAACCATCAGCAAGGCCGAGAAGTAATTGGAAAGATTCAACATCAGTTTGAGTTTGTAGTGCATCAACACGACCAGGGGCAAATGGAATGCTAATATTGAAACCTGCCGCCTGAGCAGCTTGCTCTACACCAACGTTACCTGCGAGAACAATTAAATCAGCTAATGACAATTGAGTTGATGCTTTGATTTCTTCAATTTTAGTTAAAGTCTCAACCGCTTTTTGGTTTACTTCCCAATCACGTTGTGGCGATAAAGCAATGCGTGCGCCGTTTACACCACCGCGTTTGTCTCCACCACGGAAAGTTGAGGCTGAAGCCCAACCAAGAGAAACCAACTCGCCAGCAGATAGTCCCAGCGCAACAATTTTCGCCTTAGCATCAGCAATGCTAGCAGAAGATGGTATAGCGCTGGCAGTCGGTAATGGATCTTGCCAAATTAAGTCCTCAGCAGGAATTTCTGGACCTAAATAACGTGCTTTGGGACCCATATCGCGGTGAGTTAATTTAAACCATGCACGGGCAAAAGCATTGGCGAAAGCTTGTGGGTCGTTATGAAAGCGACGAGAGATCTTTTCAAACTCAGGATCAAAACGTAAGGTCAAATCTGTAGTGAGCATTGTTGGCTTACGTTTAATTGATGGGTCGAATGGATCTGGGATGATCGCTTCAGCATCTGCTGCTACCCATTGAATTGCACCAGCAGGTGAACGTTCTTGTACCCACTCGTATTTGAATAGGTTTTCAAAGAAGTAATTGCTCCATTGTGTTGGAGTTTGCGACCAAATAACTTCTAAGCCAGAAGTGATCGCGTCTTTACCAACACCTGTGCCAAAGCTATTTGACCAGCCAAAGCCCATTTGTTCAATTGGTGCTCCTTCAGGATCAGCCTGAACATGGTCAGCAGAGCCAGCACCGTGAGTTTTACCTAAGGTATGACCGCCAGCAATCAATGCAACAATTTCTTCATCATCCATTGCCATGTTGCCGAAAGTCGCACGAATAAATGGTGCAGCTGATTTAGGGTCACCACTGGCTTGTGGACCTTCAGGGTTCACATAAATTAGACCCATTTCTGTTGCAGCTAGATTGCTGCCTTCCAATGCTTCAGAGTTTCGATGAGCTAACCATTCTTTTTCATCGCCCCAGTTTACATCGTTGTCTGGTTCCCAAACATCTTCACGGCCCGCACCAAAACCAAAGGTACGGAAGCCAGAAGATTCAAGCGCAATGTTTCCAGCAAGAATAAATAAATCTGCCCACGATATTTTTTGACCGTATTTTTGTTTAACTGGCCATAGCAAGCGGCGTGCTTTATCTAAGCTCGCATTGTCAGGCCAACTATTTAATGGTGCAAAACGTTGTTGGCCGCGACCAGCGCCACCACGGCCATCGCCCATACGATATGTACCAGCGGCATGCCATGCTAAACGAATAAATAAGCCTGTATAATTTCCCCAATCGGCTGGCCACCAATCTTGGGAATCGGTTAACACATTTTTGATATCAGCTTTGAGTGCGTAGTAGTCAATTTTTTTAAATTCTTCGCGGTAATTAAAATCTTTACCAAGTGGATTAGAACGTTCTGAATGTTGGTTGAGCAAGTCAACGCGTAATTGTTTTGGCCACCAATGTAAACTAGGCGTACCACCACCGACCGTTGCTTCCGGTTTTGAGTTATGACCTGAAAAAGGACATTTTGATTCGTCTGACATGGCTATATTCTCTCTGGATAATAATTATTGAGCTCTTGATAAAGTAATAGGGCTCATTTTCCTGGACTTCTGGGTTAAAAACTCATGTTTATCAAATAAAGAAATGAGTGAACAAATGGTGAGAGAAACCGTTTAAAAATTCTTTTCACTGAGATGTTAGCTCATTATTTTTTATTTAATAATGCATCAGATTCCTTTAATTGTTATTCCTCCAATTTACTGTATGAAGGTGAAAAAACAAGAGGAAAAATAAGCTGAAGGCTGTAAATAATGATGCATAGAATTACCTCTTCAATTGTTGGAACAACGTAAGATCTTTTAATAACGCTCTTTAAACATACTAGAAGTAGAAGTCTTATTTTTCAAATGGATTAAACTGGCAGTGTTGATTTGAAAAACCGATTGTTTTTTTGTTTAATTTAAAAAGTAGGGTAGAACTGAGAGTGAAAAGAAATTTTTATATTCAGTGATCGTAGAAGCTATCTAAAATAAATAAAGGAGAGCATTGCTCTCCTTTATTGTTTATATATTAAACATTTACGATTCGATTTGATTTGACCATATCTGCTAAACCGTGAGTTTTAAAGTAGTACTCAAGCCAGCTTTTCACAATGAGTGGATTATTCATTTTCATGACATCATCAAGTAGTTTTTGTGCATCTGTCATAGGTACATGACAAATTGCTTTTCGTACTCGCAAAATGTTACTCGAACTCATTGAAAGGGTATTAAAGCCCATCGCCATGAGCAAAATTGCCGATAATGGATCACCTGCCATTTCACCACAAATACTAATAGGTTTTTTGTATTCATGACATTCTTTAACTAAGCGAGTTAAAGCACGTAGAACGGATGGGTGGAAGTGCGAGTAAACGTTTGCCACATGTGGATTATTACGGTCAACTGCAAGTAAATATTGAGTTAAGTCATTTGAACCGACCGAGAAGAAATCGACAAGTTCAGCAAACTCATCAATTTGTAGTAGTACGCTGGGTACCTCAACCATAATTCCAATTTTTGGCTTGGTAATTTTAACTTGCTCTTCTTCTTGCACCGCCATCCAGTCACGCTCAAGTAAATAAAGTACTTCTTCGACTTCACTTACTGTAGTCACCATTGGCAATAAAATATGCAAATTATTTAAACCAATACTTGCTTTGAGCATTGCGCGAATTTGTGACGAAAAAATCTCGGGATGATCGAGCGTGAAACGAATACCACGCCATCCTAATGCCGAGTTTTCTTCTTCAATACTGAAATAAGGGAGGTCTTTATCGGCACCAATATCCAGAGTTCGCATCACCACAGGTTTGTTGGCAAAGTGACTCAATTGTTGACGATAGATTGCTCGCTGTTCTTCTTCACCCGGGAAACGTTCCCGTAACATGAATGGAATTTCACTTCGGTATAGACCCACACCTTGAGCACCGCGTTGCACACCGCGAACCACATCAATCATAAGGCCTGTATTCACATAAAGTGGAACAGATACACCATCTGGAGTAATCGCTTCTCTTGTCTCGTATTGTTTGAGATCTTTTGCGATTTGCTCATCTTCTTTTTGAATTTCTTTATATCGTTGGCGTAAACGACGTGGAGGATTTACAAAAATACGGCCTTGATAGGCATCCACAATCATTTCTGCATCATCGAGCGTGTTAACTGGCAGTTCAGTTACACCAACCACAGTTGGAATTCCTAGTGCTCGAGCCACAATCACCATATGTGAATTTGCTGCACCTTCTGAGGTAACAATGGCAGCAATATTATCAACTGGTAGTTCAACTAGTGCCGCAGTACTAATTTCTTCACCAATTAAAATACTGTCTGGACTGAGCTCACGGTGACTAGAATCTTCTTCTTGCAACGAGGCTAAAATACGACGGCCTAAATCTTTAAGATCAGAAACTCGCTCACGAAGATAGTCATCTTCCATTTGTGCAAATAGGGCAGTGTGCTTTTCAATGACACGGCGCACAGCACCTTGTGCCCAATGCCCGTCACGAATGAGTTCTTTAATTTCTGCTGGCAGTGCATTTTCATCTAGCATTCTTAAGAAAACACTAAATAAAGCGCGTTCTTCTGCCATTAATGAATCATGCATTTTTTCATCTAAAGAACGAATCTCTGAACGAACTGATGAAATGGCTTGATCTAAAAGGCGAAGTTCATGACTAATATCTTCTGCTTCACGGTCAGGTACTGAACCCAAATCGGCAGGTGGATATAAAATAATAGCGCGACCTAAAGCAACTCCGCCTGCACCTGAAGCGCCTTGAAAGGTTTTATAGGCAGGACCATTACTTGGTTTACGAAATACGTCAATATTTCCAACCGCGTGAGCATGGGCAATAACACCAGAAAGCTGGGCACACAAAGTAACTAAAAATGACTCGGCTGCTTCACTAAAATCTTGAGGAAGTTTGTTTTGTACAACCAAAACACCCATAACCTTACGGCGATACATGACAGGTACGCCGAGGAATGAGTTGTAAATTTCTTCACCTGTTTCAGGTAAATACATGAAACGCTCATGTTTCGGTGCATTGTCAAGGTTAACTATTTCTTCACGTTGCCCGACCAGACCGACCAAGCCTTCACCGAGTTGCAGTGAAACATGGCCCACAGATTCTGGATTTAAGCCTTTAGAGGCCATCAATACATAGCGCTGATTGCGTTCATCGAGTAAATAAATAGAGCAAACATCCACTTTCATGGCCTCAGCAACCTGATTGACCATGGTGTCTAATGATTCATGCAAACTGACGGACGCATTAACTTCTTGGACAATGCGCCGTAGAGTGTCGAGTTGCATGTTTGACATGGATGTATACTCCAGTATTTTTTAGACTATGAATGTATTTATAACAGCACTTTCAATAAAAATCATTTGCTAGATAAATGATTTTTAGGGTAATTGTTGCATCGGCAACTGTGTACACAACTCCACCATGGCTTTGCGATAAACATCACGCTTGAAGTTCACCACTTGTCCAAGAGGATACCAATAGCTAACCCACTGCCATTCATCGAATTCGGGTGGGTCAGAGAGGTCTAACTGAATATTTCTTGCATGCGCAGTCAATTTCAGTAAAAACCATTTTTGTTTCTGTCCGATACATACGGGGTCAGAGTCTGACCGAATGTACCTATGTGGCAAACGATAACGCAGCCATCCTTTGGTTTGCGCAATAATCTGGACATGTTCGGGCAATAAGCCGATTTCTTCTCTCAGTTCTCGAAAAAGTGCCTGTTCAGGGGTTTCTCCAAACTGAATGCCTCCTTGTGGAAATTGCCAAGCATTGTGACCAATGCGCTTTGCCCATAAAACCTGTCCATCATCGTTTGCCAAAATGATCCCGACATTCGGTCGGAAACCTTCTGAATCGATCATTTGGCTACCTAAATATTGTCTATATCGTTGACTTTAATCGCGGGGACAAACACTTTTTTATGTCCAGCTCGAAAAGATCAAAGTAAAATGTTTAAATTGCTACGATCTTAACGAATTTCTATCGACTAGCGGAGATAGATTTACATTTTTTTTCTTAAATTTCAGTTTAAACGAGAATTTTCATGAAACTGGCGTTGTTTGATTTAGACCATACCTTGTTAAATACGGATTCAGACCACTCATGGGGTGAATTTTTAGTCAATGAAGGTTTGGTTGATCCGGTTCATCATCGTCAGATGAATGATAAATTTTATGAAGATTACAAAGCAGGGCAACTTGACCCCTATGCTTATAATGAATTTGTCTTTGGATTTTTAACAAAGCACGACAATAACTACTTAACTGAGCTTCACCAATTGTTCATGCAAAAAGTTATCCGTCCACAAATGCGTCCAAAAGGTTTTGATGCAATCAAAAAGCATCAGGACCTTGGACATACAATTGTTGGGATTACGGCAACAAGTGATTTTATTACTGCGCCAATTTTCCGTGAATTTGGCATTACCGAAATTTTGGCAACGAATGCTGAAGTTGCAGATGGGAAATATACAGGTAAAGTTGCGGGTTTGGCATGTTATCAAAAAGGTAAACTTGCACGTCTCGACGACTGGTTGGCTGGACGCAGTGTATCTGAATCTTGGGCATATTCAGACTCAATCAACGATCGCTTTTTGCTTGAATATGCGACCCATGCGATTGCTGTAAATCCTGATGATCGCCTTGAAAAGCTGGCCCAAGAAAATCGCTGGGAAATTCAAGACTGGTCGATTTAAGATTGTGGAGTTGGAAGAGTAGCTTGCAAAGCTTTGAGGTCTTCCAACTCTTAATTAATTATATTTAAAAATCATTTTTTGAATGTTTTTTATCGATCTTGTTCCAAAAGTAGACATGAGTATGTCTAATAAAAAATAAATTTTATCTTGGTAAAGGTTTAAGAATATAAAAAATTCTAATTTAAAAATGAGGGAATAATGCCAAAAACGCCACAAATTAAATTACCAAAACAACTTTGGAATGATGAAAGTATTGATTTAACACGTCATAGCTATCAGGGGAAATTACTTAATAAAAGCGAAGGCTTCAAATTAGGTAAGGCTCAACGTAAAAAAGTTCCGAGAGAACAGCTGTCAGAGCTTTCTGAGCGACCAAAAGGTATAACTGCTTTAACAATCTATGATTGGAGTAACCAAGGTCGTTTAGAACAGCTCAAACCGATTCGTGCAAAACGAATGAGCATTTCACCTTTTACATTTTATCGTGGTATGCCTTCTTTGATGCTATTTGATCAAGCTTGGGAGCAGGTAAATTCAGGTTTATTTCAACAGATTTGTGGCGATTGTCATTTAAGTAATTTTGGTGGGTTTGCTAGCCCAGAGCGTAATCTATTGTTTGGAATCAATGATTTTGATGAGACTTTGGTTGCCCCATTTGAATGGGATTTAAAGCGTTTAGCAACCAGTTTTGTGATTGCGGCTCGTGATATTGATCTTGCAGATAAAGTGGGTTTAAAAGCAATTAAAACGATGTTGAATAGTTATCGTCAGCACTTATTAGAAAATACGAAACTTTCGCCTCTACAAGTTTGGTATGAAAAAGTTGATGCCAGTACTTTATTAGAAAACACTGAATGCCGAAAACTGAGAAAGAAACGCGCGAAGCATCTTGATTCAGCACAAAAGAGAAATGCATATTCTGTTTTACCGAAGCTTACACAGCAAGATCAAGATACAGGATTTCGCCATTTTGTGGATGATGCGCCGTTATTATGGCATCCAAAGGCAGATGAACCGTTCAGTAAAGATGTTGATGCTTTCTTTCAGCAATATCGTGATTCTTTGAAATATGATCGCCAAGTACTTTTTGATCGTTATCAACGGGCTGATGTGGCTTTGAAAGTGGTTGGTGTCGGAAGTGTGGGTACGCGATCCGCGATTGCATTATTTCAGGATGCAGATCGGGAACCGTTAATTTTACAAATGAAAGAAGCGAATCCATCGATTCTTAGTCCGTTATTTGTAGAAAAAGTAAAACATGAAGGCGAGCGCGTGATACATGGCCAGCAACTTATGCAAGCTGCCAGTGACATCTTCCTTGGATTCTCTTCAACCCCCAATCAGCATTTTCATGTACGTCAGTTACGTGATATGAAAATCTCGGTTGATCTTAGTGATATGGATGATGAGTATTTCAATGAGTATGCTGAAAGTTGTGGTTTGGCTTTAGCTCATGCCCATGCTAAGTCTGGAAATGCTGATGTACTTATGGGATATCTTGGGGAGGGCAGTACGATCGTAGAAGTATTGCAAAGGTATGCAGAGGAGTATGCAGAGCGCAATCTAAATGACTATCAGCAATTTATGAATGAAGTTGCAGAGGGCAAGATTCAGCTTGCTGGAGATGATGCGCTTTAAGAATAAGTATGCTGCTACAGATGACATAAAATAATTCGAAAGGTTAGAGAAAAAATGTTTAATAAAATTATGTCTGGTTTGGGTCTTCAAGGCGTAACGGTAGAAACCGTTTTACACAATCCAAACTTGCAAGCAGGCGAGACACTGCATGGGGAAATTAACTTCAAGGGGGGATCATCTGATAAAGAGATTAATGGTCTTTATTTGAAGTTGATGACAATGGCAGAAGTTGAATCTGGTGACCATGAGTTTAATCAACCTTTAGTCTTACAAGAGTGGTTAGTGAATTCTCGATTTTTATTGCCAGCACATCAAGCTCACTCTTTCCCTTTCAGTATTCAATTACCCTTTGAGACACCGATTACCGAAGTCGCTTGTCGAAGAAATGGTACACGTGTTTGGATTCAAACTCATATGGATGTTGATTGGGGATTAGATGCAACTGATCGTGATTATCTAAAAGTGCTGCCAACTCCCGCTATGCAAATGTTTTTACAGGCCATGCAGCGATGTAGCTTTATTTTATCAACAGTGGATGTAGAAAAAGGTCAACTTACTGCACGAAATTTTAGATCAACAATTGGTTGTTACCAAGAACTTGAATTTGTCTCTTCACATATGTTTAGTGGGTTTAATGAGGTTGAAGTTTCTTTCGTGGCTGAACCTAATCAAACTCACGTTATGCTTGAAGTTGACCGTCATTTTCGATCAGATCAACTCTTAACGATGACTATTCCACATCATATGCTTGATGAAAACCAAATTGTGCAACAAATTCGAAGCCTATTGCAGCTTTGATAAATTAAATTATGCGCATCAAATGAGAGTTTTTTATCAACTTGAAAAGAGCCTTATATTTAAATCGCTTTTGCTGTATTGAGAGTAAGGGCGATTTAAATCGGTCCTGATGATGTGTGGAGGATATGATGGATAATCAGAATGAGACCGAAGAAAAGAAGACCCGTAAAGGTAATCTTCTTGAAGAGTTTGGTGGGCAACTGATTGACGGTTTCATCACACTCATTGGTGAGCTCTTCATTTACATTATTTTTTTATTATTTTCAGGTACTTTACTCGGTATTATCTTTGCCGCTATTTTCTTTGGTTGGGGCGTATTATTTTTACTATTACCTTTTGCTGTTCTGGTTTATATCCTTTTTAAAAAATATAGTCGCTAATCATTCAACTACTCTTGCATCATTTTAATCAGTTCCTGCATAGCTCTGGATTGAGTGCGCGCAGGATGCCATACCATGCCTAATTGGCGATTCATTTTTACATCTAAATCAAGCTGCTGCATATCCTGATTCAACAGAGTTTTTGGTAAAACTGACCAACCTAAACCAATAGATACCAGCATACGAATAGACTCAAGCGGGTTGTTGCTCATGGTGATTTTTGGTTTAAGCCCTTGTTTTTCAAACTCGGCTAAAGTGATTTGAGCAGTGTAAGTTTGTGCAGCAGGTAACAAGCTCGGATATTCAATTAAATCTTGTAAGGTCAGATTCTTTTTTTGTGCCAATGGATGAAAAGGGGCAGCAACAAAAACTAAAGGATCATTCCAGATGGTAATGTAGTTAAGGCGCTCATCACCTGAAGGGGGAAGTGTTAAAAATGCTAACTCTAAATCACCGGCAAGCACTTTTTCATGCGCTTGCTCTGAGTCAACAAAATGCACATCTAAAGTGACTTGCGGAAATTGCTGAACAAAGTGTTTAAGGGGCGCGGGTAAATGATGCAAACCAATGTGGTGACTGGTTCCAATTTTTAAACGACCTTGTACCTGATTTTGCTCATGGCTTAGGGTGTGATGGATGTCTCCAAGCTCATTTAGCCAGTTTTTAACTTTGGGTAATAATGAATGCGCAGCATGAGTTGCTTGAACGCCTCGGCCTGCGGACTCAAATAGTTTGACACCAAAATATTCTTCTAAGCTGTGAATCCGTTTGGTTACAGCAGGTTGAGTAATAAATAATTGATCTGCTGCCACAGAGATAGACCCTGTTTCCATAACTTTTACAAAAGCTTCAAAGGCTGCAAGATTCATAATACAACTCAACTTGGAATAGAAAAATCGAGGGGCTAAAGTTGCCAAGCCAAAATCGTATCATGCTTGCAGCAAAACGAGTTAGAAAGTTATGAATTACCGCACTAATCTTAGCCTAAGCCGTTGTCTCTTTCTCAGCTAAGGCTGAAATGCGGCGGTCTTTAGCTGCCCATACTTTTTCATGAAAGAAAAAAGCAAATGCTTGTACGGTTGGCTCAAGCATACTTAAGGTTAAAGCCATCCATATATTACCTGTTACAAAGTATGCAACTATCATCGCTACGCTAATATGCATAATGTAATAGCTGAAGGTTTTCTTTAAGGTACGTTGATTATTTACAACGAATTTTTGAATATTAGCCATGATCATTCTCTTTAGCCACTTTAGATATTTTTAGTATAGAGATGAGAGTATAAGATTAAAAATTGATTATGCAAATGATAATCATTAACAAAAACGATTTATTAAATTTGATGTGTATAGAAGGGATTATGATTAATTCCAAAAAGTTTTCTAATTTATAAAAATGATAAATTAGATTTATGTGAAACTCTGGCTATAATCGAAGAAAGATTAGAATTACCCAGTCCAATGGAGCAAGACGACATGGCAGGCAAAACTTTATATGACAAATTGTGGGATGACCACGTTGTTTCACAGCGTGATGATGGCTCATGTTTACTTTATATTGACCGTCATTTATTGCATGAAGTGACTAGTCCACAAGCATTTGAAGGTTTGCAACTTGCGGGTCGTCAACCATGGCGTTTAAGTGCAAACGTTGCTACACCAGACCATAACGTTCCAACATCTAAAAAGGAACGTGAGCAAGGCATCGCGGGTATTGAAGATGATACGTCTCGTATTCAGGTTCAAACCTTAGATGACAATTGTAAAGCCTTTAATATTGTTGAATTTAATATTAATGATATCCGTCAGGGTATTGTGCATGTCGTTGGACCTGAACAGGGCTTAACTTTACCGGGCATGACCGTAGTGTGTGGTGATTCACATACAGCAACACACGGTGCTTTTGGTTGTTTAGCACATGGTATTGGAACTTCTGAAGTTGAACATGTGTTAGCAACACAATGTTTGATTCAGAAAAAATCTAAAAATATGTTAATCCGTGTAGATGGCATGTTAGGCAAAGGTGTGACACCAAAAGATGTGGTGTTGGCAATTATTGCTAAAATTGGTACCGCAGGTGGTACAGGTTACGCGATTGAATTTGGTGGTCAGGTGTTCCGTGATATGTCGATTGAAGGACGTATGACGGTATGTAACATGGCGATTGAAGCAGGTGCTCGTGTCGGCATGGTTGCTGTTGATGACAAAACCGTTGAATACGTGAAAGGCCGTAGCTATGCACCAAAAGGCGAGCAATGGGAACAAGCAGTTGCTTACTGGGACACTTTGCATTCAGAGGAAGATGCTGCCTTTGATGCTGTAGTTGAATTAAATGGCGCAGAGATTGAACCACAAGTGTCTTGGGGAACTTCACCTGAGATGGTTATTCCGGTAACTGAAGCTGTTCCAACATTAGAACAAGCTAAAGATGACGTTCAACGTAATGACTGGACGCGTGCTTATCAATATATGGGCTTAAATGCAGGTCAGGCATTAGCTGATATTCAACTTGACCGTGTCTTTATTGGTTCTTGTACTAACTCTCGTATTGAAGATATCCGTGCTGCGGCTGAAGTGGTTAAAGGCCGTAAAGTGGCATCTAGCATTAAGCAAGCCATGATTGTTCCGGGGTCAGGTTTAGTTAAACAACAGGCAGAGAAAGAAGGCTTAGATAAAATCTTCTTGGAAGCTGGTTTTGAATGGCGTGAACCAGGTTGTTCAATGTGTTTAGCAATGAATGCAGATAAATTACAGCCAGGCGAACACTGTGCATCGACGTCTAACCGTAACTTTGAAGGTCGTCAAGGCAATGGTGGTCGCACTCACTTGGTGAGCCCAGCAATGGCGGCAGCGGCTGCAATCGCAGGTCACTTTGTTGATGTTCGTTCATTTTAATTCGGTCTGGAGCAAACCATGAAAGCTTATACAGTTGAACAAGGTATCGTTGCACCATTAGATCGTGCCAATGTTGATACAGATTTAATTATTCCAAAACAGTTTTTGAAATCAATCAAACGTACTGGTTTTGGCGATAACTTATTTGATGAACTTCGTTATTTAGATGAAGGCTATCCGGGACAAGATAGTTCAGTACGTCCAAAAAATCCGGATTTCGTTTTGAATCAACCACGTTATCAAGGAGCAAATGTTTTAATTGCTCGTACTAACTTCGGTTGTGGTTCAAGTCGTGAGCATGCACCTTGGGCATTAAATGAATACGGTTTTCGTACTGTTATTGCGCCAAGCTTTGCTGATATTTTCTTTAATAACTGTTTCAAAAATGGCATGTTACCTGTCATTTTGTCAGAAGAAATTGTTGATCAGTTATTTAAAGAATGTGCTGCCAATGAAGGATATCAATTAACAATTGATTTAGCTGCTCAAGAAGTGCGTACCCCAACAGGTGAAGCTTTTAAATTTGAAGTTGACCCATTTCGCAAGCATTGCTTGTTAAATGGCTTGGATGATATTGGTTTAACGCTTCAAAATGCGGATGCAATTCGCGCTTATGAAGAAAAAACTAAACAGGTTCGTCCTTGGGTATTCCAAGAGTTAAATTAACCTTTTGGTACATTTTAAACATAGCCATGGCGTAGTGTTCAAACTCTTGCTAACATGCTAAAGCATAAAAACACCTTAAAATTATGCACTAGATGAGGATTGGGCTTGAACAATGAAGAGGAACGTTACTCATAGCTTTTTGTTGAGCCTGTGCGCAATAACACTCAGTGCTTGTCAGAGCACGTACAATGTAGTGGATACTGTCCGTATTAAGCAGGCTGAACAAGAAAATTTGGGGCAGAATGCAGCAATATATTGTTCGGGTGCGAAGAGTTGTGAATTTGAACGACTAAACGATATTACTGTAGTGGATGCGCAAACACGACGAATTAGTAATCAGGCAATTCATCAAGGAATTGTACGGTTGCACGGTTCAGTGCTCGGCCAAACCAACAGTTTATATTTATCTGTGCCTGCGAAACAATATGAAGTGGTGATCCGTTTCTATCCGATTTCTCCAGATCGGGCGGAAACAATCCATGTGATTCACCAGTTTAATGCCAACCATCGCTATACATTTAAAATGTACCGAGACAAAACTAACCGTTCGGGTAGTTTGCTGAATGTTTCTGTACCAGATCCATTATGTGTCGACTTAGAGCAAGATGAGCGTGTTATTCGCCGTTTTTGTCGACCATTTGATGTAACAACAGGGCTAGGCGAGTTCCTTGAACAGAAAAAACTAACACCGCGGTCGTCATAACACTGCTTGTTTTTTGGAAAATGGAAAAAGTTCATGTCTAAACAGATTTTAATTTTAGCTGGTGATGGTATTGGTCCCGAAATTGTTGGGGCAGCAGAAAAAGTATTAAATACAGTAAATGAAAAATTTAATTTATCGTTGACTTGGGAACATGGCCTATTGGGTGGTGCGGCAATTGATGCACATGGCGAACCGTATCCAGCTGTAACGAGTGAACAGGCAAAAAAAGCTGATGCAATTTTACTGGGTGCAGTAGGCGGACCAAAATGGGATGCGATTGAGCGTTCTATCCGTCCTGAACGTGGTCTTTTAAAAATTCGTAGTGAACTCAACTTGTTTGCTAACTTGCGTCCAGCCATTCTTTATCCGCAATTGGCAGATGCTTCTAGCTTAAAACCTGAAATTGTTGCTGGTTTAGATATTCTGATTGTTCGTGAGCTTACTGGCGGTATCTATTTCGGTCAGCCACGTGGTATTCGTGAACTCGAAAACGGCGAAAAACAAGGCTATAACACTGACGTTTATTCTGAAAGTGAAATTAAGCGCATTGCAAAAGTTGCTTTTGAACTTGCAGGTTTGCGTGGTGGTAAAGTCTGTTCAGTCGATAAAGCGAACGTTTTAGAAGTAACAGAACTTTGGAAGCAAACAGTTACTGATTTGCAGCAAGCGAGTTATTCAAACATTCAGCTTTCACATATGTATGTAGATAATGCTGCAATGCAGCTTGTACGTGCACCAAAACAGTTTGACGTGATCGTAACCGGTAACTTGTTTGGCGATATTTTATCTGATGAAGCGGCAATGCTTACAGGCTCAATTGGCATGTTGCCATCAGCTTCTTTAGATGAAAATGGCAAAGGTATGTATGAGCCTTGCCATGGTTCTGCACCTGACATTGCGGGTCAAAATGTTGCCAATCCATTAGCAACTATTCTTTCTGTTGCAATGATGCTTCGTTATACATTCCGTGAAGAAGCTGCTGCAAAAGCAATTGAAGATGCTGTAGGGCAAGTACTTGATCAAGGCTTACGTACAGCAGATATTATGTCTGAAGGTATGAAAAAAGTGGGGACAGCCGAGATGGGTGAGGCAGTTGTAGCTGCTCTTGCTTAAAAGCTTCTTATAAAAAAACGCAGCTCAACGCTGCGTTTTTTTATGCCTATGTTTTAGCAGGCTTTACCTTCATATTGAATAGACTCGGCAATATCATTTTTAAGCTGGAAAATAACTTTGCAGTTGAAATTCACATCGTAAGAATTGCCACCCAGATTACCTGACTGTATAGCGACAGAATTACCTCTCATATCGACATTAGTCACCATCGGGATTGGGATGTTTAATGGACGTAAAATCGTATAGATGAGTTGATTGGGTGTTTTCTGTGGAGCATTAGCGACTTGAAAACCAAGACTACGTAGATTGATATCTTGTCGAATGGTCGCAGAAGATTTACCTAGAAAGCTCTTTAAATACTCTTGTAAATCTATAGATTGGCGTGGATGGCTAGTGCAACCGTTCACATTCATTATGATCAAACAAAGTAGGCCAATTTTACATCGGGTATCTATATTCATTTTTATCTCAATAAAAAATTATATTTATTATTAAAGAACAATAGGTTGGATTTGAATACTTGTAAAGTAAAAAAGGAAGATTATGATAAATGAAAGGTGAACCTACCTTTAGACTTATCCTTACATTCAAACCGTTCTAATAATAATTTTGTAGAAAACGAAGGGAAAATACGATGAGAAAAATTGCTTTTGCATTTTTATGTAGTTTAGGAATGACTGTCGTCTATGCAGATAACTGTGATAGTGCCCGCAATACTTATGATGATATTTACTGTACAAATAAAATCTATGCGAGTGCTGATGTAGATCTGAATAAGAATTATCAAGCATTGCGAGTAAAGTTAAATAGCGCGCAAAAAAATATTCTTAAGAAATCTCAGCTTGCATGGATACGTCAACGTGATGCTGAGTGTACAGATTCAAATAGAAATAGTGTAGACGTGCAATGCCGTTTACAGACAACGCAGGAAAGAAACCATTGGCTGCAAGAAAGATTGCGTGAATGCCAAACGGTGGGATGTAAAACCAGTCGCTTAAGTGAATAAACAACGCAATAAAAAAGCCACATCATGAAGTGGCTTTTTTGCATTCACTAATTAGCGAGCACGGTACGTGATACGACCTTTAGTGAGGTCATATGGAGTCATTTCGACTTTTACACTGTCGCCAGTAAGAATACGAATATAGTGTTTACGCATTTTACCAGAAATGTGTGCAATAACTTCGTGACCGTTTTCAAGACGTACACGGAACATCGTATTAGGAAGCGTTTCGGTGACAACGCCTTCGAACTCAATGAGTTCCTCTTTATTGGCCATAGCCTACCTGATGATCAAATTGGAAAGGCGCAAATTATAGTCAATTTATTTAAAAAAAACAAGATAGACATACTTCTACTCAAGCATCTGGTTAAAGTATGACTAATAAAAAAGATGTAATTTTTTTCACAAAAGAAGTTTAATTCTGTTGTCAGTTTGGTCAATCAACGCTAATCTAAAATCATAGTTATTAGGGACTGTTAATTGCGTAAAAGTCAACGGCCCTAAATATCAATGAAGTATCTACATGGAAGGGCACTGCGTGGGTCAGCTAACAGATGCATCAGTTGTATTACGCTTTGGCTATCAAGCGATTCGTCGTGCGGGATTGCCAACAGAAGAAATATTAACCAAAGCGGGAGTTGCTTTAAATCAGGTTGATACGAATGCACGTACACCGTTAAGTGCACAGTATGCCTTTTGGACTGCCGCTCAGGAAGTCAGTAAAGATCCAGATATCGGACTGCATTTGGGTGAACATTTGCCTTTATATCGTGGTCAGGTCATTGAACATCTATTTATTAGTAGTGAAACTTTTGGTGAGGGCCTAAAGCGGGCTTTGGCTTATCAGCGACTCATTAGTGATGCCTTTGATGCAAAACTAGTGATTGAAGAAGGGCGCTGTTATTTAACCAATGGCGAGCAGATCGGTGCTGATAATCTTGTTAATCGGCATTTCTCTGAATGTGCAATTTCGGGAATACTTAGATTTTTTAAATTTATTACCGAAGGGCAATTTCATCCGATCTTTATCGATTTTAACTTCAGCGAAGGAGCAGCTGAGGATGAATATTTCCGCGTATATGGCTGTCCGGTTAGTTTAGGTCAAAAAGAAACACGTTTATATTTTGATCCCGCTATTCTAGATTTTCAGCTTTGGCAAGCAGAGCCTGAGTTATTGCAATTGCATGAGCAGCTTGCGATTGAAAAACTACAAGAATTAGCGCGTTATGATCTAGTGGGTGAAGTTCGTAGAGCAATTGGTTCAACGCTGGAAAGTGGAGAAACAACCTTGGAAACAGTTGCTGCTCAGTTGAATATTACCCCACGTCGCTTACGCACTCAGCTAAGTGAGGCGAATACCAGTTTTCAGCAAATACTTTCTGACTATCGTTGCCGTTTAGCTAAAAAACTTTTGGCAAATACCAACGAGAGTGTTGAGCGTATTGTGTATTTAACTGGCTTTTCTGAACCGAGTACTTTCTATCGCGCATTTAAGCGTTGGACGAATGAGACACCGGTTGAATACCGGAAACGTAAACAGCATCGTTAATTTATTCTATGTCATGACGGAGTCGTGCCATTGAGGCTTTAATAACTGGATTGGCCTTCAGCTAGAGTTACTTTTCTTTCGGGATGAAGAGCGTAAGCTCTGCAAGAGCAAAAGCTTGTGACATGGTAAAGAGTAATCATTCTTACCGTGTCACAAGGTGAAAAATTTATCGAACTACGCACTTCGTTTGTCTTGCACTGTGGTTAAAGTGCACTTTAACCTTGTTCAGGTTGCGTATGACTTTGTCAAGTATCTTATTTAATACTTAATTTGGATACTGAGTTTTAAATGTTTTAATCTGGTAAATTAAGCCAATGTGGCCCAAGTGGCGGCTGAGGCAAATCAAACTGCTCAGGATAATTACACTGTATAAAATAAAGACCATCTGGTGGCGCAGTGACTCCTGCCGCTTTACGATCTTGTGCAGCAAACATTGCATCGATATGATCAATTTCATACATACCTTGACCAATTTCGAGTAAACATCCAACAATATTACGCACCATATGGTGTAAAAAACCATCTGCCTGAATATCTAAAACCAAATAGCGTCCATGTTCAAATAAACGGCAATGTTTTACATGTCGAACAGGCTGATTTGATTGGCACGCTGCCGCACGGAAGCTTTCAAAGTTATGAGTACCTTCAAATTTACTTGCTGCTTCAATCATCTTTTTCACATTTAACTGTTGGTAAATGTGAGTAACCTGTTTATGCAATAGTGCAGGGCGATGAGGCGTGTTATATATAATATAGCGGTAACGTCGAGCAGTCGCTTTAAAACGGGCATGAAAACTTTCATCCATCAGTTTAATCCACTGAATGGAAATATCTTTAGGTAGTTGGCTGTTTGCCCCTCTTAACCACCCTGTTTCTGGGCGAATTGCATGCGTATCGAAGTGTGCCACCATATTTGTCGCATGTACTCCTGCATCGGTACGACCAGCACCATGAAGTGCTATAGGCTCATTTGCGACTTTGCTAAGCACACGTTCAATGGTTTCTTGTACGCTGGCAACGCCTGGCTGTTGTGTTTGCCAACCTCGATATTGAACTCCGCTAAATTCAATACCGACTGCATAACGTTGCATGGCTTTACCTCTATTTAATGCAAATTTTCGTTCCAATGGCTGAGCCACTGTTCTGGGGTTGAGTATTTTAAATAGATTTGAAGTGCTTTTGCATAGAGATCTGCATGACTATGTGCATCACTAATGACAATTTTTGCAGTTTTCGTCCACTCACTAATTGCATAGCGTTGATCAATACCACCAAAGGTCACCTGAGTCGTAAGAATCGGAACACAGCCATTTGTATAGAGCTCATCTAATGTTGCTAGTAACTCTTGATTAACAGCTATGTTTCCAGTACCAAAACCTTGCAATACTAAAAATTGAGGTGGGGCTGGCAGTAAATTTCGTAATTGTTGAACGAGCTGAGTGGTTGCAATAGGTTGCATCATCCAATTCAAGATTTGAAAAGATGCTGCACGCTCGATTTGCGTATCTTGCAGAATTAACCCGTTTTGCTGAGGTGTAAATTCAGACTCAGCTTTAAGACCGGAAAAAGCGTCAAGTTCAGTCGTATGTGTCTTTAACACAGTTTGGGCATGAAATACTTGATGATGAAAAGCAAGGTAAGTACCCACAGGTAAGCTAATCGCCTGCTCTAATGCAAGATATAGATTATCAATTGCATCGGTAAACTCACGGGTATCATTTCCTTGAATATTCAGGAGAGGATATTGACTGCCAGTAATAACTATATGGCAGCTCTGGCCTAGAAAACGAGCTAGAGTCGCTGCAGCATAACTGAGAGTATCTGTACCATGAATAACGACGAAGTGCTGATAGCCTTCAAGTTGTAGTTGTTGTATGCGTTGAATAAGACGTAG
Source organism: Acinetobacter sp. M5A5_2a (assembly GCF_053345265.1). Lineage (NCBI taxonomy): Bacteria > Pseudomonadati > Pseudomonadota > Gammaproteobacteria > Moraxellales > Moraxellaceae > Acinetobacter > Acinetobacter sp. M5A5_2a. Next base: position 207,491 of record NZ_JBKEZV010000006.1, on the reverse strand, counting down.
CCAGTCGGGCGCTGTACAAGCACTGCTATCTACAATATTTGGGGCAGCAAAACAGTCGACCATTAAGTGAGGTGGTATAACTTTTTCAAGTTGAGGTAAGAATTGGTCATATGGCATAGGCGCTAAAGGTTCACCTACACAGCCAAAAGTACCACCCATATAAAATAAGGCTATTTTTTTCATCTTTTTCAGGCACAAAAGCAGTCATCTTTGACTGCTTATGGTAAAACGATCAGCCTTAAGAAGCTATGCGATTTAGTAGATTTTTCGCGCGTTGTTGTTGCTCTGTGTTGAATTTTTGCTCATTATTTGCCAACAAGGCGTGCGCTGCTGGGTAAGCACCTAAACTGATATATTGCTCTGCAAGTTTTAAGTCGAGTTCATTTTCATCTAACTGTTTTAATTCTGGAAAAGCCTGAACAAGTGGGTCGTTGTTTTCAGGGCTAAGTTCTGATTCATTTAAATTCGGTTGATTATCTTCAGACTCTATAGGATTTAAAGAAAACTCAAGGGTTTCAACTGATAATGGCTGAGTTTGAATATTTTCTTCTAAGACGATTTCTTGAGAGTTATTGCTTTGTGAATCAGACTCTTTGTCTATTGAAAAATTACTAAAATCAAGATCAATGTCTGGTGTAGAGGTTGTATCAACTTTGATTGTTTCAACAGTCAATTCAGAGGTAGTCTCAAGATACTTTTCTGCTTTATTTGGGATAGACTCTAAATCAAATGAAAACTCTAAAGTATTTAAGTCATTTGTTTCACTGGTTGTTTCAGTGCTAATTTTATCTTCAGGTTTAGCAGAATCGACTTCTGTTGTTTTTTGCTCAAATGAGAAATTAAATTCCAGAGGTTCAACTTCAACAGCAGGTTCTTGCTTTACAGGTGTATAGTCTTTCTGCAAGTCATCAAAAGAAGCTTCAGAAGAACTTGTTGTTAACTGGTCAAACTGAGCTGTTGTGTCTGGTGTATTTTTTGGCTCTTCGTGTGTTTGAGCTTGAGGGAAATCGATAGCATCAGGTTGTCTTGATGACTCATATTCTTTTTGTCTAGTTTCGGCTTGAGTCACGATTTCATGCAATGCCAGACTTCGAATATGACTAATCAGTTGTGTTATGGCAAATTCATCTTTCTGTGCAATATGAACTTCAAGCAATAATAAATAAAGCTCATGTTGAGTATTATCTTTTTTTAGCGCCTGATTTACTTGAGCTTCAGCGGCTGAATATTGCTTTTCTTGAATGAGCTGTTTGATTTTTTGACGTACAGCTTCTGGAAGAGGGCTGCTTTGTGGAATAGGTGGAAGAGTTTCTTCTACCACATTTACTTTACTTTTTTCACGCGAGTTTTTACTCGATTTAGAATTTGCTTTTTTATTGGTTTTTTTATTTACCGTTTTAGGGGAGGTGGCCTCTTGCTTCTGGCTATTCTCGCGTTTTTTAAAAATAACAGCGACCACGAGCAATATGATGAACGGAATCACATATAACATTACTTTCCCCTTAAAAAATAAATATTTGCAATATAAAGCGAGCTAACTCTGGTTTTAACTTAATGTTTTTGCTTGTGAGTGTTTTGCTGTGCTTGTAACTGCTGTTGTAACTCTGCCAAACGCGCATTCAAAAGTTGAATACGTTGGTCTTTTAACCGTAAAGTTTGATTTAATTTGGTTACATTCCTTTGTAATGTAACGTTTTTTTCTCTTTTTGTCATAACTTTTACTGCTAACTCAGTATTGTTTTGACTTTGTTGTGTGCTCTTTTTAGCACTTCCATGTGTAGAATTTTGGCTGTTTTCAGCCACGATACTCATTTCTGCTTGTTGCAAACGGTATTTAGCTTTGCCAGAAGGTGATTTTGCAGTATGCGTTATTTCTGTTTTTGATTTATTTTGCTGAGTTTTAGAGACAGGAGTATGGGCGAGTTTTAGAGCGATTCCCTGACGTAAACGGTTTACATCACCTTGAATAAAAGCATGCTGGTTTTGTTTTTGGATATCGTGCATGACTTTCGCAACTGGCTGTTTGGTTTTCGCTGCAATACGATTAGCAATGCTCCATAGAGACTCATTGTGTTGTACTACATATTTACCTGAAGTTACTGGTCCTCTAGATGGACTTATGGTTTGTTTCTTTGCAGCATTTTGACTGAGATTTTTGGATGGAACAGATTTCTTTTGTACTGCTAACTTTTTAACTGGTGTTTTTGGCGAATTATTTGCATCTGACTTCTTAATAGCAGATGTAATTTGATTTTTTGTTGCTGCCTGATCAGGAATAGTGCTTGTTACAACTTGTTGAGCCGAAGAGTTTTCGCTAAGTGGCGCAGATGAATTTGTATTTATCGTTGGGACAGTCCCAGACTTGATATTCAGGTTTTGTTCACTATTCGAGTTAGTGGTAGCTAGGGCAGGAGCAGATGAAGTATATCGGGTACTTTCCGGCAGATTTAAAGCAATATCTTTTTCATTCACAATAAGCTGAGGCGATAAAGTACTTTCGTTATTTTCGGTCTTTTTTATAGCAGAAGGCTTAATTACAGTTTTGATATGCTGTAAACGAGTTGCAGAACCTTCACTGATTTTTACAACAATATTGAGCTCGGGATCAATAACAGGACGGGATGAGGTAATGACAATAACCCCAGAGCCTTGACCATTTTGTCGTGTATAAAAATTAAGATTTCCCGGAGGTTGATGAGTCACACCCAAAGCACTTAAATCTTCGGGGGTTGCTAAACTGACTTGCAAAGTAGAATTGGGATCAGCTTGCTGGAAGTTCATTTCTGCATATAACAAATCGCCGGGTGCGGACTGAATTTGTATAGGGTCTAATGTAATCGCATAAATAGATGGCGAAGACATAATGGTGAAAATGGCAATTTTTAATTTGTTATAAACAGTCATCTCAATCCATGACCTAATAAGTCGTAAAGTCGTTCAAAATTATACAATAATGAAATGTAAATAAATTGTAAATTTTTCACAAACCAGTTACGAAAAAGCCGATCTAATGTGATCGGCTTTTTGTTTTGACTGAATAATTCAGACCAAATTATGAGCTTTTGTATTCTACTAAGATACGTAACATACGACGTAAAGGTTCAGCAGCACCCCAAAGTAACTGATCGCCTACTGTGAATGCGCCTAAATATTCTTTACCCATGTTAAGTTTGCGCAAACGGCCAACAGGTACAGTTAAGGTACCAGTTACAGCAACAGGTGTAAGGTCAGTCATAGACGCTTCACGAGTGTTTGGTACAACTTTCGCCCATTGGTTTGAAGTACGAATCATATCTTCGATTTCATCAAGTGGGACATCTTTTTTCAACTTGATCGTCAATGCTTGAGAATGACAACGCATCGCGCCAATACGGACACAGTGACCATCGATAGGAACAATTTGTGAGTTACCCAAGATCTTGTTGGTTTCAACTTGACCTTTCCATTCTTCTTTTGACTGACCGCTTTCAAGTTGCTTATCAATGTAAGGAATCAACGATCCAGCTAATGGCACGCCAAAGTTAGCAGATGGGAAACCTTCGCCACGTTGTAACTCGGCAACTTGACGGTCAATATCCAAAATTGCAGATTTAGGATCATCTAGCAACGTTTTGGTATTGTTATATAAGTAGCCCATACCAGTAATTAGCTCACGCATGTTTTGTGCGCCAGCGCCTGATGCTGCTTGATAAGTCATAGCAGTCATCCACTCCACCAAATTGTTTTGGAAAAGTGAACCTAAACCCATCAACATAAGCGATACAGTACAGTTACCGCCTACGAAAGTTTTGGTGCCGTTAGCCAAACCATCTTTGATAACGTTAAGGTTTACTGGGTCAAGAACGATGATTGCGTCATCTGACATACGTAAAGTTGAGGCTGCATCAATCCAGTAGCCATTCCAGCCAGTTGCTTTTAACTGTGGGAAAACTTCAGACGTATAGTCACCACCTTGACAGGTAATAATGACATCCATTTGCTTCAGACTATTAATGTCTGTAGCTTCCATAAGTGCTGGGGCAGTCTTACCACCAAATGAAGGAGCTTCACCACCTGCATTACTGGTAGAGAAATAAAATGGCTCAATATGAGCAAAATCATTCTCTTCAACCATACGTTGCATAAGGACGGAACCGACCATCCCGCGCCAACCGACCAGACCTACTTTCATGTCATTTTGCCTCGGTGCGTTAAAATTGTTAGGGGGAGTTGAGTGTATCAAAAGTGTCCACAACTGCAAGCGTTACAGAAACAAAACACCATGTTTATTGAGTAGAATATCTTGTTTATGTTACATAAAAAATTGATAAAGATGACAAAAACTTTAAAAACCAAATCATCTTAAAAGAGAAAATTCAATGATTTATATCGAAGTTCTAACTGGTCTAGTGATTTGGTTAAGTTTCTGGTCACTTATTCCTCGTGATGAGTGGTGGTTTCGGGGCGCCGATTTCCCGCGTTTGCAGATTCTATTTGTTGGATTATTAGCCTTTGTCGGGATGTTGTTTTGGCCGACCGAATGGAATCTATGGCGTGAAATATTGCTTGCTGTGCTCATCGCTGCCATAGCGTATCAGCTTAAAATGGTTTTGCCTTATACCTTGCTCTGGAAAAAACAGGTTAAACAGGTGAGATCATCTCAGTTAGACCCGCAAAAGCAAATTTCATTAATTGTATCGAATGTTCTAACCCCTAATGATAAGTATCATTTACTTCTTGAGCAGATCACTCAATTAAAACCAGATTTGTTGCTTACACTGGAAAGTGATAAGACGTGGGAAAATGCTTTAAAAGAAATTGAAGAAGATTATCCTTATCGCGTTCCAGTGCCTTTAGATAATTTATACGGAATGCATTTATATAGCCGTTTACCTTTATCAAATACGGAAGTGAAATTTATTTTAAGTGATGAAACTCCTTCTATTCATACCACGGTGACTTTACGATCTGGTATGCCAGTTCAACTCTATTGTTTGCATCCTAAGCCACCGAGTCCAACCGAGGCGAAAGATTCGACTTTACGTGATGCAGAGCTTTTAATTGTTGGAGATCAGATTAAAGACTTAGATGAAAGCTGTATTGTGATGGGGGATTTAAACGACGTAGCATGGTCACGTACTACACGTTTATTTCAACGTATTAGCGGGCTACTTGATCCACGGGTTGGGCGACATTTCATTAATACCTTCCATGCAGATTATCCATTGTTGCGTTGGTCTTTAGATCATATTTTTCATAGTACCGATTTTGGTCTGGTTAAAATGCAGCGTTTGCCACATATTGGATCGGATCATTTTCCTGTATATGTCGTTTTGCAGACTGGTCGGGTGTTTGAACAAGTTCAAGAGGAATTGGAGCAAACTCAAAACGATGATGAAGAGGCCCAAAGTGCCATACAGGAAGGTATTGCAAAGGCTGAAAAAGAAGAAAAAATTGTGAGTGATAAAATTGCGCAGCCTTATAAATAAAAAGAATATAAAAATTAATGTAAGCAATATCGTACAAAGATTTGAGTCTAGGGCGAATAGGCAGGGGATTATAAAAACCTTATTCTACATTCATCGGCACACGGAAACGGGAATGGACGATCCCACGTAAGGATACACAAAGCTGATATGGAATAGCATCATGGATTAGATGTTGGAACGGAAACGATAAAAATAACGATTAACCTGAAAGCACAACCTCATTTACCCGAGTTTTGCAGGACGCAGAACTCGGGTTAATATTATATATATACCTTATTTAATTCATTGCAAATAAAAGAAATATTGTTAAGTTAATCTTAATTTAAAAAGCTATTTAACTATAGGTAATAGTTCATAAGTTCTTTATATATCTGAGCAATTTTCAATGAAAATAGATACAAATTTTTTTTTTGATAAGTTTTTGTTTTTATAGATTATTGATGAATAAATATAGGCTTTGATCTATTTAGATATAAATTGGGGTTGTTTAATTGGCAAATCTCAATAGAATGTGCCGATCGTTGACATGTTGGATCGTCAACAGGCATTGTTGTTTATTTCGCCGGATCGGCGAGTTGTGATTTGTTTGTGCATTTAAATTTCTGTTTGGAAATTATTGTACATATTGAGGTTTCACTCTTAGTTAGTGGTCTTCTCCCTCTCATATTTGATACTTTGCGGTGCATAAGGATTGTCTTATGAAGAATTTTAAATTTAGCCTTGCTTGGCAAATTTTAATTGCTTTAGTCCTAGGGATAGTTGTAGGGGCTGTTTTACATAACCAGCCTGAAATCAAAGATAGTATTGTGAATAATGTTCTTACACCAATGGGTAAGATCTTTATTAGCCTGATCAAAATGATTGTTATTCCAATCGTTTTCTCTACCTTAATTTTAGGTATTGCAGGTGTTGGCAGTACGAAAAGTTTAGGGCGTCTTGGTTTTAAAACCATTCTCTATTTTGAAATTATTACCACGATTGCCATTTTAGTTGGTTTGGTTGCGGCAAATATCTTCCATCCTGGTTCAGGCATTGATATGTCTCAACTGGTTCAAACCGATATTTCTCAATATAAGAGTACAGCTCAAGAAGTTGGTTCTCAATCGCATGGTTTGGTACAGACAGTTTTGTCAATGATTCCAACCAATATTATTAACTCGATGGCACATGGCGAAATGTTGCCAGTGATTTTCTTCGCCGTGTTATTTGGTATTGGTTTATCTTCATTGCCAGAGAAGACCAAAGATCCATTGTTAAGCGTATTTCATGCTGTGTCAGAAACAATGTTCCGTGTGACACACATCATTATGAAATATGCACCATTTGGTGTGTTTGGTTTGATCGCTGTAACTGTTGCGAACTTCGGTTTCGCATCATTAATTCCATTAGCTAAATTAGTGGTATTAGTTTACGTAGCTATCTTATTCTTTGCTTTTGTGGTTTTAGGAATCACTGCAAAAATATTCGGTATCAATATCCTTATTCTAATGAAAATATTGAAAGATGAACTGATCTTAGCTTACTCAACAGCGAGCTCGGAAACTGTTCTACCGCGTATTATGCAAAAAATGGAAGACTACGGTGCACCAAAAGCAATTTCTAGTTTTGTAATTCCAACGGGTTATTCATTTAACCTTGACGGTTCAACACTTTACCAAAGTATTGCAGCTATCTTTATTGCGCAGCTTTATGGTATTGACATGTCAATTGGTCAACAAGTTCTTTTAGTTGTAACTTTAATGATTACTTCTAAAGGTATTGCTGGTGTTCCTGGTGTATCATTCGTGGTGTTATTAGCTACGTTACATACAGTTGGTATTCCACTTGAAGGCTTAGCATTTATTGCTGGTGTTGACCGTATCATGGATATGGCGCGTACCGCATTGAACGTTGTAGGTAATGCGCTTGCAGTACTTGTGATTAGTAAATGGGAAAAACAATACGACAGCGAGAAAGCAGCAGCTTATGAGGCAACTTATAAATAATCTGCCTTGTTATTGTAGTAAAAACCCGCGTTGATCGCGGGTTTTTTTATGAGGTTATTTCAGTACAGATTCATATAGGGCCAGTGTCTGATCACACATGTCTTTCAAGCTAAACATGGTAACAGGGGCAACGACTTGAGGCTGTTCAATATGCTTTTCCACAGTTTCCACTAAAACCTTTTCATTTCCTACTTCAACAAGACCTTGTGGATACACATTAGATAAAATCTCGGCAACACCTCCACGGTTCCAGCCAATGACTGGCGTACCTACTGAGAGCGCTTCTAAGGCTGTTCTGCCAAATGTTTCTGCCTGATTGGATAGAGAGAGCACAATATCGCTAAAAGCGAGCCATTCACGTATATCTGAGCGATGCCCTACGAAGGTAATTTTATCTGCGAGTCCTTTACTTTGAATGGTGCTTTGCAGCTCACTTAAATAGGCTTGTTTTTTTGTGTCAGCACCACCAACAACAACCGCATGTAGTTGTGGATATTGCGACTGAAGCTGTTGCATCAGTTCAATTAAACTCTCATGGCCCTTTAAACGCGTAATACGGCCAGGCAAGCAAAGTAAAAACTTATTTTCGAGCTCAGGAAAGTCATTAAAAACTTGATTAAACCATTGCGCTGGAGGGTGATAGTTATGCGGAAAAGCGGTTGGGTCAATTCCACGATAAATCCGAACAATATCTTGGGGAGGGCAATTTTTATAATGGTCAGTAATGTATTTAACCACGCTGTCAGAAACAGCAATGACTTTCTCGGCTTGAGTCATAATTGCGCTATAACGATTGACTGAGTAGAAGCCATGTACCGTGCTAATGAGATGCGGGCGTTTATGTGTAGGTATTTTTCTTAAAGCAAAATGAGTTAACCATGCTGGTACACGAGAGCGTACATGAACAATGTCGGGTTGATGCTGTTCAATAAGCTGGCGTAAAGGCCGGATCTGCCACAAGCTTGAAAGTGACTTTTTATGAATCGGTAGCGTTAAGTGTTTAGAACCCTCAGCTTCGAGCTGTGAGACTAAACGCCCGCCGTTGGATACGACTAATGACTGATGTCCTTGTGCAACAAGCGCACGTGCGATTTCAAGTGTGCCGCGTTCTACGCCACCGCTGTTGAGTTCTGGGAGAAGTTGCATCACTTTCATTATTTTTTGCCTTATAAGTTCCTAGAAGATGGATGATTCATAGATACATCGTCATCTCAAACAATAAATCTATATCTGGAATTCACAATCGTGATAGCGACATGGATGTCGCCGTTTCGCTGTGTTACAAGGAAGTAACATCAGCGGAACAAAGGATTTTTGCTTACTTTTTATCCCTAAAAAGTAAGGTCTGCCTATTCGAAACTATTTGAATATCACTTTAAATCGAGGCTGTGCCTACTACTAATTTAAGATCATTACAGCTTTATCTTAATAGATTTCTTCATATCCTTCAGGACGTGTCTTAAATCTGCGGTGGAACCACATATATTGAGTCGGTGCGATTCGAAGTTGTTTTTCGATAATTTTATTGACTCGTGTTGCATCATCAACTTCATCTTCACTTGGCATATTGTCGACCGCAGGTTCAATCAGAACATGATATTTGGGGTTCTTAATATCTCCATGGCGATAGAAATATAAAGGCACGGCGACTGCTTTTGAGATTTTCAATAAGCGGCGGTGTGCAGTGACTGTGGCAGCAGGTACACCAAAGAAAGGTGCCATAACACCTTGTTTGAGTCCAAAGTCTTGATCTGGGCTATACCAAATTGCATCGCCATCTTTAAGATGACGAATTAAACCACGCATATCATCATGATCGATTTGTGCTTTATAGATGGTGCCACGGCAACGATAAATAAGCATATCGAGTAATGGATTATTTTGAGGGCGATAGACAACATCAGGTTCAAAATATTGAGCACAAAGATAGCCGCCTGCATCAAGAAGCGTGCTATGAGTCCCAAGTAATAAAACACCTTTGCCTTGAGCTTGAGCATTGGTAATGTGCTCTAAACCTTCAATAGTGACTCGGTTTTTAAACCAGCGCGGGTTGTACCACGCATTTAAGGTTTCAAACACGCCAAGCATCATATCGACAAAAACTTGTTGAGCTTGCTGTTGAACTTTATCGGCAGACCATTCAGGAAAGCAGACTTCTAAATTACGAATAGTTGTTTTACGGCGTGATTTTAGATATTTCCAAGCCAGATGAGCTACGCTATGCGCCAGACGCCATTGTATGGCCCATGGTAAAATAGCCAAAAGCATTAAAAAAACAATAGAAATCCAAACACCCCAATATTTAGGCAGTAAAAAGGACCATTGAAATTCACCGGGCGTATAGGGCTGCTTTTGGCTCATAACGATATAAAGATTTCAAAAAATTAAAACTGGCAAAAGTGTATCACGAACTGAATTTATCGTCGTAATACACTGTTCAATTGAGTGTTAAGAGATTTTGAAATAAGAAGGCTGGGTTATCGGCGATTTTCTAAAAGAATTTTAACAGCAAGTCCTGCTAATACAGTTCCCATGAGCCAGCGTTGTATATTTGCCCAAAGAGGCTTTTCTTGTAGAAAAAGTGCAATGCTACCTGCGGAAAGTACAATAAGAGCATTTACTGAAACGCTTACAAAAATTTGAATCGTACCAAGTTGAATTGATTGCCATAAAATACTGCCTTGTTGTGGGTGAATAAACTGTGGCAGTAAAGATAAATACATAATGGCAATTTTAGGATTAAGCAAGTTTGTGGCAAAACCCATTAAAAAAAGTTTAGCTGGGGAATCTACTGATAAATCTTTTACATTAAAAATAGGGGAGGCATTTGGGCGTAGTGCTTTCCATGCAAGCCAGAGTAAATAAATTGCACCCGCAATACGAATAGTGTCATAGGCGTAGGGAACAGCAACAATTAACGCCGTAATACCAAAAGATGCGCAAAGCATATAAAAGATAAAACCTGCAGCTACCCCGCCTAAAGAGATAAATCCTGCTGTTTTCCCTTGGCAAATTGAGCGGGAAATCAGGTAAATCATATTGGGGCCAGGAGTGAGTACCATCGCCAAACAAATTAGTCCAAATGCCAAAATTTGAGAAAGCTCCAGCATGCGAAATCACTCCAATATTATTATGCATATACATATAACATAATTATTTTTATAAGTCTTATATTCAAGCACAAGGCTATTTTAAAATACTAAAAATAGCGAAGATATAATCCATTATAGGAATGTGATATAGAAGCTTTGATTTTAAAAAAGCTTATATTCTTAATATAAAAAAAGAGCCCCCTTAATTTAAGGAGGCTCTTTTACGTTCTTTTTTGCAAAGTAAAGCTGATTAGTTTCCTTTACTCATTTGTTCAAGCACGTCCCAACGTTCCAATTTTTCAAGTAATAACTCGTCAATTTCTGTAAGACGTTGGCTTGCTTTTGTTGCTGCATCAGCATCTTTAATAAACCATGAACCATCTGCAAGTTTCTCAGAAAGTTCTGCTTGCTCCTTTTCTAGGTTTTCAATTTCAGCGGGTAATTGTTCAAGTTCACGCTGATCTTTATAACTCAGTTTGACCTTTTTAACGGTACTTTGGGCGGCAGCTTTGTCTGCTTCAGCTTTTGCCTGAGCTTTTTTAACGTCAGATTTCTGATCTACTACTTTGTCATCTGGACGTTGTTGCAAATAGTCTTGGTAGCCACCGATGTACTCAGCAATATTGCCTTTACCATCAAATACCCATGTAGATGTTACTACGTTATCCATAAATGCACGGTCATGGCTAATGAGAAGCAACGTACCTTTATAATCAGATAACATTTCTTCAAGTAGCTCAAGAGTCACCATATCCAAGTCATTGGTTGGTTCATCCATTACAATTAGATTGGATGGTTTGAGTAGTAATTTAGCCAGTAAGATACGATTTCGTTCACCACCAGAAAGTGCTTTTACTGGAGTACGGGCACGTTCAGGTGAAAATAAGAAGTCTTGTAAATAGCTGTAGATGTGACGACGGTTGCCATTTACATCAACGAAGTCAGAGCCTTCTGAAACGTTTGCCATGACTGTTTTTTCAAGGTCTAAGGCATTACGCAACTGGTCAAAATAGGCAACTTCTAACTGTGTACCTGTTTTAACTGAACCGCCATGTTCGAGTTCACCTAAAATGGCTTTAATCAATGTCGTTTTACCAACGCCGTTATCACCTACTAAGCCAATACGATCACCACGCATAACAAGGGTAGAGAAATCTTTGATCAGTAAATTGTCATCGTAAGCTACGCTTAAATGTTCGATATCAAATACTAATTTACCCGAGCGATTTGCATCTTGAGTTGCCATACTCACTTTGCCTTGTTGTGAGCGACGTGCTTTAGATTCTTCTCGTAAATCTTTTAAAGCGCGAACACGGCCTTCATTACGCGTACGACGTGCCTTAATACCTTGGCGAATCCAAGCTTCTTCTTCAGCTAATTTTTTATCAAATAAAGCATTCTGTTTTTCTTCTGCTTCCATTTGCTGAGCTTTGAGCTCTAAATAGCGTGAATAATTGCCCTCATAACCTCGTAGAATGCCTCGATCGAGTTCCACAATTCGAGTTGCAATACTATCTACAAAAGAACGGTCATGCGAAATAAACAGAAGCGTTAAATTATTTTGATCGAGTAAAAACTTTTCTAACCATTCAATACTTTCAACATCTAAATGGTTCGTTGGTTCGTCTAGAAGTAATACGTCCGGTTGAGTTAATAAAGCGCGTGCAAGTAAGACACGGCGTTTACGTCCACCAGAAAGGTCTGCTAAGTCTGCATTTGGATCAAGTCCCATTTTGCTTAGAAGAGCATTTACTTTATTTTCGAGTGCCCAACCGTCTAGTTGGTCTAGCTTATGCTGAAGGTTACCCATACGGTCACAGGCTTCCATATCTCCTAGCATACAAGCGTCAGTCGCTTCATGATACGCTCTGAGTACTTCTGAAGCTTCTCCTGCACCATCTGCCACAATGTCAGCTACTTTGCCAGAGTCCATTGGAACGTCTTGGGCTAACATTGAAACAGTTAGACCATTTTGAATGGAAACTTCACCAGAATCTGGTAATAGGCTTCCCTCGATCAGTTTAAGTAAAGTAGACTTACCTTCACCATTACGACCAATTAAACAGACTCGTTCGCCACGTTCTAGATTAAAGTTCGCGCCATCGAGCAAGGCAGGTCCGCCAAAAGCAAGTTGGACATCCCTTAGGGTAATATAGGCCATAATGTTTTCCAGAATCTCAAATGAGGATTTAAATGACTAAACCACCATATCATGATGATCAAGCGTCATTGTCCGCACCCATTGAAGATTTGCAAGTGCGAATTACATTTTTGGATGATTTAGTTGAAGAATTAAATCAACAACTCGCTATTCAGACCCAAGAAATAGCTGATTTAAAAAAACAAATGCAATTTCTTTATCAACGTATGGAATCATCGGATTTATCAGAAGGTATTGCCGCTTTTGACCCATTAACCAATAAACCTCCTCACTATTAATAAAATGGCAAGTTCAATACTTGCCATTTTATTAGGGGATATTTATTAATTTTGCTTAAAAACCATGTAATACGATTTTCCCTTTTGTTGTACCACTTTCAATTTGTTGGTGAGCCAGTTTTAGGTTTTGAGCATTAATTGGGCTTAAAACTTGCGAAAGAGTCGTCTTGATTTTACCTGCGTCAACAAGTTCGGAAACCTCATTGAGTAACTCACTTTGTTTAACCATGTCTTGGGTTTGATACATAGAACGAGTGAACATAAATTCCCAGTGCACTGATACAGACTTAGATTTAAAAGGTTTAATATCTAACTGTGCCGGATCATCAATTAAGCCAAAATGACCTTGTGGTGCAATCAACTCTACGATATCTGATAAATGTCGATCTGTTTGAGTGGTCGAAAACACATATAAAGGTGCATTTAAACCTAATTGCTTGATTTGTGCTGTTAAAGGTTGACTATGATCTAGTACATAATCAGCACCGAGTTGTTTAATCCATTCTTTAGTTTCTGCTCGTGAAGCGGTAGAAATAATCGTTAGGTTAGTCAGTTGCTTGAGTAGTTGAATTGTGATTGAACCAACACCGCCAGCCCCACCAATCACTAATATGGATGTATTTTCTGGGGCAGCTTTTGGGACCTGTAACCGATCAAATAACATTTCCCACGCCGTGATTGCGGTTAAAGGAAGGGCCGCTGCTTCTCTTGGTTCTAAGGTCTTTGGTTTATGGCCCACAATACGTTCATCAACCAACTGCAATTCACTATTACTGCCTTGGCGATTGAGTGCACCTGCATACCAGACTTCATCTCCGATTTTAAATTGTGAAACTTGATCTCCAATTGCTTCAACGACACCTACCGCATCCCAACCAAGAGTTTTCCATTGATTATTCTCTGCATTCACATTGTTGCGAATTTTAGTATCTACCGGATTCACAGAAATTGCCTGAACACTAACAAGTAGATCATGGCCCTCTGCAACAGGTGTCTCTAGTTCGACGTCAACGAGTGCCTCTGGCGATGTAATGGGACCTGCTTTTTGGTATGCCACAGCTTTCATAATAATAATTCCTCTTGTTGGGAGTTTGATCATAACGTAAGCTTAAATTTGGTGACTACAGACAAATAACGCTCATAGTGTCAAAAAGGATACTGTAAAATGGCAAAAGCACGGCATTCAAGTTTTGATTGTTCTCCTGGTTGTTCAGTTGAGGCAGCCATTAGTTTGATTGACGGAAAGTGGAAATGCGTCATTCTTTGGCATTTATTTAATGAAGGCACTTTAAGGTTTAATGAAATCCGAAAGCGTGTTCCAAGCATTACTCAAAGAATGCTGACAAATCAGTTACGTGAGTTAGAACAAGACGGAATTATCCATCGGGAAGTTTATCCTCAAGTTCCGCCTAAGGTTGAGTACTCTCTAACTGATTTAGGGCGGAGTCTAGAGCAAATTTTGTTTGCTTTAAAACTATGGGGAGATGCCCATCTTGATCAATTCGGTAAATTGACATTGGTTGCGAGCGATCAGAACCCTTAAACATATTTAAATAATCTCACGGCAATTTGCACCTTGAAATACCGATATTTTGGGCCTTGCGATCTTATCGGGCATTATTTTTATGATGTAACTTGCGTTTTCTGGTCAGCTTATGCAACTCTAATAAAAGAGATTAATAGGTTTTGCTATGGACAATATGGGAATTTGGGTTACCGTTATCATTGTTCTTTTCGTACTAGGCTCCATTTTTGGTTTAAGAGTGAGCCCACGTGAAAAGGCACTTGGTATTATGCGAGATAAAGCCCGTAAAATAGGGTTGCATCCACGTGTAATTGTTGCACCTGAATGGACACATGTCCCAATGGCTACTGAAAAACGTGCCAGCATGGTTGCTTATTATAGTGTATTGATTCCTGATGCCCGTTTATCTTTAATGCGTGCTCGCGTTATAGACGGCAAGTTAAAAGTAATTCAGGGTGATGAGAAATTTAATGATTCTCCCATTGCATTAAAAGGGATTTATGCTATTGATATGCAGGCAAACTGTGTAGGGCTTTATTGGGATGAGGAATCAGACCTAAGAGCGACACAATTAGATGAGATGAAGGCTTATCTGTTGGCCTTGGCTAAAGCCTGATTTTTAAATTTATTGGTATAGGAATAACATTTTATATGGCGAATACCTCGCGCTCTGCATCTCAAAGCACAGCATCTACTGCACCTGCTGCACCTAAACGTGCCTTAGTGATTGTGGAGTCGCCTGCCAAAGCGAAAACCATCAATAAATATTTGGGTTCGCAATTCATTGTAAAGTCTTCTGTAGGTCACGTACGTGACTTGCCAACAGGCGGCAGTAAATCAACAGAGAAAAAGCCGGCTGCCCGGACTAAACTCACCGAAGCCGAAAAAGAACAAAAAGCTAGTCAGGCTTTAGTTAATCGTATGGGGGTTGATCCTGAACATGGTTGGGAAGCTCATTACGAAGTTCTGCCTGGTAAAGAAAATGTTGTTGCTGAACTCAAAAAACTCGCCAAAGATGCCGATGCAATCTATCTCGCAACGGACTTGGATAGAGAAGGGGAAGCCATTGCTTGGCACCTAAGAGAAGTTATCGGTGGTGATGACAGTCGTTATCACCGCGTGGTGTTCAACGAAATTACCAAAAATGCCATTCAAGAAGCATTTAAACAGCCAACACGTCTAGATCTAAATCGTGTAAATGCTCAGCAAGCACGCCGTTTCTTAGACCGTGTAGTGGGCTTTATGGTTTCGCCATTACTTTGGGAAAAAATTGCCCGTGGTTTATCTGCCGGACGTGTGCAGTCAGTAGCAGTGAAACTGGTTGTAGAGCGTGAGCGTGAAATCCGTGCTTTTATTCCAGAAGAATATTGGCAAGTTTTTGCAGATACTCAGTCCAAAAAAGATGATATTCGTCTTGAAGCATTTAGACAGGCTGGTAAAACCCTTAAACTGAAAAATAAAGCTGAAACTGATGCTTTATTAGATGTTTTAAAAGGTGCTGAATATAAAGTTGCACAGCGTGAAGATAAACCGACTAAGGTCAATCCAAGTGCACCTTATATCACCTCAACGTTACAGCAAGCTGCAAGTACGCGTTTAGGCTTTTCTGTAAAGAAAACCATGATGCTGGCGCAGCGCTTGTATGAGGCAGGTTTTATTACCTATATGCGTACTGACTCAACTTTCTTGAGTGATGATGCAGTAAGCATGGTACGTGCACATATTGAAAGCCAATATGGTGAAAAATATATACCTGCAAAGCCAAACCGCTATGGTAACAAAGCGGGTGCTCAAGAAGCCCATGAAGCGATTCGTCCGTCAAATGTTGCGCTTACTGGCGATCAACTTGCGGGTGTAGAACGTGATGCTCAACGTCTATATGATTTGATCTGGCGTCAATTTGTTGCGTGTCAAATGACTCCAGCAGAATATTTATCTTCTACTTTGATTGTTGAAGCAGCGAATGTTGAGTTAAAGGCGAAAGGCCGTACGCTTGTATTTGAAGGCTTCACTAAAGTACGTGGAGCGAATAAGTCAGATGACGATATTATTTTACCTGCAATTAAAGTAGGCGAAATTTTAAAATTAGAAAAGTTAGATCCAAGTCAGCACTTTACTAAACCACCTGCACGTTTTACTGAAGCATCTTTAGTTAAAGAGCTTGAAAAACGTAGTATTGGCCGTCCTTCGACCTATGCAGCTATTATTTCTACCATTCAGGAACGTGGTTACGTTAAGTTAGAAAACCGTCGTCTTTTCGCCGAAAAAATGGGTGAAATTGTGACGGATCGTCTGGATGAAAGTTTTAATAATTTGATGAACTATGCCTTTACGGCAGATCTTGAAGGTCAGCTTGATAAAGTTGCAACAGGCGAGCGTAACTGGAAAGAGTTACTAGACACTTTCTATGGCGACTTTAAAAAACGTTTAACTAATGCTCAAGGTGAGCAGGGAATGCGCCGTAACCAACCGGTTGAAGTACCTGCAGTACATTGCCCTGAATGCTCACGTCCAATGCAGATTCGTACGGGTACAACTGGTGTATTCTTAGGATGTTCTGGCTATAACTTGCCACCTAAAGAACGTTGTAAAGGTACACTGAACTTAACACCTGTTGAGTCGTTAGCTGCTCTATCTGATGATGATGGTGCTGAAACAGCAGACTTGATGTCAAAGCATCGCTGTGAGAAATGTGGCACAGCCATGGACAGCTATGTGATTGATGGTGGTCGTAAACTGCACGTATGTGGTAACAACCCGGACTGTGATGGTTTTGAGCTTGAAGAAGGTGAGTTCAAGATCAAGGGTTATGATGGCCCAACGATCCCATGTGACAAATGTGATGGTGAAATGCAGCTTAAGACGGGTCGTTTTGGTCCATATTTCGCTTGTACCAGCTGTGACAATACACGTAAAGTCTTGAAGAGTGGTCAACCTGCACCTCCACGTGTAGAACCGATCAAGATGGAACACCTACGTTCAGTGAAACATGATGACTTCTTTGTGTTACGTGATGGCGCAGCAGGTTTATTCTTGGCAGCGAGTAAATTCCCGAAAATTCGTGAAACACGCGCACCAAAAGTAGCAGAGTTACGTAGTGTTGCAGCTCAACTTGATCCGAAATATCAATTTATTTTGCAAGCACCAGATGTAGACCCAGAAGGTAATCCAGCAGTTGTGAAATTCAGTCGTAAGAATCAATCACAATATGTAGGCTCGGAAACACCAGAGGGTAAACAAACCAAATGGAGCCTGATTTATCAAGATGGTAAATGGGTTGAGGGTTAAACAAGCCCACTATAAAAAATGCTAGCTCAGCTAGCATTTTTTATATCTAAAACAATAAAAGAAAATTTTAATTTTATGGGGAATAAGAATGTGGAAAAACATTCGGGTCTTATGCTTATTAATTATTTTATTGATTGTTGCTGTTCAGGCATGGCGAGATCAAAATCAAGACTGGAATCACACAGTTGTAGTCGTTCTACATCCAGTGAATGCTGATGGTTTACAGACAACACAGACTTATACTGATCAATTGAAAAATGAAGATTTTTGGGCAATTAAAAACTATCTAGATGAATGGTCACAGCATTATCATGGGCAAACAGGAAACTTTGTAATTCGTTTAGGACAACAGTTACAGCAACGACCACCAGAGGTTCCTGAAAATGCCAATATCTTGCATGTTATGTGGTGGAGCCTAAAGTTTCGTTTTTATGCATGGCGCCAACAACAACCTGAAGATAGTGGAGCCTCACTCAAACTTTACTTAAATTATTATGATCCAAATTATCAGAAAGTCTTGATCCATTCGACTGCTTTAGAAAAAGGTCGCATTGGTAGTGTTAATTTATTTGCGACCAAAACACAAGCTTTACAAAATCAAGTCGTCATCGTTCATGAGCTTTTGCATGGCTTTGGAGCACAGGATAAATATGATTTAAAAACAGGACAGCCGATTTATCCTCTAGGTTATGCTCAACCAGAAAAAATTCCTCTTTATCCGCAAACTCAAGCTGAAATTATGGGAGGTCGCACTGCCTTATCTGAGCAGAGTAGTAAAATGCCCAATAATTTACAAGAAACGATCATAGGTTTACCTACTGCCCGAGAAATTGGCTGGGTGAAATAAAACTGTGGATAAATACTGCTTTATCCACATCAATTGTTAAAAAACGATGCAGATTTTATACAGACAAAAAGTGTGAAGTACATCACTATTGTTAGGTAGATGAAATTCTAATACCTGATAATAAGAGTAGCCATGATGAAAACTGTAGGTAATGATTTGGTACGTAATCAGTTACATGCTGACCGTAAATGGTATTTGATATTAGGCTTTGTGCTTATTGGTTTTGGTCTGATTTTATTTAGTTCATTGCCATTTGCGACTTTTTCGGTCGTTTTTTTATTTGGAATACTTATGATGGTCGGCGGTGTCTTGCATCTTGTCGCAGCTATGAGTGTTTTTAAAGGTGCAAGCCGATGGCTATGGGCACTGTTTGGTGTGCTTTATCTCATGGCTGGCTATTACGCTTTTTCTACTCCAGTCACTACAGCTGTGGTTTTGACAAGCCTATTATCTATAGCGCTTATCATTGCTGGTGCTATACGTACTATAAATGCAATTTTACTTAAGCCTATTACAGGATGGGGCTGGACCTTGTTTTCAGGACTGCTCACCTTATTTACAGGTATTCTAATTTTGGTTTCTAAAGATTCACCTTTTTGGGTGCTGGGAATGTTCCTTGCTGTTGATATCTTATTTCAGGGAATTAACTTCCTTGGTTTAGCTTCAGCCATCAAATATCTTCCATCTAGTTCAAAAACAGTATCTTAAAAAATAATATCGACTCAAAGAGCACTTTAAGTGCTCTTTTTGTTTTTAGGACGGGCAGACCCATCTTTGCTGGGCTCTGTTAAACTATGCCTTGGTGTGTTAGCGATATGTGTTATGAGTCTTGCAAAATTAATTAATGAACTAAATGCTCAGCAAAAAAAAGCAGCAACAACGTCTGCGCAGAACTGTTTAGTTTTGGCGGGTGCTGGTTGTGGCAAGACTAAAACGATTGTTGCTCGTGCTGCCTATTTAATTGATCAAGGCTTACCAGCGAACCAAATTCAGATTTTAACTTTTACTCGACGTGCTGCGAGTGAGATTGTTGCAAGAGTAGAGCAACATGTGGGAGCACAGGCAAAGGGTCTGAGAGCTTCAACTTTTCATACTTTTTGTATGTATTTACTGCGCCGTAATCCACAAGCTTTTGGGTTAAATCAATTTAGTATTATTGATCGTGATGATCAGTTGCTCATGTTTCGCTTATTAAGAGGCAAAGACAAAGATAACGTCTTACCTAAAGCCGCAGAGCTATGCGATTTATATTCTTATGCCCGAAATACTCAAACAAAACTTTCTGAAGCATTAATCAAACAGCTTCCAGAAGCCTATGAGCATAAGACTCAAATTGCAGATTTGATGAAAACCTATGAGCAACGTAAAAGAGAACGTAATTTTTTAGATTATGACGATATTTTGTCAATTGTAGCTGTCCATTTGCAAAATTCTGAAGCACTCACCAACTGGGTTGCAGGTTTTTGTCAGGCACTGCTGGTTGATGAAATGCAAGATACCAATCCTTTGCAGTGGGCTTTATTACAACCATTGATTGGCAAAGTGAAGCTGTTTTGTGTTGGAGATGATGCCCAGTCGATTTATGGTTTTCGCGGTGCAGACTTTGAAAATATCCATTCTTTTAAAGAGCGGATACCTGACGCAGTCATTCATACACTGGATTTAAATTACCGTTCGACCCAAGAAATCTTGGATTTATCAAACTGGTTGCTGGCACATAGCCCAATTGATTATCAAAAACAGCTGCAAGCACATCGTGGGCAAGGGCAAAAACCTCAGCTACACCTATTTGGTAATGAGTATGAAGAAGCAAACTGGATTGCACAGGACTTAATAACGCGACATCAGCAAGGTGCAAGCTGGCACGACCATATGATTTTAGTGCGTTCTGGCTATAGTGCACGATATCTGGAAGGGGCTTTTATTGCTGCTGAATTACCTTACCGTTTTATTGGTGGGGTAAAACTTCTTGAGTCTGCTCATGTGAAAGACGTACTTAGCCTGCTACGTATTGTGAGCAATCCTCACGATGATTTGGCGTGGATGCGTTTTTTAACCTTGTGGGATGGTATTGGTGATGTTGGTGCAAGTAAGCTCGCTCAAGATCTGATGGGAATTGCTGATGTTGAGGAGCGCTGCAATCGTCTAGAACGTCATGGCAAAGTTCCTTTACAGGCTATTTTAATTTTAAAGCAGTTAGATGTATTGCAGCAGCATGTTGAAGCAAGTATTGGCTTAGCACTCGATGCTTTAGGTGAACAACTCGAGCAAAATTATAAAACTAAAGATTGGTCACGCCGGTTAAAAGATTTTGATTTGGTCAAACAACTTGCACGTAAACATGCATCTTTAGGGGAGTTCCTTGAAGAATATGTGCTTGAACCTATTTCAGTTTCTGAAATTGAAAAAGCAGCTGATCAGGATTTAGTGACTTTAATTACAATTCATTCAGCTAAAGGTGCTGAACAGAAAGTCTGTTATGTACCTCATGTATCACCAAATCAATATCCTTATGCAAGAGCGCAAGGCGATTTTGATGATGTCGAAGAAGAGCGCCGCGTATTGTATGTTGCATTAACACGTGCAGAAAATGAATTAATTTTGACTAAGCAAAACCTCAATACATGGTCAGAAGACAATTATGACGAACAAGGTCGTAAAATCGAAAGTTATTTCCTAAATGATCTTCCTGCACATTTGGTTCAGGCAAAGATTCATAGGCAAGTACCTCAGCCATTTACTAAAAAGCAATGGAACCGTTCACCTGCAGTAAATTTAGGTTTTGGTATCGATCTGGATTAAACTACTGTATAAGACACTGTGATTACTTAAATATATTGGCTGCTCCCTTTTATTGCCAATTAAGGTTAGAAAATGAAGATATTAGTTCGTAATTTAGATCGTGCTGTGAGTGAAACTGAAATTTTAGAGTTATTCAAAGCATTTGGTAAAGTTGAAACGTGTGTTCTTGTTACTGATAAAGACACAGGTAAATCGAAAGGTTTTGGTTTTGTTGAAATGCCTAACCCACGTGAAGCAATTAAGGCAATTAAAGGCTTAAACCTGCTTAAAGTTAAAGGCAATGGAATTCGCGTTAAAGCAGCTGAAGAATAAGTCTTCAGTGTGAAAAGACAGTTTTTAGCTCTTTCGATTGTCGCGCCAAATGGTACTCGTATCGCTGAAGGTATAAAAACACTTGAAGTGCGTTCATGGGTACCTACAAAACTGCCAATCAAAGATCTATTAATTGTCGAGAACCAAAATTTTTTGGTTAAAGATACTGATGAAGAACAGGGAGTTGCTGTCGCTTTGGTTGATATCGACTCTATTCATGCTTGGCGAAATGATGAAATTGAGCCCGCATGTGCAACTGCTTGGGACGAGGGATATTTTGCTTGGGTTTTAAGTAATGTTCGTCCTATAAAGCAGCCTTTAAAAACTTTAGCTAAACGTAAAATTTATCAAGTTGAGCTGGATTTACCATAAATAACGTTGATTTTATTAATGGAGTCGTTAAGCTAAAGATTAGCTGTTGCAATAGCGATTTTAGAACAGGAAAGTTTAGTTATGTCACGTGTTGCTCGTTATCATGCCGATCGTACCAATCAGAAGCTCTATTTTGCGCGCTTAGCGTGTCAACAGGCTGAACAGACCGATCATGTGCAGCAGATACAAGCTCACCGTGAAGCAGCTGTATTCCACCTACATGGTGCAATGTTAGCTTTCTTGCAAGAATTGGTACGTTATTATCGTTTAAATGATTTACAACCTACCTTAAAATCTATTGAGGAACATATGGCGGCAAAAGGGCAGGTTTCTCCTGAAGTCTCTGTTTTGCAGCAATTGGCAAAAGATGGTTTCGTTGCTGAGTTAAAGCGAGCTTATCGTATGTGCCAATATGCGCCGGAACCAAAAGAGCCGACCCCTGAAGAAGAGACATCGTCTAACCTGATTATCAAAGTAACTCAAGGTCCTCAATCTTGGTTGCCTGATGTCAAAATTTTGCGTGAATGGCATCGAGAATTAACCCATTTAATTGATGGTTTTCGTAATGAAATGGTCGAGTTCTAAAATTAAACTGTCCTAGTGCTTGAAATTTGGTGTGGATGTGCCTATATAAATAAGACAAGAGATGCAAAGTGCAAGGGTGCTTTGCCACCATGTTGAAACATGGAGGAAGTATATGTCTATACAGCAATTGAAAGAGTTATTTGGAAATCAAGAAGCAGTGTTGGAATTAGTCCAACTCGAAGGTGGTGAACTTGCCTTGCGTAATGCCGGTTCTGAGAATGAACCCTTGGTCAAAATTCAATTTAGCGATGAAGTAAAAGCAATCTTAGGTGAACAAACACCTGTGGTTGCCCAACATATGATTCAGGCTGCATTGTTTGGACTGCTTGAGAAGCAGGTAAATGAGTGGCAGGCTGAGGTAGTAGATGAACAGCCTAAATTCTTGAGCTAATAAAAAGCGTACTCTTGAGTACGCTTTTTATATCAGTTAATGAATAGTTGACTGATGGGCAAGCTCGATCTGATTTACTATATGATGGCTCATATTCTTTGCCATTTCCTCTTTAGCATAGAATACTTCACCAATATTCTCATCTCGAATGATAGCCGCTTCTTCTTTACTTTCTGCGCAAATTAACACCTGAATTTGAGGGTTTAATTGCTTAGCAATCGCCACAATACGGTGAATATCTAGAATATCCATAGGTGAAATCACCAAGAGCCGTGCATGCATGATATGTGCTTGAATTAAAACACTTGGCTCAGTTGCAACACCACTGACTGCTGCAATATTCGAATGACGTAGCTTTTCTACGATTTCACGATTTTCTTCTGCAATAACGACCTTAATATTCTCGTTAATTAAATTTTCAGTGATACGTCGTCCCACACCGCCGTACCCCACAATGACGACTTGATCGCGTAAGTAAGCTTGATCAACTTCATCAGGTAACATTGCTAATGGGTCACCACTACGTTCAAGAAGACGAGCTAAGTGAGAGCGCTCACGAATCCAGCGTTGTACTGGTTCAATTGCAGAGAATATAAAAGAGTTCAGCGTAATTGAAAATAAAGCACCAGCTAGAATTAGGTTTTGTGCTTCTAAAGTTAATAAACCTAATGAGACACCGAGAGTTGCTAAAATAAATGAGAACTCACCAATTTGGGCCAAACTCGCGCCAACTGTAAGGGCTGTATTAAGTGGATAGCGAAAGAATAAAACCAAAGCCATTGCAGCAAGTGTTTTACCTACCATAATAATGGCGATAACGGCCAAAATATGGAGTGGACGTTCAACCAGAATATGTGGATCAAACAGCATGCCCACAGAAACGAAAAACAGAATTGAGAAAATTTCACGTAGTGGAAGCGTTTCTTCTTCTGCGCGGTGGCTAAAGTCTGATTCTTTAACAACCATACCCGCAAAGAAAGCCCCTAATGCCATTGAAACCCCAAAAATGGCATAAGATCCGTAGGCAATTGAAACAGCGGCTGCAACAACGGTCAGAGTAAATAACTCTCTTGAACCTAAACGAGCAACAAACTGCATAATAATAGGAACAACGCGTTTACCTACAATCAGCATAAAGGCAATAAAGCCAACTACTTTTAATAAAGTAAGCCCAAGGGTTAACCAGATATTACCATCTGCACCTTCTGGTGCTTTCCCGCCCAGTAAAACTGCTGTAGCTGGAAGGAGTACTAAAACAAGTACCATCACCAAATCTTCGACTAACAGCCAGCCCACAGCAATTTTACCGTTGACTGAATCTAAAAGACCCCGATCTCCTAGAGCTTTTAATAATACAACAGTACTCGCACACGACAGACTTAAGCCAAAAACGAGTGCAGAACCAAAGCTCCATCCCCATAGCATGGATACGCCAACTCCTAATAGAGTGGCGACCGCAATTTGTAAAATCGCGCCTGGCACAGCAATACGTCGAACCAGCAGCAAGTCATTTAATGAAAAGTGCATCCCTACACCAAACATCAGAAACATTACCCCGAGTTCTGCAAGCTGGTTAGCAAGATGCATATCTGCTTCTATGCCAGGTGTATTTGGGCTAATAATAATTCCGGCAATTAAATAGCCGATAAGAGGGGGAAGTCGTAATCGGGCTGCAAGATAACCAAAGAAGAGGGCAACACCGAAACCAACAGCAAGTAAAACAATTAAATCTACGTCATGCGGCACTAAAAACTCCTTTTACGTGAGTTAGGCTAAAGACAAGCATAAAAAATGCCAAGGCGAAATATGTGGAAAGTTTAACAAAAAAAAGCCAGGTATAAAAAAAATGCAAAAAAAAACGACCTCATTGTGAAGTCGTTTTTTTCGAGGCTAAAATTATTTGATTTTAGCTTCTTTGAAAATCACGTGTTGACGGATTTTTGGATCAAATTTTTTGATTTCCATTTTTTCCGGCATAGTACGTTTGTTTTTAGTCGTGGTATAGAAATAACCTGTACCAGCTGTAGAAACGAGACGAATCTTATCACGCATTGTTCAGACTCCTTAGATCTTTTGACCTTGAGCACGAAGGTCTGCAACAACCTTTTCGATACCCAATTTGTCAATAATACGCATACCTTTAGTGGTTAAACGAAGACGTACAAAACGTTTTTCGCTTTCTAACCAGAAACGGTGGTGGTGCAGGTTCGGCTCGAACCGGCGCTTGGTTTTGTTGTTGGCGTGTGAGACGTTGTTACCAACGACTGGACGCTTGCCGGTAACTTGGCAAACCTTAGACATGGTGTAACTCCATTGATTCAGCCAACAGCAAATCTGTGGCCAGTCATACTAAATGTAAACGGATGAATTCATTCAAGGGGCGTTTTATACCAAAAATACGATTAAAAGACAAGCGGAATTGGTAAAAACGAGGCATGATTTAGTATAACAGATCATGCCTTGATCAGTTAGCGCAACAAGGTTTTCGAAATGAAACGATGAATGGGCTTATTGAAGGGTGGAAGAATGTATTTAAGACTATAAAGTTTTGGATTTGACATCACCGAACGTTCATGAGAAAGGCTAAAAAAGCCCTCTGGTCCGTGATATTTACCCATACCTGATGCCCCAATCCCTCCAAAGGGTAAATCATCCTGAGCCACATGGGTAATGACCATGTTGATTCCGAAATGTCCTGAGTGGGTGTGCTGTGCAACATAATCAGCACGCGCCTGATCATAGTCGAAATAATACATGGCTAAAGGACGTGGACGACTATTAATAAATTCGATGACTTCTTCTATTTGGTCATATTCTAAAATTGGTAGAACGGGACCAAAAATTTCATTTTGCATAATGTCCATTGCAGTCGTTACGCCTGTAACTAAAGTCGGTGCAATTTTACGGACATCATCTAAAATTTCATTTTGTGGATTAATTTCAACAATACGAGCACCTTGATCGCGGGCATTTTCAAGGTAGCCCTGAATACGGTTGTATTGCTTGTCATTAATAATAGATGTGTAATCTTGATTATTGCGGAAGTGTGGATACATACCAGCCACAATCAATTTAAAGTTTTCTATGAACTCAGCAGTTTTTCCACGTGGCAAGAAAATATGGTCAGGTGCAACACAAGTTTGTCCTGCATTCCATAATTTACCTACAGCAATACGTTGAGCCACATCTTTCATATCCATAGATGCATGTACAAGTGCAGGAGATTTTCCGCCTAACTCAAGAATCACTGGAACTAGGTTTTGAGCTGCGGCTGCCATCACTGTTTTACCAACAGAAGTTGAGCCTGTGAAAATCATTTTGTCAAAAGGCAAATGACTAAAAGCATCTGAAATAACGCCACCACCATTCACCACAGCAACTAATTCTTGTGGAAAGGCTTCTGCTAATACACTTTCAAGGACTCGCCCAAAATTTGGAGAGGCGCTAGAAATCTTGATCATGGCATGGTTGCCCGCTGCCAACGCACAGATTAATGGTCCAACTGAAAGCAGCAATGGGTAGTTCCATGGTGTAATAATACCAATTACACCCATAGGTTGATATTGTACCCAACCTTTTGCTGGTTGATGTAATACACTGATATGGCGTTTTGAAGGTTTCATCCACGCTGTCAGATGTTTGCTGTAATATTTGATTTGTTCCAAACTGGTGAGTAACTCACCAATTTTTGTTTCCATAACTGCACGATTGCCATAATCAAGGTTAATTGCGTCGGCAATCTGATCTTGATATTTTACCAAGACTCTTTTAAGACGAGCTAAACGATCAATACGCTCTTTAGCAGTGGGTACCGGATGACGTAAATAAGCAAGCTTTTGATGTTCAAGCAAGTCATGTAAATGCTTAACATCATAAGGAAGCTGAGTCTCTGGATTTGTTTTTGTTTGACTGTTCATCGGTACTTACCAAATACATTGATATGTTTATTTTTTAGAGTAAATACTCTAAATAGTCAAGTCAGTTTATGTGTTCAAGTCTTAACCATTTGAATTATTAAAGGTTATTAAAATGTCTCAACCTAAAGCTCTGAAGACAAAAGACCGGATTTTACAAATCAGTTTGCAGCTTTTTAACGAGCGAGGTGAACGGTCGGTTACAACCAATCATATTGCTGCGGAGTTAGGTATCAGTCCCGGAAACTTGTATTATCATTTCCGGAATAAGCATGAAATCATTAAGGAATTAATGTATCAATATCAGGCCGAGACTTTGGAAGTACTTTCTTTACCTGACGATAGACCATTAACGACTAATGATAAAATCAACTATTTTCAAGTGCTAAGTGGCCAGTTATGGAGTTACCGTTTTATTCATCGCGATGTTTATCATTTAGTTGAAAGTAACGAAGACTTTAAAAAGATTTATCCACGTTTTGCAGGGCAAGTCATGCAACAGGGGCAAAGGATTTATCAAGCCTTTGTAGATGCAGGTCTTATGAAAATGACGGCATCGGAAATTGAAGCACTCATTATTAACCTCTGGATTGTATTAACAAACTGGACAAACTTTTTATATATGTCTGGTCATATTAGTGACAATAACCATTTAGAAGAAAAATGGGTTTGGCAAGCATTACGCCAAATGGTTTTCCTTGAAGGGCCTTATCTTATGGGTGAAAGCCGAGCAACTTATGAGCAGTTGCTTGAATCTCTTGGCCCTTCAGATCTATTTGCTAGCTTATCGTCCTTAAAAGACGAATAGTTGTGCTTGTTTATTTAGGGCGCTAGAATACTCGGCCTATTAAAAAATTTATCTCAATTAAGTGATATTAACCAAATGAATATGACCACTGCCAATACAGCCCGTTTACTGATTACTTGTGAAGACAAGCCAGGGATCGTACAAGCGGTATCGAGCTTTTTGTATCATCAAGGTGCAAACATTACCGCGCTTGATCAGTATGCGACGGAAGCTCAGGGCGGACGTTATTTCATGCGTGTTGAATTTGAACTTGATCATTTACAGTCGCGTAAAGATGCTTTAATTCAGACTTTTGCTGCGAACGTTGCGGAGCGTTATAGCATGCAATGGCGTCTTGCTTTCGTAGGCGATGTTAAAAAAGTTGGTATTTTAGTTTCTAAAGTTGACCATGCATTGCTTGAGTTGTTATGGCGTCATGCACGCGGTTCGTTACCTTGTGAAATTACTCATGTCATTTCAAATCATGAAGATTTACGTGAATCTGTCGAAAACTTCGGTATTCCATTTTCTGTAATTAAAGTCACTAAAGACAATAAAGCTGAAGCTTATGCGCAAATTGATGAAATGATGCAAGGCAATGATTTATTAGTTCTTGCACGTTACATGCAGATTTTAAGCGAAGATTTTGTTGCGAAATGGGAAATGAAAATCATCAATATTCACCATTCTTTCTTGCCAGCTTTTGTGGGCGCTAACCCGTATAAGCAAGCTTATGAAAAAGGTGTGAAGTTGATTGGTGCGACAGCTCACTATGTGACTGCTGACCTTGATCAAGGCCCAATTATTGAACAAGACGTTGAACGTGTGAGCCATAATTATAATGTTGAGCAATTACGTGAGTTAGGTGAAGATGTAGAGCGTAATGTATTGGCTCGTGCAGTGAAGTGGCATTTAGAAGATCGTATTATTGTTGATGGTAATAAGACTGTTGTTTTTTAAATAATGCTTATTATAAAAAAGCACGCTTCTTGCGTGTTTTTTTATATTTAAAATTAATTTGAAATGATATAACATATCAACAATAAGTAGGTTTATTGTAGGATTAGATCTGTTCGTGGTGCAAATAGCTAAACTATTTTAAGTTTGACTAAACAAATTGTGAACAGGAGGTATCTATTGATGTAACTATGAGAAAACTAAAGCAAAGATACTCAGCAGGCACAAAGCTATGACACAGAGTAAATGTTTTTCTCAAAAAATAGTTGCAAATGAAAACACTTCTCATTTATTATTGTGGCACTTTATTGTTCTATCCGATGTTTGAAATCGTTTCTATAAATAGAAATCTGAAATCATCATCCATTAGGTAATTAGATTCTTATGAGTCAATCTTCCGCAGCCTTAAACGCTCCCAATCTGATGAAAAAGAAAGTCATCACAGCACTAATTGCAGTTGCAATTGGTCATATCGGGGTCTTATGGGCAGTTAGCCATATTAAGCCTGCTGAATTAAAGCCAATCGATAAAAAACCTTTACAGGTACGTTTCGTAAAAATTCAAGATCAGCCAAAACCACTACCTCCTAAACCAAAGGAACCGCCAAAAAAACCGGAACCTAAAAAAGAGGTAAAAGAAGTTAAAGTTGTTGAAAAACCTGTGACACCACCGAAAAAAGTGGAAAAGATTCAACAGGTGAAAAAGGCTGAAACACCAAAACAAACAGTAAAGACAGAACCTAAAGTTGAAACCAAAGTGGTGACAACGACTGTTTCTGAAAAAGTCGTTGAAAAACCAAAGCCAGTGGTACAAGAAGCGCTTAAAGCTCAACCCGCTCCAGATCCATCACCAAAACGAGTTTCGATTGGTGGTTCGGGTGTACAGTGGAGTCGTTCACCACGATTAACAGTTTCTTCAAAAGATTTACAAGGCGAAGCACGCTCTATCATGGTACTGATTGAAGCCGATGAAAAAGGCAAGATTATTAATGTGCGAGTGACCAGAAGTAGTGGTATTTCAAGTCTAGATGACAAAGTTGTCCGTGCTGTTCGCGGTGCGAAATTTAAACCTTATATGGAAAACGGGGTTGCTTACCCAATTAAAGCAGAGCAACCTTTTGATTTAACCCCTTAAATGAATTTGAGTCCCAACGGCTAACCTTAATCAGGAGTTCAATATGAACTTTTCAATCTATTGGCAACATGCAGATGCAGTGAGTAAAACCCTGTATTTCATCTTATTGGCAATGTCGATTGCTACTTGGACAGTTTTCATCTTACGTTTGATGGGGACTCGCCAATTAAAGCAACAAGCTTATACTCAACTTTCTCAGGCTATTACTTCGCTAAAAGCAAAGTTACAACCATTAAGTTTTGAGCAGCGTAAAGCGGTTGCAGAGCAGGCTCTACTTCGTCAAATTTCTGCTGAAAAAGTCAATGCTGAGAAAGGTATTTCTGTTTTAGGAACAATTGCTTCAATTGCACCATTCGTTGGTTTGTTTGGTACGGTATGGGGTATTTTCCATGCACTTGTTGCAGTAGGTAAAAGTGGACAAGCAGGTTTGGCTCAAGTGGCTACACCAGTAGGTGAAGCGCTTATTATGACGGGCCTTGGTCTTGCAGTTGCGATTCCTGCGGTATTGGCTTATAACATCTGTGTACGTGCTAACCGTGGTCTTGCTCATGACTTACAAGATCAAGCGCACAGCTTATTAATTGACACGATGTTGCAGCAAGATTCAACTGTAAAGTCTGATGTTAAAACTGCACAGCAAAGTTATGTTGGAGGTCAAGCTTAATGGCTTTTCAATTGGGTGAAGACCACGATAGTGGCATAAATGAGATGAACCTCATTCCGCTAATCGACATTATGTTGGTGTTAATGATCATCTTTTTGGTCACAGCAACAGTTGCCAACCCATCGATTCCATTAACGCTTCCTAAAACAACTGCTGAAATTATTGATCCACCACCAAAAGCAATTACGATTAGTATTAATGCAAATGGTGAAGTGGCTTGGGATACTCAAGTAATTAGCCTTGATGAGCTTCAAAAACGTTTCCAAGAAGCGGGTCAAGGTGATGTTAAACCAACAGTTCAGCTTCGTGCTGATAAAGAGTCGAAGTACGATACTGTTGCACAGGTAATGTCTCGCGCAAGTGAAGCCGGACTGAGCGATATTGCCTTTGTCAGTGAAAACTAAAATTTAGTTTACCTAATAAAAAAGCAACCAAATCGGTTGCTTTTTTATTGCTCTAATTTATTGATCTTTCATAAGATGCTGGAATTTACTATATAGCTTGAGCAACTTAGGTGGAATCGCAAAGTTGCAATAACCTTGTGAAGGATTCTTTGCATAGTAGTTCTGGTGATATTCTTCGGCTGGATAGAACGTCGGGACAGGAGACAACTCAGTCACAATATCAAGATCATCATCTTTTAGAGTTTGAATCGTATGTTCTGCTGCCTGCTTTTGCTCTTCATTATAATAGTAAATAACAGAGCGATATTGCGTGCCGATATCATTACCTTGGCGATTTAAAGTCGTTGGATCATGAGTCGCGAAGAATACATCGAGTAACTGGGAGTATGTTACTTGCTCTTCATCAAAATCAACCAAGATCACCTCAGCATGCTGAGTATCTCCTTGGCAGACTTGCTCATAAGTTGGATGAGTTGTATGCCCACCCGCATAACCACTAGTTACTTTTTCTACACCACGAATTTGTAAAAAAACGGCTTCGACGCACCAAAAGCAGCCGCCGCCAAATAAGGCCTGTTGCATTGTTTTTTCCTCTATTTCCTGCCTATTACAATAGGGGTTATGTATTTAAAATACAAAGTAAAGCATGTATAAAAAAGTAAAGAAAAGTGCATTACTTATTTCGGTTTTGGTAAACCTTGTCGAACGATTTGAGAGAAATGTTCGCTACTCTGATCTGAAAGCTGTTCAAAATTTTCAGTACGTGGGTTGATGTGTGCAATTTGATACCACTGTTTTAAACTGATAGTTTGATTAAGTGCTTTAAGATCATATAAATAATTAGGTAAGTAACCTGAAGCGATTAGGCGGTAATCTTTAGGAAGTTGATAGGGATTAATCGCTTGAACCATATCAAAAATTAATGTGGTGCAGTTACTGGTGAGAGTGTTGTACCACTTTGGTTCTGCACGAAGTTCATCGGATTTCTTTAGATATTCTAAAAATAAAGCCTTTTGCTCGCGACGTGGCATGTTGATAGGGAAATTATAAACTTGCTCTTTGCGGATGTTACTGCGTGTGTACACAATATCTTTTTCATCAGAAGCAATTAAGCTAAGTTCATATTTTCTAAAAAAACCACCGATTGCCGAAAACTCTTCAGTTTTTTCTTTGCGAATCTCGATTGAAAATACTAAGGGTTGTTGATTCTTAAATTCAAAGCTGACCAATGTATGGGCAATTTGTGGTCCCATCCAGTAAGAGGCAATGATGTTTATGCCATTCAACTGGTTAAGATCAAAAGTTCGAGTTTCCCACCGAACATCATAGGTTCCATCGGGATGCCAGTTGAAGTTACGAACATTATGCAGGGTAATCACATCGCCATGCTTTTCGTAGCTCAGCATATTGGCAACTTCAGGGTTCCAGTCGCGGTCTTGGCGTGCAGTAATCGAAAAATACCAAACGAGAGAGCAGGCAAATGCCAAAAGATAAATCAGGATGTCTGTACGGCGGCTAATAATATGGCCTTCCACATATAAGCCAGCCATACTGAGTGCAAAAGCAATCCAGATGCCAATGAGTATGCGGCTGCCTAACCAGCCAAAAGGTTGTTGAACCCAGAGCGCTACACATACCCAAATGCTAGAGAACACAATAAACAGCGTGAATAGACTATGCAAAAGCCCCAAAAGTAGGGCAGTAATAAATTCACGTGTTCCGATATTGTGCATAGGCATCCATAGAATTATTTTTTATAAGTAGCAAACTCGAATGAAGTTCCTGATTTTTCATCAACTTGCTGTTCACTCGCAGTTTTATGAAATTCACTCGGTATTGTTGGATAATGTGCATCACCTTGCACATCTAAGTCAACATGAGTGAGTTCAAGACGGTCTGCAATCGACAAAGTCTGCTTGAATATCTCACCGCCACCAATAATGAACAGTGCCTGCTTTTCAGTATTTTTTACATCTTCTAATGCTGCGTTTAAAGCATCTTCAATTGAATAAGCAACTTTGACACCGTCAAATTGCCAGTTAATGTCACGGGTAATGACCCAGTTCACACGGTTTGGTAGAGCGCGGCCCATAGACTCAAGGGTTTTACGCCCCATCACGACCACGCCACCTTGTGTTATTTCTTTAAAGTGTTTTAAGTCGGCAGAAATATGCCATGGCAACGCATTGCCTTTACCAATACAGTGGTTTTTGTCCATTGCTACAACGTGAACAACTTCTACATTTTGCCATGCCATAATCTTATTCTCTAAACCGTAACCTAATGAAATTTGAGTCGTCGTTATACTGCAACTGGTGCTTTAATTGCAGGATGCGACTCATAACCTACAATTTCAACATCTTCAAATTTGAAATCAAATAAGTCTTTTACTTCTGGATTCAGTTTCAATTGGCATAGGGGTAAAGGTTCACGTGTCAATTGAAGTTGTGCTTGCTCAAAATGATTGACATAAAGATGTGTATCACCACCAGTCCATACAAAATCACCGACTCCTAAACCGCATACTTGAGCAATCATATGAGTGAGTAGAGCATAACTGGCGATGTTAAAAGGTACGCCTAAAAACACGTCTGCACTACGTTGATAAAGTTGGCATGACAGCTTGTTATCTTGTACGAAAAATTGAAAAAGCGTGTGGCAAGGTGGTAAGGCTACTTGTCCAGCTTCGTTTGGATTCCAGCCGGAAATAATTAAACGGCGTGAATTCGGATTGGTTTTGATTTCATTAATTAACCATTTAATTTGGTCAAAACCATCTTGGTTATAAGTACCATCGGCATTTTTGGTTGAGCCGAAATTACGCCATTGATGACCATATACCGGTCCAAGTTCATGTTCTGGGCGGCCAAAACGGGCAGTTTGTTCTGCTGTAGCCCATTCATCCCAAATCGATACTTTATTGTCTTTTAGATATTGGACGTTGGTGTCGCCTTTTAAAAACCAAAGTAACTCAATCACAATAGAACGGAAGTGAACTTTTTTTGTGGTGAGTAAAGGAAAACCTTTAGAGAGATCAAAACGCATTTGATGACCAAATACAGAACGGGTTCCTGTGCCTGTACGGTCGCCTTTGTCACCGCCATTATCAAGGATATGTTGTAGAAGGTCTAAATATGCACGCATAACACTCTCGAGTTCGGATTAATTCCATAAAATAAAGGGGGAGATAGCTCAACGATAAATAATTACGCAATAGAGCTGCTTCATCATGAACCACTGAAGATGATACCCGTTGTAGCTCAAGATGAAAATCTAAAAATGGTTCTATAGCATTTCAATGAATGTAATTAGTCAAATCGCTTGGCACGATTTTGATAAATCGAAACAAGAAAAAAGCCAACCAGTACAAAGCCTAAAGCTTGTATCACAAGAATCCATTTGTCCTGAGCAGGAAGTAGATACATCAAAATAACAACGATAAAAATAGGATAGATGCTGCTTAAAATTCTAAAGCTCGATTTATATGATGTGTTATTTGAAATTTTGCTATTTAAGTAATGTCCAACATGTAAACCAAAACCGAAAATAAGGCTGAGTACAGTATGAATAGGAGACAAGGGCTGAATTTGATTAGCGACGTAAACTGCCACACAAACGGCAACAATGAAGATGAGTTTGATATGGCGTGGAGCGTTGTACCAATAAGCCAACATGAAAACTAAACCTATTTTTTAAAAAGTGATTGCGGTGAAAAAATAAAAGCAGCAAGTGCCATAAAAGCAATTCCTTGCACACCCCAGATCAGCAAGTTCGGCATCGCTTTAACAAAAATAAGGGCAAACAAAAGGGCAATAGGGATCCAAGTAAATAGACGGTAAAGTAAACCAGTTGGGTTGCTTTGAGCGAAATGCAATTTAAAGTAACGACAGATTAAAAAAATTACCCCAGTTCCAGTAAACATCAGAATCGTATCTAAAGGCAGTGGTTGGTATTGATATAGCGCAATACAAATAAGCAGCGTAATAATTAAAATCACTAGTTTTTTAAATGTTGGGACTTGCGTATTAAACCAGAATTCCAGCATGGTATATCTTCATCTTGGGAGAGTAAAAACTGTAGCATAAAAAAGAAAAGAGGAGCCGAAACTCCTCTAATTTAGATATTAACTATTCTTTTGTGGACCCCAGTCGTAAATTTTCTTTTGATAGGCATACCACATCATCCAAAGGCCAATTAGCAACATTGGAATTGTTAGAATCTGTCCTTTTGTCATCCAGCCTAATAGAATAAAGCCTTGGTCGGCATCTGGCTGACGGAAGAATTCCATCACAAAGCGGGCAACGCCATATCCCATTAAGAATAGGGCAGAAACGGCCATACGAGGACGCGGTTTTGAACTAAACCACCACAAGATAATAAATAGAATTAAACCTTCGCAAAGCGCTTGATAGATTTGTGATGGATGGCGAACTAGGTGTAACGGATCTGTCGGGAAAATCATACCAAATGGATAATTTGGGTCAGTTACCGCACGACCATATAACTCTCCACCAATAAAGTTACCAATGCGTCCGAACATTAAGCCAGTCGGTACACAAGGAGCAATAAAGTCGAGGGTTTGGAACCATGTTTTTTGGTATTTTTTACACCAAAATAACATTGCAATCATGACGCCTAAAAAGCCGCCATGGAAGCTCATACCGCCTGTCCAGACTTGAAATAGCCAGATTGGGTTTTCGAGGAATTTATCAAACTCATAGAAAAGTACATAGCCGACACGACCGCCCAGAACGACACCTAGAGCACCGTAAAATACCAGATCGGAAACCATGTCCGATGTCCAGCCATCACGCTGTTTGGCACGGTAGGAAGCAAGCCCCCAAGCACATAAAAATGCTAATAAATACATGAGTCCATACCAATGGACTTGAAGAGGTCCTAAGTGTATTGCGACCGGATCGATATTAGGATAGGTCAGCATTGCTGCTCCTTGATCTTACGTTTTGACAGATTGTAGCGGAATGATGTGAAAAATGTTGTACATTCAATGTGTAAAGATAGGGAACAAGAATTAATGTGTATTGTGGCTTTAGCATGGCATGTTCTGGATGATCTGCCCTTGTGTCTTATGTCAAATCGAGATGAGTTTTATCATCGACCAACTGCATTGTTGCATCAGTGGGAACATACGCCAATTGTTGCAGGGCAGGACTTACAGTCCGGTGGTACTTGGATGGGGGTTACGCCTCAAGGCCGGTGGGCTGTTTTAACCAACTTCCGTGATGGGCGAGACCAAAAAACTTATGAAACTTCTCGGGGGCATTTAGTTCAGGCTTTTTTAGAATCTGATTTATTACCGATTCGTTTTGCACAACAATTAGAACAGCAACAACAAAATTTTGCTGGCTTTAACTTGTTTATGGGCAATGCTGATCAGGCTGTCTATATGAGTAACCGCGGTGAAGCTCCGCAAGTATTGGCTAACGGTGTGTATGTGGTTTCGAATGGCTTGATGTCTGATCATTGGGAAAAAACCAGACATTTACGAACACGGTTTACGCAAGAGTTTTTGCCTATGCTTCAAGGCGAGACAGAAGAATTAACATTGCAACATGCAGCGTGGGATATTCTGGAAGATGAGCGTAAGGTCACAACGGCATTATTGCCGAACACTGGCATTCAGCCAGAAATGGAGGAGTTATTATCATCCACCTTTATTCAAAGTCCCGTGTATGGAACACGCTGTTCGAACTTTCTAAGAATGACCAATAATGAATGGCTTTGGTTTGAAAAGACCCAACAAGGTGAGCACAGCGGTCAAATTGTGCAGCAGCAGATTCTTTTAAATCGATAGCAATAAAAATGCCGATCAATTGACCGGCATTTTTATAAGCATAAATGAATTAGCCTGCGATCACACCGCCATCTTTACGGGTAATCACAACAGTTGCTGAACGTGGACGTGCAGTTTTATTGCTTGGATCTTTTTGAGTTGCAGGCCAGTTACTGTCTGGTGTGGCATAACTCTTAGAATCTTCACCGGGATGTTGAACATTAATAAAAATAGCTTTGTGGTCAGGTGTCATGGCAATGCCTGTAATTTCACACTGTTTTGGTCCAACTAAGAAACGGCGTAATGTTGAGTCTGTAACTTTAGCGCCGACTAGCGTTTGTTGGCCATTTGAAGTGGTTGCAGTAGCGCCATCACCAATTTGGCCCGGTAACGCAGCAAGCATCATACAGTTCGTAACATCGGTGTAAGCACCATCATCTGTTTGAATCCAAAGCACACCACGTGGGTCAAACCACATACCATCTGGCGATGACAAATCATTGTTGTCTGTCAGACCCGATAGGTTAATGTTTGAAGCCATAGATGCTTCTGCACCAAATAGGTAGATATCCCATTTGAAGGTTTCTGCAGTTGTTTTATCATCGGTTTCTTTAAAACGGATAATATGACCGTTAACGTTACCTTTTTGCTCTTTGGTGCCGTTATATAAATCTGTGTAGTTACGTGGGTTGGCTGCATCTGTTGGGTAGTCTTTACCACGATTTGAGTTGTTGGTTAGGGTGACATAGATTTCGCCATTCACTGGGTTAACCGTACACCATTCTGGGCGGTCCATTTTTGTAGCACCGACAGCGTCGCCAGCCAAACGCGCAAATGTTACAACATCTGCTTGAGATTTGAATGGGTAAGTGGTGTTGCTTTCATTTAAGCCATTTTTGCCATAGGCAAGTTCAATCCATTGACCTGAACCATCGTTATTAAATTTGGCAACATACAATTTACCCGCGTTCATATATTTGTCACCGACCGTATAGCCGCCGTTTACATCTTTGGCATCCCATACAGCGGTAGAGACAAATTTATAGATGTATTCTCCGCGAGAATCATCACCCATATAAAACGCTAATGGTTGACCTACAACGGCACGGCAAGCACTATCTTCATGTGCAAAGCGACCTAATGATGTACGTTTAACTGGATTTTGGCGAACATCAAACGGGTCAATCTCGACCATCCAGCCGAATGTATTAGGTCCATTGCGGTAGTCTTGTGTCGGCTGTGCAGCTTTTACATCAGCATTCCAACGGTCATATAAGTCTTGTGATTCAACTTGACCAATTGCCGTTTCCCAGCCATAACGCGAACTTGTGCCTAAATAAATTTGTCGCCCTTGTTCATCAACGTTAGGGATTAACTCACCATTTTTATCTTTTAAATAAATAACCTTGCCATCTTTATCTTTTTTAGGCGCACCTTTTTCATCTTTCTCATAAAGATAGAGTTCATCTTTTTTAACGCCTAAACCGTAACGTTTTAATGCAATTTTTTCTGCATCTGTACGTGCATATTCATCGCTACCTGAACGTTGGAAATAACCAATAAAGTTTTCTTCGGTAGTTAAGTATGTGCCCCAAGGCGTATAACCGTTACCGCAGTTATTATGTGTGCCTCGAGTTTGACGGCCAGCAGGCGAGAAACGAGTTGCAAGTAGGCTAGAACCAGCTGCTGCACCCGCAAAAACCATCTCTGTTGATGCTGTAATACGTCGGTTAAAAATTGATTTTTTAACAATTTCTACTTTTTGAGTTGCTGCATCTTTTTTGATATGAACGACAGATACGCCGTGTGCATTGGTTTCACGAATCACTTCATCTTCAGGGCGACATCCATCAACTTTTGTTGGGCCTTTA
Source organism: Acinetobacter sp. M5A5_2a (assembly GCF_053345265.1). Taxonomy (NCBI): domain Bacteria; kingdom Pseudomonadati; phylum Pseudomonadota; class Gammaproteobacteria; order Moraxellales; family Moraxellaceae; genus Acinetobacter; species Acinetobacter sp. M5A5_2a. The sequence goes on along the minus strand of NZ_JBKEZV010000006.1, from coordinate 168,860 downwards.
GAGTGAAGGAAGGTCTGATTAATATATTCGTGATTCATCACTAACAAACCTTCAGCTGAAACACTTTCATCAAAGCGGCTTGTCGATGTATTTAAACCAAAGAAATGCATGCCGTCATGGCAGTCACCAGAACGGAACTGGAAGCTTGGACCTGATGGAATATTATTATCATCCCAGTCCCCAAACGCAGGGTTGATTGAATCACCTAAAGCGTAAATGACATTGGCTTCATAGCCTTCAGGTACAGTCACGATATCGTTGTGGTTTTTCGCAACAGCTGTGAATGTTAATTTTTCTGGTCTTTTATTTGGGTCTACAGGCGGGATTCCACCGTTATTAGAACCTGAGTCATCATTACTATCATTACAGCCTGTTAAAGTAGAGGCTAAAGTCAGAGCTACGGCACCGCTTGCTGCTTTAGTAATTAAACTACGGCGACTTACATGTTGTTCTAAAATGTCACGAAAGTGGATATTGTCAGAAGTATTATTATCCAATTCTTGGTCTTCATGATATGGCGTCAGCTCTGTCATGGGAAATTCCTAAGTAAGTAAATAAAGAGATTGTTCTAAAAGTCTCCATTAGCTTAGGTTGTGAATATGACGTGGCTTTGACGTTTTGATGATAACTTAGTGAAATATTTGATCGTTTAGTCAAAAATAAAAGAAACCTGCACAAAGCAGGTTTCTTTTATTCTGGTGAAAGAAATTATTTCTTCACAACAGATGGAGCAATTGGGTCGGCAGTGATATAGCCAACTGCTGCTGCAAATTTGTTGCTGTAGTTTGTATTAATTGCTGTATCAATTTGCGCAAGTAAATCTGCACTGATACCAGTACGAACACCGTTAGTTTCTTTGTAGAAACGGTTCCATTCATCACCAGGATGTTGGAAGTTACTCATGATGTAAGTCCAACCGTTCACTTCATCGACCGCATGTAGACCAGTCGATTCGGCACCTGCTGGTGTAGACAAGATACGGATGAGCTGTTTAGTGTCGACATTGTAAGCCCATAAGAAGTTATTCAAATGGTTACCAGAGTCTTCACCAATAAATAACGTACGTAGCTTTTCAGAGAACTTCAAGTTATCAGGGCTAGCAATCTGCTCTGGGTCAGCAGTATTACCTAAACTGTCAAAGCTAATATCTTTACCTTTAATGAGAAGGCTAGATTGGCTAGGCACCCATTCACTATTGATTGCGACATTTAAGCTGTCTTTTTGGCCGCCTGTAAGCTTATGCTCCAAAATACCACCAGCCGTGATTTTCGGGAATTTAACGTTGTGCTCAGCAAGATAACCGCTACCACCTTCAACCATTGAATCAACAATGTTAGCTAAAGCCGAATATGCTCGTTTATCTGCAATATTTACAGTCGTACCTTCGTTCTTAGTCAATGCCATTGAAGCACCGACGTAAGCAGCATAGCGGTGTGTTTCAAGGAAAGCAGCGGCAAGTTTAGTTTTGTCACTGTTATCTTTAAGCTTGAGATAAACACCAGTTTTGCTCAAATAAGTAAATTTGAAACCTTGTGCTTCCAATTCTGCTTTTTGAGCAGCTTGTTGAAGTTTTAAACGATCTTTCGCAGCTTTTGCTAAAGCTTGTTGTTCAGGATTACCTTTGTCACCTGCATCAATAGCATCTTTCTCTGCTGTTGTTGCATCGCTTGGATATTTAGCAATTTGTAGAACTGATTCAAAAATATCAGTTCCTTTAATACCGCTCTTGATTAGGTTTTCAATCTCTACACTTGTTGCATGACCAAGCTTGATCCATGAGATCTGACCAGTCGTTGTATCTGTAAGCACTGTTGTATATTTTGCAACGTAGAGTGTACCCGCAGATAAGTCTTTCTCTTTATCTGCAACGAACATGAAGAGGCCGCCGTTGGTATAGTCATCGCCCATCAAGACTGTACGATTGTCTGGAAAAACTTGTACGAGTTCGTGTGAAATACGACCTAAACAGTAGTGCTTTGTCACGTGACCCGTACCATCTGCATTTACAGTAATTTCTGGTAAATGACCGTAGTTATATGGATTAGCCGCATTTTCATCACCATACACATTTTTACTGAATGCTTTAAGTATTGAAAGTGATTGACCTAACTTTTGGTTGAAAGCATCTGGCTCATATTCTTCACTCGATAAATGAGTTCCCCATGGTGACAAGCTTGCACCACAAGTAATCCATAAACCATGCGCATTTGAAGTATCTACATTGTGATATTTAATTAAAGTCAAATGACCAGTTTTCGGGTCTTGGTCTAAAGTAAGAACAGCAATCGGAGATGATAATTTACCGTAAGTATCACCACCATTTTGGTCCTTCGATAAATATTCAAACTGGACTACATGGAATACTGGGTTACCCGTTACACCTAATGCTTTCTTGTCTGCATCTGTGAAATCTTTGCCTGTAGCTTGTTTGAAGCTAATCAGAGAACTACCGTCTGGACAGTCAGAGAAGAACTGACGCTCTTTACCAGCAACTGATTTATCGATAATTGGCTTATTATTAATATCGTAATAACCACCCGCGATAATCTTTCCACCTTTACCATCAGGAACTTCTGTACCTGTTAAGAAGAATGGTTTGTAAGCGAGTTGGTATTCAGTTTTACTGCCATCTTCCCATGAAATCGCAAGCTTTGATGCACATGCTGTCGTTGCCATCTCTGCTACAGCAGAAGGAGCTGGCATTGAAGTGAACGTTGCATTTTTAAAGTTAATTGGTTTTGACGGAGTAGTGATATCTGAATCATCATTACTGTCGTTACATCCTGCTAACGTTGCTGCCGTAGCCATCGCGCCTAATGGAAGAAAAGGAATCCCCGTAAACCATTTTAAAATATCGCGACGTGTTGGGTGGTTAGAAGCAGTTGTCATAATAAATCCGTAACTTTTGTGAGTATATTTGTTGAGTTGATTCTATGGACTAGAAATGACACTTTTCTTACACTTTTAAGTCACTTTGAAGACAGTTTATGGGTTTGTAGATTAAAAAGTGGTCTATATAAAAAAGCCTGAACTTTACATTTCAGGCTTTTTAAAAAACATGATTTTTTATTCAGCAGATTGAGCTTTTCTTTTCTCAAGAATTTTACCGAACAATAATCCAAGTTCAAAAAGCAACCACATTGGAATGGCTAACATCACCATAGAAATTGCATCTGGCGGGGTAATGAACATCGCTACAAAAAAACATCCCACAATAATAAAACGTCTTTTTTCAGCCAGACTCTTTGTATTCACCACACCTATTAAAATCAATAGAAGCGTCGCGATTGGAATTTCAAAAGTGACACCAAAAACTAAAAATAACTTTAAGCAAAAGCTTAGGTAGCTATTAATATCCGTCATAGGTGCTACCGTTTCAGGCGATACACTAATAAAGAAATGTAAAATCGCTGGAAGGGTAATGTAATATGCAAAAGCAACGCCGGCATAGAACAAAACAATGCTACCAATAAGTAACGGAAGTGCTAAATGACGTTCTTTTTGATACAACGCTGGACGAACAAAGGTCCATATTTCATACAAAATAAATGGCATTGTCAACACGAGCGCGACAAATAAATTGAGCTTGAACGGTGCCATAAAGGTTGCAGTCACATCTGTAGCAATCATTGAAGATGATGCTGGAAGTTGCAGCCTTAAAGGTTCAGATAATAATTGGTAAGTGTTATTTCTAAAGGGCAATAAGCAAAAGAATAAAAATAATGTTACCCCGACAATCCTAAATAAATGACGTCTTAAAACGACCAAATGGTTCATGATTGGCATTTGGTCTAAATTTTCTTGCGTATTTACAGTCGTTGAAGGCAGTTGGTTCATACGGCAATCTTCAATTTAACGGGGGGTGTTTCTAAAGTGTCGCTTTGAGATGCCAAAGGTGTAAATTTGGCAAGAAAGGGCACTTCATAATGGCCCGATACAGGGGAGTACATTGTAGACTGAGATATAGTTTCAGCTACCTCAGCTTTTTCTGCGTTGTCTGAAGTAGTCTGTTTTTGTATTTCTTCAAGTTGTTGTTGTACTTTGCGTTCAAGTGCTTCAATGCGGTTGAGTTCTTCTTGCATTTCTTTTCGAAATTCAGAAAGACGCAACTCTTGATCAATCTCATTTTGCAAATTGGTAATATAACGTTTTAGACGGACATACCAACGACCAGCAAAGCGGGCGGCTTCTGGAAGTTTATCCGGACCTAAAACTAAAATTGCAATAATTGCAAAACAGAGTAGCTCTGTCATTCCTACATCAAGCATGGTGGAAAACCTTTAGCTTTTCACTGATGTGCTGTCAGGAGTTTTGACTTGGGCATCAATTGTACGTGGAGTATTAAGAGCAGCAGTTTCGTCTTCTTCACGAACTGATTTTTTAAAGTCTTTTACTGCACCGCCTACGTCTTTACCGATATTTTTTAATTTAGATGTACCAAATAATAAAATAACGACAATTGCAAAAATAACAACGTGCCAAATAGATAAACCGGCCATGATCTTATACCTCTTTTCAGTTCGTTTTATATCAACAGGTTGCTATGACAACAATGTGACATTTATATGTCATTTTTAAGACAATGGCCGTCAGTCAAAATCTAAAAAGATGGGTTCTAGAAAGGATGTGTTTGTTTTTTTACTTTAGAAAGAGTTAAAAAAGAGAAGCTTAAATTACTTGAAAAGGAGAGTACATTTCATTTTGAAAAGGTGTAGCATAACAAGCTGGCTTTAATAGGGAGAGGGGCAAACGTGGCGTTATTACTGCCAATATTGGCGTTCATCACTGGACTTTTACTTGCCCAGACTTCTCTTTCAGAAACGATAAAACCTGTTCTTTCCGCTTGGCTTGCCCGCTTACTTATTCCAGTTGTTATTATTTACAACATGGTATTTTATCAGCCGGGTAGTTTGAGTTTAATGCTCTTTAGCTTCGGTTCAGCATTTCTTATTTTCTTTGCTTATTTAGCTTTATTTAAAGATAGATTATTAGCGCTTTGCGTAAGTTACACCAACATGGGCTGGCTCGGCTTTCCTTTTGCCATGGCTTTATTTGGCCCCCAAGCTACGGCGCCTATTGTGGCGTTATATATTGGAATGTCTCTGTTTGGCAATGCTTGGGCCGTGACTGCTGTAACAACTGCACCGCAAAGTAAGCTCAATATATTAAAAAAAGTTTTAACATCTCCACCATGTATTTCGATCTTTTGCGCGCTTCTACTTAGACTTCTTGGTGCTCAGCATATTGAACATCCTGCCATACACTGGGTCTATGAAGTTGCCAAGTTCGCAATGACTTTTGCTGGGATGTGTGTGTTGGGAATGTGGCTGCGCCGTACTAGAGTTTATGTAAAAGACTTAATCTACAGTACGAAAGCCCAAGCTTTTAAGGTTGTGTGTGGTTTTATTCTTTGTGGACTTACTTATAGATTTTTACCGATTCCCAATATGAGTCAGCAAATTGGAGTCATGTTTTTAATGTTCTGTTTGCCACCAGCAGCCAATATTGTAGCGCTAGAAACACATTATCAAGGGACGGGTAGATCTGCGGCTTATATTGCTTCAGGGACGATTGTGAGTTGTGTGTGTATTGCGATTTATGCAGTGTTTTTGCATCTTTATTTCTAAGTAAGATGATTAAGATCAGACTGCCTTTGAATAGTGGTTATATGCTTATTTTGTGTATATAGGCAATATTTACTTTTGTTTCGTCAAAAGTAACAAAACCATTTGTCGAACTGACGACACATCCTGAGCGATTTCCGAAGCACTGCTTTGGGAATCTGCGCAAGGCAGTGACGTGGCGACATCCATGTCGCCTAGCACGATGGCAAATGGCTTTAAAGTTAAACTAAATAAATGCTAAATAAATGCTATATAAAGTTTTACTTCTGCAAACTTTCTCTAAATAACTGCATCGCTTGTCCACGATGACTAATCTTATTCTTGTCTTCTTTAGAAAGTTCAGCGCTAGAAACTTGCAATTCAGGCAACCAGAACAGTGGGTCATAGCCAAAGCCATTTTCACCACGAGCAGCTTCTAAAATTTCACCGTGCCAAATACCTTGGAAAATTTGTGGCAAAGGATCTTCAGCATGCGTTACTAAAGCAAGTACACATACGAACATGCCTTCAATCACTTCACCATTTTTACGAAATGGTAAAAGATCATTTAATAATTTGGCATTATTCGCTGCATCGTCACCATGTTCTCCAGCATAGCGTGCTGAGTAAATACCAGGTGCACCGCCTAAGACAGGAACGCAAATGCCTGAGTCATCAGCCATAGCAGGTTTACCTGAAATTTGAGAGGCATGACGAGCTTTAATAATGGCATTTTCAATAAAGCTTAAACCATCTTCAATTGCATCAGGAATATTAAGGCGACCTTGAGGAATAATTTCTACAGGTAACTTAAGCTGTTCAAAAAGTTTTTCAAACTCTGCGACTTTACCTTTGTTATTGCTGGCAAGAACTAAACTGCCCTGATCAAACCAATGTGGGGTAGACATAATAAAACCAAACTTTATAGCTAATATCGAACGTGAGTTATGTTACGTGTTTTTTAAGAGGGGATATAGAGGGAAATAAATAGAATATAAAATGGTATGATCTAAACTAAAACCACCTTGTAGAGCATACAAGGTGGTTTTAGTCGAGTAAGGTTTTTTACGGTTGAACCGTTATTATTGTGCTTGAATCCATTTGTCTGCACGGTCACGTGCTGTACGGATTTGTTCTTGAGTCAAGTTAGCCGCAAGAGCAGTTTTCTTACCTTCTGATAGGCTAATTACTTTATTGTCGAGCATGCCATCACGAGTTGAAAGCTCATACCACTGGTAAGCACCTACGTAGTTTTTCTTTTGCTCTTCCATCATCGCGAGGTTATAGCTTGCACGGTTATCACCATTGCTTGCCGCTTTCTCGAAGTATTTACGAGCCATTGACTCATCTTTTCTAACACCAATACCGTCGGCATACATACGGCCTACGTTTAATTGTGCTGGCGATAAACCTTGATCAGCTGCTGCTTTAAACCATGTGAAAGCTTGCTTTTCATCTTTTTCTACATCTTTACCATATTGGTAGTGTGTACCAAGGTAAAATTGTGCGCCTGCTTGACCAGCTTTTGCAGCTTTCTGAAGGTCATTAACCCCCATTGTTGAAAAGCGTGCAGCCTGACTCGCAACCGATTGTGGCTGGGCGATATAATCTGCATGAGCCTGCATACTTAGCAGTCCTGCAAATAGTGTGCTAAATAATGTCTTTTTCATAGTGCACTCACTCGATAAATAGCGACTTCACCAAACAAATTAGGAACATGTTTGCTTAACAGGCTTGCCTGCTGATTTCCATTGACGGCGAGTCGATTAATAATTTGTATCTGATTTTCCGCACAAAGTGCTTCGAAATCTTTAAATGTACATAAATGAATATTGGGGGTGTTATACCACATATATGGTAGAGCATCCGATACAGGCATCATACCTTTTAATGCAAGAAAAGAACGAGTCTTCCAATGCGCAAAGTTTGGAAAAGTAATAATTGCCTGTTTACCCACACGCACCATGTCTCTTAATAAAACATCCGGTGCATCTACAGCTTGCAAAGCCTGTGCCATAACCACATAGTCAAAAGACTGGTCAGCAAAACGGCTCAAACCGAGATTCAAATCTTGTTGAATAATATTTAACCCGCGACTGACGGCAATTGCAATCTTTTCTTGATCAATTTCTAAGCCATAAGCACGAATTTGATGCTTTTGGCTCATATGAGCGAGTAATTCACCATCACCACACCCCAAGTCGAGTACGCTTGAGCCTGGTTTAATCCACTTTTCTGCCAGTTGTTGATCAATACGCATTAGCTTGCCTCCAGTGACGTCGATTTTAAGAGTTCTTCACCGCCTAAGAAAGCGCGCATTGTTTTTACATACAATGGAATCGGGAATAAGAACGAGTCATGTCCTTGTTCCGCATCAATATCGAGGTAACTTACTGGCTTATGATTGGTAATGAGTGCATCAACAATCTCTTGAGAGCGACTTGGTGTAAAACGCCAGTCTGTTGTAAAAGAAACGATCAGGAACTGACATTTTGTTTTACCCATCGCATCTGTTAACGAGTGGTTGTATTCACGTGATGGATCAAAATAATCCAAAGCTTTGGTCATGATGAGATAAGTATTGGCATCAAAGTTACGGCTAAACTGTTCGCCTTGATAACGAAGGTAGCTTTCAACCTGAAACTCGACATCAAAACCATACATAAATTTGCCTGATTTTAAATCACGACCAAATTTTTGTTTCATGGCTTCTTCTGAAAGATAGGTAATATGACCTACCATGCGAGCCAAAATCAGGCCGCGTTTTGGGTAGCTATCATTTTCCAAATAACGACCATGATGGAAGTCTGGATCAGACAAGATTGACTGGCGAGCAACCTCATTAAAGGCAATATTTTGTGCTGAAAGCTTTGGCGCACTGGCAATAATCACACATTTTTGTAAGCGGTCAGGATAGTCTACCGACCATTGTAGTGCCTGCATGCCCCCTAAAGAGCCACCAATAATGGCATACCAAATATTTACACCCAACCGGTCAGAAAGCATGGCCTGAGTTTTTACCCAGTCACGTACCGTTACTAATGGGAAATCTGGTCCATAAGGGCGATTATCATTTTCAGGATTTGGGGAAGTTGGGCCAGTTGAGCCATTACACCCACCAATATTATTTAGCGAAACTACAAAAAACTTATTTGTGTCGATTGCTTTACCCGGGCCAATACAACTATCCCACCAGCCAGCTTTTTTATCATCTTCGTGGTGATAGCCCGCTGCATGATGATGTCCAGATAAGGCATGACAGATTAAAATGGCATTTGATTTATCTGCATTTAAAGTGCCGTAAGTTTCGACCATTAATTCAAAACGTGGCAAAACACGGTCACATTCAAGATGTAATGGTTCTTCAAATTGGAACTTTTGCGGAGTGACTAACCCCACTGAATCAGCTGGAAAAGACACGGGAACATTTCGCCTTTTAAATCTTTCAGGAATAAAAAGAAAGGATACCAAGCTAGGTATCCTTTCCAAAGTCTTTTTTTAAATTAAACAGCAGCAGCAACAACCTGGTCTGTACTTAAAACGCCTTGATCAATCAAACGGTTAGTACATGCAATAATTGCTTCAATTGATGAGGTGACTGTATTGTCATGAACACCTGCACCAAATGAACCTCTACCTGTACCTTTGACTTGAAGTTCAATTAACGTTAACGCTTTCGCATTTGCACCTGAACTAATACTGCGTTCTTCATAGTTCAATACGTCAATTGGTAACTGAAGCGCATTTAAGAATGCAGAAATCGGTCCGTTACCTTCACCACGAAGTTGTTGTGTTTCACCTTCGACATCAACATCAAGTTCGATGATTTGAGTACCATTAATGTCAGATAATCTGTAGTTTTTGACTGTGTAATGATGGTTTTTCACATCAACATACGTGTCTTTAAATAAGGTCCAGATTTCTTTTGCATTAATTTCTGTACCATTATCATCAGCATATTGTTGAACAACCTGACTGAACTCGATTTGTAAACGACGAGGTAACACAACGTTGTAGTTCGCTTCTAATAAGTAAGCGATACCGCCTTTACCAGACTGGCTGTTTACACGAATAACTGCATCGTAGTCACGGCCCAAATCTTTCGGGTCGATTGGCAAGTAAGGCATATCCCAGATTTCTTCGTTTTTCTGGTACTCAAAGCCTTTTTTGATTGCATCCTGATGTGAACCAGAGAATGCAGTAAATACCAAGTCGCCTGCATATGGATGGCGAGGGTGTACAGGTAAACCAGTACATTCTTCAACCGTTGCAATCACTTCATTAATGTTAGAGAAATCTAACTCTGGCGCTACACCTTGGGTATACATGTTCAATGCAATCGCTGCAACGTCAACGTTACCTGTACGTTCGCCGTTACCGAACACACATCCTTCAACACGGTCAGCACCTGCCATAATTGCAAGTTCTGATGCAGCAATACCACAGCCGCGGTCATTGTGGCAGTGAACAGAAATGATTACGCCATCACGACGTGCCAAATTACGATGCATCCATTCAATTTGGTCTGCATAAACATTTGGCGTAGAAACTTCTACAGTCGCAGGTAAGTTTAAAATAACTTTATGATCTGGACGTGCATCCCAAATTTCTGTGACGGCATCACAGACATCTTTAGCGACTTCTAATTCTGTTGCAGAGAAACACTCTGGGCTGTACTGAAAAATCCAGTCAGTTTGAGGATATTGCGCAGCGTACTCTTTAACTTTTTGAGCAGCATTAATTGCTAATTGTTTTGCGCCGTTAACATCTACATTCAACACTTTTTGACGGAAGGTTGGAGAATTAGAGTTATAAATATGCACAATCGCACGTTTAGCACCTGCTAAAGACTCAAAAGTACGTTCAATTAAATGATCACGTGCTTGAACCAAAACTTCAATGTATACGTCATCAGGAATATGATTTTCTTCGATCAACATGCGGGTAAAATCGAAGTCGATTTGAGATGCAGAAGGGAAGCCGATTTCAATATGTTTGAAACCGATTTTTACAAGCATTTTGAACATTTTGAATTTTTGTTCCATATCCATTGGTTCAAAAATTGCTTGGTTACCGTCACGTAAATCGGTGCTCATCCAGATTGGCGCTTTTGTAATTTCGTTATTTGGCCATTGGCGATCTGGTAAATCCACTCGTTGGTACATACGGCGGTATTTTTTGCTTGGGTCAGCCAACATCATGAGAAAACTCCTTGTCTTGTAGCGCGGTTGCTCTGGATATATTTAGAAGGCAACGTCTCTACGGTTATATATGGTATCTAATTGAGAAAAATTAAAGATAATTTCGAAGTGCTGCTTTAAAAAGCAGACAAAATATTTATACGCGCGCGTGGCGCAGCATCAGGAGTTGCAGATGATGTCTTGCTTGAGTAGGCTGGGCAAACAAGTAATTCGTTTTCATCTCTAGACCGTGAAATAATAAGTTTGGTGGTTTGCTAATATGTTTATCATTTAGATATATCACATCTAAACAATGATTACACGTTGTGCAAAATTCTTATAATAATTTTAATCTCGGAAATTAGAAAATAATTTTCTAATTTTGCGCTACTTTCTAATTTATGGGAAATATTTTTCGTTATTTTGCCTTATTAAGGTAAAAAAGATTGCATCGTCTCAATAAGGCAAAAATAAATGTAGTTACAGTTCTGACCACATGCGAATTAAGTTGTGGTAAATGTTGGTGAGTTTCATAACTTCAGAATAACTATCACCGTGTGCCTTACGCAGTGCTCTGATACTTTCATCTAAATTAAATAAAAGGTGTCGCTTACTATCATCGCGGACCAGACTTTGAACCCAGAAAAAAGAAGCAAATCGAGTACCAGATGTAATACTACTTACCTCATGTAAGCTAGTAGAAGGGTAGAGTACGACATCACCTGCTGGTAATTTGACTTCGTGATAACCATAAGTATCTTCAATAACCAGATCACCACCTTCATATTCATCAGGTTCACTTAAAAATAATGTACAAGATAAATCGGTACGAATTTGCTCAGAAGTACCACGGATAAGACGAATTGAGTTATCTACATGGAAACCAAAGCTTTCATGTTCATTATAACGGTTAAAAAGTGGTGGAATAATTTTGTGAGGTAGGGCTGCGGCCTGAAACACAGGATTTTGCCAAATTGCTTTGATCACAATATCACTTAAATGATGTGTAAGTGGATCTTGTTCAGAGAGTTGCTGATTTCTTTTAACCGAAGCAGATAGAGTGCCAGCAGTAACTTTTCCTCCCACCCAATTCGCTTCTTTCATGAGTTTACGAAACTCGGCAACTTGCTCTTTGCTTAAAACATTAGGGATATGATGAATCACAGCAAACACCTTTAAATAGATATTCCATTTATAAAAAATAGCCTCGTGATGAGGCTATCTTATATGAACTTTAATTAATTCCATAAATAAAATATGGAATTTAAACTTAGTACTTAAAGTTAATTGCTAACACTGCATTACGGCCAACACCTTCAAACGCGTAGTGAGCTGGGTGAGCACTTGTGAAATAGCGCTTATCAGAAATATTGTTAATATTAAGCTGTAAGTTTACGTTTTTGTTGACGTCGTATTTAGCCATCGCGTTGTAAATGGTATACGTTGGTAAATACTTGTCTTCAAGCATCGTTGTACCCGTGTTTGTATTAGTAAACACTTTGTCACGATACTCTGCACCTGCACCTAAAGTTAGCTTAGGCAGTACTCGATAAGTAGACCATAAAGTAGCACTATTTTTAGCTACAAACGGTAATGGTTTACCTTCTTGAGCAACTGCGTTGTAAGCTGCTTTTGTGAGTTCGCTGTCTAAATAGCTATAGCCAGCTGAAACTTCCCATTTGTCAGTTACTTTACCGTTAAATCCAACCTCGAAGCCATCAACTTTACTTTCACCAGCATTAGTTGATGTATTGGCATCTATGGCGATACGAGTGTTTTGTTTCTCTGTACGGAAGATTGCAGCAGTTAAGTTTGCTCTGTTATTAAATAGATCCCATTTTGTTCCTATTTCGAAGGTACGTGCTTTTTCTGGGTCTAAATCATTTGCCTGCTGAGAAGATGTAGATAGTGCATCTGCGCCATCACCTTGGTCTACACCAACAGGGTTAGCAGAAGTTGCAAAGCTTGCATAGATACTGCCATTTTCAGTTGGTTTATAGACTAGACCAGCTTGATAAGAGAAATAGTCACTGTCATTTTCAAATTTCTGACCAGCTGCAATGCTTACGTCATTTGAGTAATTACCGTTAGCTCCACCTACTGTTTTATAAATATTTTTATTATATTTACGTTCAGTCTCGAATTTATCCCAACGCACACCTAAATTTAAAAGCCATTGAGGATTAAATTCAATGCTATCTAAAGCGTAAAGAGAAACAGTGCGGCTACGAGTCGTATACTGATTTGTTATGCTACCCAAAGTATCTGTAAATGCACCATTCATTGGATTATTTACTGATGTACACCAGCCATTCGAAAGAGCACTGCTCGCAGGGCAACTTGTGTTGTGTACAGTTGAGGTTGTACCAGAGCCATCTGTAAAAGTGTAAACACCCTGACTTGATTCTTGATAGCTCCACTCAGCACCTGTATTAAAAGAGTGCTTAAGTGCGCCAGTATTGAATTTTCCTTTTAACGCAAGCTGATCACTATATGCATCAGTATCAACAATACGACTTAAAGCACGACGAACAATAGTACCATTTTTGGTTACGTTGCCTTTAGAGTCATCTGCATTTGTATAGATGTAATCTGATTTAGATTTTGTATAAGACATTGTATTTGATAATGTTAAATCATCAGCAAGATCTTGCTCTAATTTAAACGTACCAATGTGGTTTTCACGTTTATCAAAATCACGTTCTTTCCAGCCATAATATGTCCCTTGTTTTACATCAATTGGCTTTCCACCAACAGGAAGAAAGGGAATACCTGCATCCGGTTCATCATTACTACGTAAATAGTAGTAGCTAAGTGTTCCGCGAGTTGCTGTATCTAGGCCAAATGCAAGGCTTGAGGCAATACCTGCACGGGCATATTCAGCACCATTGTTAGCACCAGCTTTTTCGTTTTCATGGCCCATAACAACAACACGACCAGCAATGCCGTTACCAAAGTCTTTGTTGGCATCAAGTTGAATATGACGATAGTTGTCAGTACCACCTTGAACACTACCTTGGTAAACATCACCTTCGTGGGCTACTTTAGGGATTAAGTTAATACTTCCACCTACACCGCCGCCACCGCCAAGGGCAGAAGAAGAGCCTTTAATCACTTCAACTTGTTCAATGGCAAACATATCGCGGTTTTGAGAAGTCGAATTACGAACACCATCAACATATACAGAAGATTGAGCGCTATAGCCACGAATGTAAGGCATATCTGTAAATGGTGTACCGCCTTCACCAGCACCTAAAGTAATGCCTGGTTCATAACGTAAAGCTTCGAGTAGGGTATTAGAGTTTGTATCTTTAATTAATTTTTGAGAAAGAATAGAGACCGATTTTGGCGTGTCTTTGAGAGGAGCCACGAATTTAGAGTTGGCTGACTGATCTACTTTTAAAGATTCTTCTTGAGTCGCTTGAGTATGAATCGTTGGTAATTGTGAAATTGCTTCTTGTGCCATGGCTGTTGTTGCAATCATTGATAGCGAAGAAGCTATCGCAGAAGAAACAATTTTTTTACGTGTTCTAATCAAAGACATGACTTCAGGACTCTAAAACTAAAAGGTTATGCGAATAATAATAATTCTTATTTATATGTACAGTTTGTGTTAATTGGATTTGCCAATTGAATTGTGAAGAAAATATGAATAACTGAATGGTTGAATGTGCATTTATGCAGCTAATCTACTGATTCTTAGTAATTGTTTGTAAAAACGATTAAACTTGAACTTTGATTGTAATTTTAGATTTATGAAGAATAACTAAAAAATTAGTTTTACTTAAGGCTTTATGAAAAATATTTAAAGAATCATAAAATTACTGTGAAATTTACGAGAATAATGACCTTCACTTAAATGAAGTGGTCGGTTAATTTTGTATATCTTGAAAGTTGTCATATAATACAGCACTTTTAAAAAAACTGTTCCTACTCACTAATTTTTATCGAGGAAGCCATGCAAGTAACGACTGAAGCGGTTTCGGGCGTTGCCCGTCGTTTAAATGTTTCTGTACCGACGAGCCGTATTAACGAGCAATTTGAAGCTCGTTTGAAGCGCACTGCCAAAACTGTGAAGATCAACGGCTTCCGTCCAGGTAAAGTACCTGAAAACGTTGTTCGTCGCGAATACGGTGCGGGCATTTATCAAGAAGTTGTAAATGACATCATTCGTGATAGCGTTTTTGAAGCAATTCAACAAGAAAAAATCAATGCGGTAGGAATGCCGAACATTGATAAAGTTGAACATAAAGAAGATGCTTTAGTTTTTGAAGCGACTGTAGAAGTTTATCCAGAAGTTACAGTACAAGCATTTGACGGTTTAGAAGTTGAACGTAAAACAGCTGAAATTAAAGATGCTGACGTTGACGCTATGATCGAAAACTTGCAAAAACAACGTCAAACTTGGGCTGTTACCAAGGGCATGGCGAAAAAAGACATGCAAGTGACTTTTGACTTTGAAGGCACTATCGACGGTGAGAAGTTTGAAGGCGGTTCTGCTGAAGACTTTAAACTTGTGTTAGGTTCAGGTCGTATGATTCCTGGATTCGAAGACGGCATCATCGGTATGAAAGCTGGCGAAGAGAAAGTAATCGATGTTACTTTCCCTGAAGACTACCAAGCTGAAAACTTGGCTGGTAAAGCAGCTCAGTTCAAAATCACTGTGAAGCAAGTTGAAAAATCAAAACTTCCAGAAATTGATGCTGAATTCTTGAAAATCTTCGGTGTAACTGAAGAAGAAGGCGTTGAGAAGTTAAAAGCTGACGTTCGCAAGAATATGGAACGTGAAGTTCGCAATGGTTTACGTAACCAAGTTAAACAAGCTGCTTTTGATGCACTTGTTGCTGCGAACGAAGTTGAAGTTCCAACTGCAATGGTTGCTCAAGAAATTGACCGTCAACGTCAACAAATGGTTCAACAGTTCACTCAACAGTTCGGTGGTGCAGGCGCGCAATCTTTTGACAAGAGCATGCTTCCTGACGAATTATTCAAAGAGCAAGCAGAGCGTTCTGTTAAGCTTGGCGTATTGGTAAGCAAAGTTTTAGCTGACGCTAAACTTGAAGTTGATCAAACTCGCGTTGATGCTTACATTGACGACATGGCTTCTTCTTACGAAGATCCAACTGAAGTGATTGAATACTTCAAAAATGATGCTCAACAACGTGCTCAAATCGAAGCAGTTGTATTAGAAGATCAAGTTGTTGATCACATCTTAGCTGCTGCTAAAGTGACTGACAAAGCTGTATCTTATGATGATTTGTTAAAAGAACAACAAGCTCGCCGTATGGGCTAATCTTTTAAGAAGTCAGAAAAAGGCGCTTTAGGCGCCTTTTTTGTTTTTCACTATGTGGTTAATTTGAGTGCGACATTAAGTACTTAGGTATAAATAATATAATATTTCAGTGCGAACCTTTTGCAATTTGAGAAATTATCCCGCATATTGTTGCCATAGGTTAAGTCACAAAAAATTTAGGAATAAATAACGTATGTATGTTCCAACAATTGAAAATGCTTTAGTTCCTGTTGTGGTTGAACAATCTTCTCGCGGCGAACGTTCTTTTGATATTTATTCACGACTTTTACGTGAGCGCGTCATTTTCTTAACAGGTGAAGTTGAAGACAACATGGCAAATCTGATTGTTGCCCAAATGTTGTTTTTAGAAGCTGAAAACCCTGATAAAGATATCCACCTTTATATCAACTCTCCAGGTGGTTCTGTGACAGCGGGCATGGCTATTTATGACACGATGCAGTTTATTAAACCTGATGTCGTGACATATTGTATGGGTCAAGCTGCTTCAATGGGTGCATTCTTGTTAAATGCTGGTGCTAAAGGCAAACGCTATTGTCTAGAAAATGCCCGTGTCATGATCCATCAACCATTAGGTGGTTTCCGCGGTCAAGCATCGGATATTGAAATTCATGCACGTGAAATTCTATTTATTAAAGAACGTTTAAACCGCTTAATGGCAGAGCACAGTGGTCAAGACTACGAAACCGTTGCTCGTGATACTGACCGTGATAACTTTATGACAGCACAGTCTGCTAAAGAATATGGTTTGGTTGATCAGGTGTTAAGTAAGCGTCCATAAGGACCTTCTGATGTAAATAACTTGAGATGTTGAAAAAGATCTCCATTTAGTTATTTATGCAGTGCATCTTGCCCTAATATTTAAGATTCTATTTGTGGAGTGAATATGTCCGAACATCCTCAAGGACAAAAACATTGTTCATTTTGCGGTAAAACGCAGTCTGAAGTCGGGAAACTGATTGCAGGTGAGGACGCATATATTTGTAATGAATGTGTGGATGTCTGCTTAGACCTTGTACAAACCAGCCAACAGGTTGAAGCAGGGGACTGGGCGAGTAAGGCATTGCCAAAACCACATGAAATACGTGCTGCGCTTGATCAATATGTGATTGGTCAAGATCTTGCCAAAAAGACGTTATCTGTTGCGGTTTATAACCATTATAAGCGCCTAAAAGTTGGTCATAATGGCCATGTGTCTAAAGAAGTAGAAATTGCTAAAAGTAACATTCTACTGATTGGACCTACAGGTTCGGGTAAAACTTTACTTGCGCAAACATTAGCTCGCCTTTTAGATGTTCCATTTGCAATGGCAGATGCAACGACATTAACCGAAGCTGGTTATGTGGGCGAAGATGTTGAAAATATTGTACAAAAACTTTTGCAAAAAGCGGACTACGATGTAGAAAAAGCTCAGAAGGGCATTATCTATATTGATGAAATTGACAAGATTACTCGTAAATCTGAAAACCCGTCAATTACGCGTGATGTTTCAGGTGAAGGTGTACAACAAGCATTGTTAAAAATGATTGAAGGTACAGTGGCTTCTATTCCTCCGCAAGGTGGGCGTAAGCATCCGCAGCAAGAGTTTATCCAAATTGATACCTCGAATATCTTGTTTATTTGTGGTGGTGCATTTTCTGGTTTGGAAAAGATTGTACAACAGCGTCAAGAGAAAGGCGGTATTGGTTTTACAGCTGATGTTAAAAACAAAGATGAAACCAAAAAACTTGCTGAATTGTTCCGTCAGGTTGAGCCAACTGACTTAGTGAAATTTGGTTTAATTCCAGAATTCATTGGTCGTTTACCAGTGATTGCTACACTTGAAGAGTTGGATGAAGAAGCATTAATGCAAATTTTGACTGAGCCAAAAAATGCATTAACTCGCCAGTATCAATATCTTTTCACCATGGAAAATGTTGATCTGATCTTTGAAGATTCTGCATTGCGCGCTATTGCGAAGAAAGCACTTGAACGTAATACGGGCGCGCGTGGTCTACGCTCTATTATGGAGAACGTACTGCTTGAAACCATGTACGATTTACCAAGCCGTACTGATGTTGGAACAGTCGTCATTAATGAAGCAGTGATCAATGGTGAAGCAGAGCCTGTTTATAAAGCTGAGCGCCAACCTAAAGAAGCTGTAACACATGAAAGTGTTGCAAAGGCCGATTTAAAGGTTATTGATTCGAAGTCTGCATAGATTTCATTCATCTAAAAAGCATGAATCGCGTGAGTGATTCGTGCTTTTTTTGTTTTCAATTTATGTGGGTGGTGTTAATCTTAAAAATACAAAATACGCATAGTTTTGCGTTGTAAAAAA
Organism: Acinetobacter sp. M5A5_2a; assembly: GCF_053345265.1. Classification (NCBI taxonomy): domain Bacteria; kingdom Pseudomonadati; phylum Pseudomonadota; class Gammaproteobacteria; order Moraxellales; family Moraxellaceae; genus Acinetobacter; species Acinetobacter sp. M5A5_2a. The sequence continues at coordinate 150,446 of NZ_JBKEZV010000006.1, read as the reverse complement.
TAAATCAAAAACAAAACGCTTTGAGGGATGCCATGCGTTATTTAATCGTATCTTTGTGCTGTGCCGGACTGTTTGTGGGCTGTCAAAGTTCATCTCATTTAGAAAAAAATACGGGTGAATTGACTGCAACCTTACCTAAAGTCGATGTTGAAAAAGAACCCGGACTATTAGACCAATATCACGTAGGTGGTTTTGCCGTGGGTGGTTGGGTTAATCAAAAATTGGGTCAGACATTTGTCCCGATCAAACCACAAAACGCACAAGCTGCTGTTGTTTATCTCTATCGACCAGATACAAAATGGAATCGTCAGGAAATCGCGGCGATTAACCTGTTTGTAAATGGCAAGCGAATTCCGAGCCTACTACATAACCATTATTATTGGATTGAATTGCCAGCAGGGACTTATCGTCTTTCTGCGAGCCGCCCTTTATTGGGTATTCATTTTCAAGAGCCCAAATATATGGATATAACTGTTGAGGCTGGAACGTCTTATTATTTGAAATATGATGAAGAAAATAAAATGGACCGAGATGAACACACTGGCCCATTTACGTTAATGCAAGATAATATTGGCCGTAGAGAAATTGCCTTTACCGAGTTGAAATCTTCAAGCTACAACTTTGTAGCAGAAGATGCTTCAGGCAAGATTCGACATAAACCACAAGAATTAAAACCTGCCAAATATGATGAAAAATCAGATGTACATCTGATTAAACCATTTAAATTATGGAATCCTTTAACTTGGTAATGACTTGCAAAAGATAAAGAAAAGTTAAGACTTTTCTTTATCTTTCATCAATGGCGCAATAATTTTAAGCATCTCTTCTTGCATATGATCTCGTGCTTTAGGGTCATTAAAGGTCTGCTGTCCCAACTCCATCATATATTCTGAAATTTGCCCCATAATCTGCACATTTTTACGTGTAATCGATTGGCCTTCTGGGGTTTTTAAAAACTTAAGATTCGCTTGAATCTCTTCTTCAGAATATGTCTTTAAATAAATATCTTGTAAGGCTTGGGTGGTTTTAGGGTTGCTGATGAGCTGATTGCTCGAATCTTTTAAGAGTAAACCTAACTTTTTTGCAGCTTCTTTTTCTTTTGGACCTAAAGTTTTGATACCCGTGATATTACTAACGATCTGTTCTGCTTGTTGATCATAATAAGGCGTTAATTCATTAATTGATTCTTTAAGTAGGTAATCAATTTGGCTCATTTGCATGAGTTCTTTAACTGAACTTAACTTAGCAGGAGATGCAAATAAGCTTGTAGTAATGCAGCTTAAGCAGAGGCTAATTGAAAGATTTTTAAGAATAGGGCGAATAGTCATGAAATGACCTATATTCAATATATGGCGAGAGAGTGCATTTATTAATAGCACAGATTGAAGAAGTAATTGTTACAATTCTTTTCAGATTTTAAAATAAAAAAGAATGCATAAAAAAAGCACCGAATTCGGTGCTTTTCTTGATTAGCCTGCCGCAGCGTCGACTACTGGAATTTTTCCAATTTTCGCTTGCCAGATTTTTGGAGCAATTGCATGAATTGATGTACCGTTTACATCAACTGCAACAGAAACAGGCATATCTTCAACTACGAATTTGTAGATTGCTTCCATACCTAAGTCTGCAAACGCAACAACTTCAGCTTCGCGAACAGCTTTAGATACAAGGTAAGCTGCACCACCAACTGCCATTAAGTAAGTTGCTTTGTTGTCTTTGATTGCTTCAATCGCTGTAGGACCACGATCAGCCTTACCGATCATGCCAAACAAGCCAGTATGCTCAAGTACTTTACGTGTGAATTTATCCATACGTGTTGCAGTTGTAGGACCAGCAGGGCCAACAACTTCGTCACCCACTGGATCAACTGGGCCAACGTAGTAAATAAACTTACCTTTAAGATCAACTGGTAATTCTTCACCGTTGTCGATCATTTCAACCATACGTTTGTGCGCAGCATCACGACCTGTGTACATTGTCCCGCTAAGGAGTAATGTGTCACCCGGTTTCCAAGAATCCATTTCTGCTTGAGTAATGGTATCAAGGTTTACACGTTTAGATTTTGAAGAATCCCAAGTTACAGATGGGTAATCTTCAAGTTTTGGTGCCTGAATATGAGCTACACCTGAACCATCAAGCTGGAAGTGAGCATGACGAGTAGCAGCACAGTTAGGAATCATACCTACTGGTTTACCAGCAGCGTGACATGGGTAATCTTTAATTTTAATATCAAGAACAGTGGTTAAACCGCCAAGACCTTGAGCACCAATACCAAGTGCGTTTACTTTTTCAAAGATTTCGATACGAAGTTCTTCGATTTTGTTTTCTGGTCCACGGCGAAGTAATTCGTCCATGTTGATTTCTTCCATGAGCGCTTCTTTAGCAAGCATCATGGCTTTTTCAGCAGTACCACCAATACCAATACCAAGCATACCTGGAGGACACCAGCCTGCACCCATTGTTGGTACAGTTTTAAGTACCCAATCAACAATCGAGTCAGATGGGTTAAGCATCGCAAGTTTAGATTTGTTTTCTGAACCGCCACCTTTAGCAGCAACAGTAATATCTACTTTGTTACCCGGAACGAGTTTGTAGTGAATTACAGCAGGGGTATTATCTTTTGTGTTTTTGCGACCAAATGCAGGGTCAGCAAGTACAGATGCACGAAGAACGTTGCTATTTTCAAGGTAACCTTGGCGAACACCTTCATTTACTGCATCGTCTAAGCTCATTGTTAAATCAAATTTAACATCTAAGCCCACTTCAAGGAAAACGTTAACAATACCAGTATCTTGGCAAATTGGACGATGACCTTCCGCACACATGCGAGAGTTAATTAAAATCTGTGCAATTGCATCCTTTGCAGCTTGGTTTTCTTCGCGATCATAAGCACGACTCATCGCTTGGATGAAGTCTTGCGGGTGATAGTACGAAATAAACTGTAGGGCGTCCTTGATTGATGTAATCAAGTCATCTTGTTTGATAATCGTTGTCATACCAAAAAATCTCTTGAGCGGGCTGTTAGCTAGCGGGCTAAATTATATGACAAAAAGATAGTTTTGTGGGAGATTGGTTGATCTTTTGACCGAAAGTCGCATAAGACTATATAGGGGGCATTTAAACGTCAGAGATAGGAAAATTATTTATTTTGAAACGATTAAAATAAAAAAAGCCATTTGAGCGGACATCAAATGGCGAGAGGTAGAAGTGGATCAAATTATTAATTATTTAGCAGCAGCTTGCTGTTCAGCCTGAATTGCCGTTAATGCAATGGTAAAGACGATGTCATCTACCAATGCTCCGCGAGACAAGTCATTTACAGGTTTGTTTAGACCTTGCAACATTGGTCCAACGCTCACAACATTCGCAGCACGTTGTACTGCTTTGTACGTGGTGTTACCGGTATTTAAATCTGGGAAAATAAATACATTGGCACGACCTGCAACTCGCGAGTCTGGTGCTTTTTGGCGTCCAACACTTTCAACTGAAGCTGCATCGTATTGAAGTGGACCATCAATAAGTAAATCAGGACGACGTTGCTGAGCAATTTGAGTTGCTTGTTGTACCTTCTCAACATCTGCACCTGTTCCAGAAGTACCGGTTGAGTAGCTGATCATGGCAATACGAGGGTCAATTCCAAAAGCTTTAGCCGAGTCAGCAGACTGAATCGCAATTTCAGCCAGTTGTTCGGCTGTAGGGTCTGGGTTAATTGCACAGTCACCGTACACATAAACTTCATCTGGTAAAAGCATAAAGAAGATAGATGAAACTAGTGAATAATCTGGCGCTGTTTTGATGAGCTGAAATGCTGGGCGAACTGTATTTGCTGTGGTGTGTACTGCGCCAGAAACTAGGCCATCTACTTCGTCTAAAGCTAACATCATCGTACCGAGTACTACGGTATCTTGAAGTTGTTCCTTTGCCTGAAGCTCGTTGAGTTTACCTTTACGCAGCTCGACCATTGGCGCTACATATTGGTCGCGAATGCTATCTGGATCAACAATTGCTAATCCAGCGGGTAATTCAATACCACGTGCTTTTGCAACATCCTGAACCGCCTCTGGTTTTGCCAGCAAAATACAGTCAGCAATGCCACGTGCCTGACAAATGGCTGCAGCTTGAATGGTGCGTGGTTCATCGCCTTCAGGCAGTACAATTCGTTTTTTCGCTGCAATCGACTTTTGCACCAGTTCGTGACGGAAAGCCGATGGAGACAGGCGAGGGGTAGCTGCATTGTTGCTGTGTTGCTTAAGCCATTCGACATCAATATGACTTGAAACAAAACGAGTCACTTGTTCTGCACGTTCAGTATCATCGACGGGAATTTCATTACCAAAGTCAGATAAACGCTGAGCAGTTTCTAATGTATTGAGACGTGTATGTAAAATTGGTAAGCCTTGCTTGATCGCATTTTGGCAAAACTCTAAAAGCTCAGGAGCTGGTGCTTCCCGTTCAGTCAGAACCAAGCCAGCGAGTGGAATACCATTGCTGGTCGCCAAACTGCTTGCCAGTAATACGTCTGTACGCTCAGACGCACTAATAATTAGTTCGCCTGCAATAAATTTATTGAGTTCATATTCAATACTTGACGCAATTAAACTTGAATGCAAAATACGGCGTGTTTTAGCTTCACCTTGATGTACCCATTGCCCATCAATCACATTCGCAATATCTAGGGTTCTAGGTACGCTCAGCGTATTACTAAATGGAACTAAACCAATAATCGGTAAATCACTAGAACCAAAATAACGGTTATATTTTTGCAGTTCGGCCGTAAATTTTGCGATGTCTTCAGTCGGACGTAATGATGGATCAAACGCAACAGGAATTTGTGCTGTTTCTTCGGTTAATCCACGGGTACGCATAAAGAGTACACCCGCAGTACGATTTGACGCTGCACCACCAAACTGGCGTAAATGAGCATCTACTTTTTCTGCGGCTTTTTTCGGGTTTTGAATATCTGCTGTACTGACCAATACGACTTCTGCATCAAGTGCTTGTGCAAGACTTGCGTTGAGTTCACTGGCGAAGTGGTCTTGTCCGTTTGGTAATAAGCCTTCCACAATAATGACATCATGGTCTGCTGCAACACTGCGATGTAGACTCACAGCTTCTTCAAGTAATTCATCCACTTCCCCAGCGGCAATAAGCTGAGTTAATTTTTCATGCGAAATAGATTGAACAGTTTTACTTTGAAATAAATGACCGAATAATGAAGTTGTTCGATCAAGATGCTCTTGGTCTTCTTGAGAAAATGGTTTTAAAAAGCCTGCTTTAATCCCGTTACAATCAAGTGCGTAAATCATGCCTAGGCAGGCAGAGGTTAAACCAACCCCTTCACCTGTAGGAATCAATAAAATTGTATTCATATAAACCTATAAATAAATGAATATCGAGTTTTCGCTAAGATCTGATTAAGCAAGGCTTGCTACAGATGCTGTAGTTCCTGCCGCTTCAACAACTTGACGGGTTTCTTTGGCAATACGGCCTTCTTCATCTGTTGGAATGACCCAAATTTGCGGACCTGTTCCATTATCAATTCGGCCTTCAGTGCCACGTTTTAAGTTGTTGTTTTGATCTTTGTCGAGCTGCAAACCAAAATGAGGTAAATACGCTAAAGTTTTTTCACGAATATATGCCGAGTTTTCACCAATACCGCCTGTGAAAATGAGGCCGTCTAAAGTTGGTAAACCACAGCTTAAGGCAGCAAGTGATTTTGCAAGGCGATAACTAAACACTTCAATTGCGAGGCAAGCATCTTCATTACCAATTTCTGCTGCTTCAATGACTGTACGCATGTCATTAGACAATTGCGATAAGCCAAGTAAGCCACTTTCGTTATTTAAAACCTTATCAATTTTAGCCAAATCCCAACCGAGGTTTTTCGCAAGGAAGCTATGTAGGCTTGGGTCGACATCACCACTACGAGTTCCCATTACCACACCTTCAAGTGGAGTAAGGCCCATAGAAGTATCAACACTTTGTCCGTTCCATACCGCGCAAGTCGAGCTGCCATTTCCTAGGTGTGCTGTTAACCAACCACCTTTTTTCAGATTGCCTGCAAGTTCACTTGCTCGGTCAGACACATAGGCATGGCTTGTACCATGGAAGCCATAACGACGGACGTTATGTTCGGTATATAAGAACTTAGGAATTGCATAACGGTAGGCATGCGGTGGCATGGTTTGATGAAATGCGGTGTCAAAGACTGCAACTTGAGGTAATTCAGGAAATAGGCGTACGGTTGCGTCAATACCGATTAAATGTGCTGGGTTGTGAAGAGGAGCTAAAGGCGTTGCAGCACGAATACGTTCAATAATTTCAGGGGTGAGTAATTCTGCTTTGGTTAAACTACCGCCGTGTACAACACGATGGCCGATTGCCTGTGGTTTGTAGTTGGCAAGACGCGCAAGTAAAGTTTCTAAAGCTTTGGCATGGTCAGCATAGGGGATAGCAAGTTCAAGTGGTTCACCACCAACAGTCACTCCCTTAATACGAGCATCTGCTGCCCCCAAGTTTTCTGCTAAACCGTAAATACGATCTTCACGACGTTCTGAAACTAGAGCATATTTAATAGATGAAGAGCCGCAATTGATAACTAATACTGATGTAGCCACGTTGAAATACCCACGTCCTGATTTAAAATAGTTTTCCTAACTTCCTGTTCAAAATGTATTATTTTCGGCTACACGTTGAACTGGTTGTCATGTTTTAACATGTGTTGTTTTTCTGTCCAAGATAGACTTTAGCCCATTAGACTTAAGCACTATCGACCATCAAATTATTTGTAACTAATATTTGTTCAGTATAAAGCTTAATCACTGTATTCCTTGTTTTTTTATAAGGATGCAAACGAGTTTTTTGTATACATTTATGAAAAGTAAGCTTGAACCAAATTTCATTTTTAAATGTTGGTTATTGATTCTTTATTAAGAAGGCAGAAGTCTCTTTAATTAAATTTGAAAAATATATTACAAATAATATACGTAATTGAAATTAAGAATTAATAGTAGGAATGAGAATTATAAAGAATAAAACATAGGCTTATTAGAACTAAAAAATAGTATGAAAAGCTTATTATCTAGATGTTGTGAAATGTATTTCATAATATTGATATTACGATAATTTTACCATAATTTCTGAAGTTCAGTTTAAGCATAAATAATCGAGATTTTAAATAGGTTTTTGGTCTAAAACCTAAGCTTACTATGCCTCTAAGGCTTGTGCTGAGGTCATTACAGCAGCATTGACTGGGGTTGCATGTCGCTTTTCGCCTGAATAATATTATTCATCCTTTTTCAAATGATCAGAAAATATATCATTTGGTTTATTTTTTTCCGGCTTATCCGGTTGTACAGGAGCGTCCTGCATGGACTTGCCGAATCCCATACTGGCAAAAGTTACCGAGCGCGTAATTGCGCGTAGTCAAAAAACTCGTTCTGCATATTTACAACGTATTGAACATGCACAAGGCAAATTTCCTGCTCGTGGTGCACTCTCATGTGCCAATCTGGCCCATGGTTTTGCCAGCATGGAAGATAATGAAAAATTAATTATTAAAGTAGGCCGTGAGCCAAATATTGGCATTGTATCTTCATATAACGAAATGCTCTCGGCACATGCACCCTATAAAACATTTCCAGATCTAATTAAAACAGCCGCTCGTGAAAATGGTGGTGTAGCGCAATTTGCAGGTGGTGTGCCAGCGATGTGTGATGGTATTACTCAAGGTAATGCTGGTATGGAGCTGTCATTATTCTCTCGTGAAACCATTGCAATGAGCACTGCTATTGCACTGTCTCATAACATGTTTGACGCAGCGTTATGTTTAGGTGTGTGCGATAAGATTGTGCCGGGGTTGTTAATTGGTGCTTTGCAATTTGGTTATTTACCTACCATTTTTGTACCTGCGGGTCCAATGACAAGTGGGTTATCTAATGACGATAAAGCCAAAATCCGTCAGCAGTTCGCAACCGGCGAAGTTGGGCGCGATGCCTTGCTTGAAGCTGAGTCAGCTGCCTATCACGGACAAGGTACTTGTACATTTTATGGTACGGCCAACAGTAATCAAATGCTGATGGAAGTGATGGGTTTACACCTTCCAAGTGCCGCATTTGTTCACCCTCATACACCATTGCGTGACGCACTCACCGCAGAAGCTGCGATTCGTGTACTTGACTTAACTGTTGAGCGCGGAAACTACACGCCGATTGGTCATGTCATTGATGAAAAAGCAATTATAAACGGCATTGTGGCGTTATTAGCTACAGGTGGATCGACGAACCATACTTTGCATCTTATTGCGATTGCCCGTGCCGCTGGCATCTTGATTGACTGGGACGACTTTGATGAATTGTCGGCTGTTGTTCCATTGCTCGCAAAAATTTATCCAAACGGTAAAGCCGATGTAAACCATTTTCAGGCTGCGGGCGGGGTTGCTTTCCTCATTCGTAATTTGCTTGAAGCTGGTTTGTTGCATAACGATGTAACTACCGTTGCAGGTAAGGGTTTACACCATTACACCAAAGAACCAAAACTGATCGACGGTAAGCTCACTTGGGTCGATGGCGTGGTTCAAAGCCTTGATGACAAAGTTCTGCGTAGTTTCGATGAGCCATTCCAACCAGATGGTGGCTTGCGTTTAATGCAAGGGCGTTTAGGACGTGGTGTGATTAAGATCTCTGCCGTTGCTCCAGAACATCGTAAAGTTAAAGCACCTGCAATCGTGTTTGATTCTCAAGAAGCAGTACAGGCTGCATTTGATCGTGGTGAGTTACACCGAGATTTTATTGCTGTTGTTCGCTTCCAAGGCGCGCGTGCGAATGGTATGCCAGAGCTACATCGTTTAACCCCTGTATTAGGTGTTTTACAAGATCAAGGTTTCCATGTGGCATTAGTAACCGATGGTCGTATGTCTGGTGCTTCAGGCAAAGTTCCAGCGGTGATTCATTTATCTCCAGAGGCTTTGCTGAATGGTCCGATTGCTAAAGTGCAAACGGGAGATATGTTGGTGATTGATGCTGAAGCTGGTGTACTCGATATTGAGTTAGATGAAGCTGTTTGGCAGTCACGCCCTGTTGCACAACCTGAACATCAGGCAGAAAACGAAGTCGGCTTTGGCCGTGAATTATTTGGTGTATTCCGTGCAGCTGCTGCCCCAGCTGAGCATGGTGCTTCTGTGTTTGGTGCTTTGGTTGGTGAAATCGTTCAACCTTAGACTTTAATAATAATAGGAATAGAAAAGTAATGATTAAGATTGAAGATGTTGTTCAATTAGGACCAGTGATTCCTGTACTGGCATTTGAGTCTGCCGAGCAAGGTGAGCATGTATCACGCGCGCTGCACACTGGTGGCGTGAAAGTATTGGAAATTACGTTACGTACTGCCGCAGGCCTTGCCGCTATTGAGCGTGCGAGCCAGTTGGCAGATGACATTGTGGTCGGTGTCGGTACCATTACCAAGCCAGAACATTGTGCTCAAGCAAAAAAAGCTGGTGCTCAATTTGGTGTGTCACCGGGTTTGACTAAAGATTTACATTTGGCTGCACAAGATGCCGGTTTGCCTTTGTTGCCGGGTGTGATGACGCCAAGTGACCTGATTCAGGCAATTGAATTAGGTTATGAGATTGTGAAGTTCTTTCCGGCTCAGCAAGCGGGTGGAGTCGAGATGCTAAAAGCATTCTATGGTCCATTTCCAAACCTACGTTTTTGCCCTACAGGTGGCATTACTGTAGAGACAGCTCCGGACTTTTTAAAGCAACCAAATGTGGTGTGTGTTGGTGGTTCGTGGTTAACACCGAAAGCGGCAGTTGCTTCACAAGATTGGGCGGAAATTACTCGCTTGGCACAATTGGCTAGTCAGTTGAGAGCTGATTAAGTGTAGTAAATATTTATAAAAATGAAGTGCGTTTGATGTGCTTTAGAGCTTATGTCGATATGACCAGTAGTGATGCTGGTCATACCTAAATATAAAAAATTAGTGTCTCAACAGTAGGAATTATCCTGGTTGAAGACCTTTATTTGGGCTTAGTTGCCTAGATAGTTACTCCAAGGAGAAATGTCACATGGAGACGGTTCAGGGTGGCATGTTGCTTATCTATACTGTAATCGCGATTATTGCTTTAGTTGTCATGATCGCGAAGTTCAGAATTTATCCATTTCTAGTTCTTATTATTGTTTCACTCGGTTTAGCCTTGGCTGTTGGCATGCCAATGGGTGACATTGTTAAATCCTACGAAGCTGGTACCGGTAAAACCTTAGGTCACCTTGCGATTGTAATCGCACTAGGAACGATGCTCGGTAAAATGATGGCCGAGTCGGGCGGCGCAGAGCGAATAGCAATTACTTTAATTAAATGGTTCGGTGAGAAAAATATTCACTGGGCCATGATGTTCATTGCCCTTATTGTGGGGCTGCCCGTATTTTTCGAAGTGGGCTTCGTACTCCTTATTCCAATTGCTTTTAACATTGCCAAAAGAACAGGCAAGTCGTTATTGGTCGTAGGTTTGCCTATGGTTGCAGGGTTGTCCGTTGTGCATGGTTTGATTCCACCACATCCGGCAGCATTGTTGGCAGTACAGGCATATCACGCTGATATTGGTAAAACGATTGCCTACAGCTTATTAGTGGGCGTACCAACGGCGATTGTTTCAGGGCCGTTGTATGCATTATGGATCAACAAATATGTCAAATTGCCTGAGAACAATCCATTGTTTAAGCAATTTGTTGAGGTAGACAAGAAAGAAACTCGTGAGCTACCAAGCTTTGGAATTACCTTATTTACGATTATGTTGCCTGTCGTATTAATGTTAATCGGAAGTTGGGCTGATCTTTTCTTTGCACCACAAACTTTCGCAAATGACTTACTACGTTTCATTGGTACTTCTGATATCGCATTGCTTATCGCTGTACTGGTCAGCTTTATTACCTTTGGTACGATGCAGGGCTTTAACCGTGAACAGATCGAAAAATTCTGTGGTGGTTGTTTGGCTTCTATTGCCGGAATCATGTTGATTGTCGGTGCTGGTGGCGGTTTTGGCGGAATTTTGCGTGACAGTGGTATTTCTAATGAGATCGTTTCTACAGCCTTGAAGGCAAATTTGTCACCGTTATTGTTGGGCTGGTTAGTTGCAGCATTGATTCGTTTGGCAACAGGATCGGCAACAGTCGCTATGGCTACTGCTTGTAGTATTGTCGCTCCGATTGCTGCTACAGCTGGTGTCGTCGTTAGACCAGAACTTTTAGTACTTGCCACAGGGTCAGGTTCATTGGTTTTCTCCCATGTAAATGATGCAGGATTTTGGTTAATCAAAGAATATTTTGGTATGACAGTAGGGCAGACACTCAAAACTTGGTCAGTATTAGAAACCATTATTTCGGTGTTGGGTTTGTCTTTCACGCTACTTCTTAGCACTATTTTATAATTAGAGGTAAGTAATCCATGATTGTGATTGCAATGGGTGTCTGTGGAACAGGCAAAACACTGATTGGTGAGTTGCTGTCGGAGCATTTGGCTTGTGAGTTTCTCGATGGAGATACACTGCATTCGACTGCAAATAAAAGCAAGATGAGTCAGGGTATTCCTTTAACTGATGAAGATCGCATGCCTTGGTTACACGCGATTCGTAAAGCTATTGAAGAGAAGCAGCAGGCGGGTGAGACCGCAGTGTTTACTTGTTCTTCACTAAAGCGGGTTTACCGGGATATTTTACGCGGACATGACCAGAATGTGCAGTTTGTATATTTAAAAGGGTCATATGAGTTGTTAAAACAGCGTCTTGCTGAGCGAGCAGGCCATTTTTTCGACCCTTCTTTATTGCAGACTCAGCTTGATACTTTAGAAGAGCCTGATGTTCATGAGGCAATTACGATTGATATCGCATTGACACCTGAACAAATAGTTGTGCAGGTCATGCAAAAACTAGGGGTAACTGACAGTGTGTGTCGGGGGTAACCTCATTTAGAAACATTGCAAAGTCTTGATTGATTTGTGGTGCGGCTCAAGCAAAGTGAATACCAGTAATGATACTGGTATTCACAGGAACAAGGCCTGATCATAGCGGGCTAGGTTCGAATATATAAATACATAAATATATAAAACTTGGAGATAACAAGAATGAGTCATTCAAATAATTTGCAGCAGAAATTTCCCGTAGTAGATAGTATTCCTGAGAACGTGCGTCTGCCATCCCAAATTCATCAGCGTGTCTCATTAGTAGATGGTGAGCTGAAGTTGTGGGCTGGTGCAACCAAGAAAACATTGTCCCCAATCTGGACTCAGCAGTCTGATGGTAGTTTGCAGCAAGTTGAGCTTGGCAGTTATCCAATCATGGGTGAGAAGGAAAGCGACGAAGCACTAGAAGCAGCAGTACGGGCCTACAACAATGGTCGTGGTGAATGGCCAATGATGAAAGTTGGTGAGCGCATCGCCTGTATGCAGAATTTCATTCAGCGTATGGTGGAGCGACGAGACCTGATTGTTAAACTGATCATGTGGGAAATTGGCAAGAGCTTGGCTGACTCTGAGAAAGAGTTTGACCGTACTGTCACCTACATGCGTCAAACCATTGATGCCCTGAAAGACCTAGATAATGCCAACTCCCGCTTTGTGATTGCTGAAGGTACCATTGGTCAAATCCGTCGTACTCCGTTGGGCGTAGTGTTATGTATGGGGCCATATAACTATCCGCTGAATGAAACCTTTGCTACCCTGATTCCGGCTATGCTAATGGGCAATACCATCGTCTTCAAACCACCTCAATTTGGTACCTTGTTGTTTGAACCATTGCTGGAAGCATTCCGTGAATCATTCCCGAAAGGTGTGATCAATACCATCTATGCGCCAGGCTCACTGGTGGTGCCGCATCTGTTGGCATCTGGAAAAATCAACGTATTGGCGCTGATTGGTTCTAGCAAAGTGGCCGATTACTTGAAAAAGCAACATCCTAAATCTCACCGTCTGCGTGCGATTTTGGGGCTGGATGCGAAGAATGCTGCCATTATTCTGCCGGATGCCGACTTGGATCTGACAGTGAAAGAGTGTCTGCTGGGTGCATTGTCATTCAATGGTCAGCGTTGTACTGCGCTCAAAATGCTGATGGTACATCGCTCGATAGCCGATGAATTTGTTAACCGCTTAACGGCTGAACTGGCCAAACTGAAAGTGGGTATGCCGTGGGAAAAAGGTGTTTTTATTACTCCGCTGCCAGGCATGCACCGTACGGCTTACATGACAGAAGTCATTGAAGATGCCGTGGCTAAAGGGGCAAAAGTGGTTAATGTAGAAGGTGGTGAATTCTGCAAAACTATGTTCTATCCAGCCGTAGTTTATCCAGTGACTGAAGGCATGAGACTGTATCGTGAGGAACAGTTTGGTCCAGTGGTACCAGTCTCTGTTTATGATGACATTGAAACTGTGCTGGAATATGTTACTACTTCTGATCATGGTCAGCAGGTGAGTATTTTTGGTAGTGACCCTGAGCAAATTGGTCATTTGGTTGATCCGCTGGTCAATCAGGTTTGTCGTGTGAACATTAATTGTCAGTGCCAACGTGGTCCAGATGTGTTTCCATTTGGTGGTCGTAAAGATTCTGCGGAAGGCACACTGTCTGTGCATGATGCGCTGCGTGCATTCTCTATCCGTTCTATGATTGCTGCTAAACAGACTGATGACAGCAAAGGCATGCTGGCCTCTATGGTGTCTGAGCACTATTCTAAATTTGTGAATACCGACTTTATTTTCTAAGCGGTATGTAGTTAAAAAACCAGCCATCGGGCTGGTTTTTTGCTTGTAAAATTTGAATAATAAAATAAACAAAAACGCCTGATTAATATCAGGCGTTTTTGTTTGGAATAGTAGATCGATTATTGACGAATCTGACCGTCACCTAACACAATCCATTTTTGAGAAGTTAAACCTTCTAAACCAACAGGACCACGTGCATGGATTTTATCTGTAGAGATACCAATTTCTGCACCTAAGCCATATTCAAAACCATCAGCAAAACGAGTCGAGGCATTGACAACCACTGAACTCGAATCTACACGAGCCAAGAATTGACGCGCCAAACTATAATTTTCGGTCACAATCGCATCGGTGTGATGTGAACCATATTTGTTGATATGGTCAATTGCTTCGTCTAAACCACTAACAACTTTAATTGCAAGAATTGGCCCCAAATATTCGGTATACCAATCTTCTTCCGTTGCAGCTTTAACAGATGGGCCTAAAATTCGGCGTGTTTCTGGGCAGCCACGTAGTTCAACTTGCTTTTCTGCATAAAGTTCGGCAATGCGTGGTAAGAAAACATCTGCAATCTTTTCATCAACAAGCAGAGTTTCCATCGCATTACAAACACCATAGCGATGAGTTTTTGCATTCAATGTAATAGGTAAGGCTTTGTGAAGGTCTGCTTGCGCTTCGACAAATACATGACAGTTACCATCAAGATGCTTAATAACAGGAATACGTGCTTCATTCGTCACACGCTCAATTAAGCTTTTACCACCACGTGGAACAATGACATCCACATATTCAGCCATAGTAATAAGGTGGCCGACTGCCGCACGATCAGGCGTATCAATTACTTGTACTGAATGTTCAGGTAAGCCTGCTACTTTTAAGCCATGCTTAATTGCTTCTGCAATTGCTTTATTTGACTCAAGTGCTTCTGAACCACCACGCAAAATAATGGCATTGCCCGATTTGATGGCTAAAGATGCTGCTTCTAGCGTGACATTTGGGCGCGATTCGTAAATCATCCCAACGACCCCTAGAGGTACACGCATTTTGCCAATTTGAATACCTGTTGGGCGGTATGCAAGATCAGTAATTTCCCCAATAGGATCGACAAGCGCGATCACATCTTTTAAACCTTGCAACATTCCTTTAAAACGTGCGGGCGTAAGTTCAAGACGATCAAGCAATGCGCTATCGAGCTGATTGCTACGACCTTTATCCATGTCCACTTGATTCGCTGCCAAGATTGCTGCCTGATTATTTTCCAAAGCAGTATAAATAGCAGAGAGTGCATGATTTTTAAGCGAGGTAGAAGCACTTGTTAAGACGCGTGAGGCGTCACGTGCTTGTTGCCCGACTTTTTGCATATATTGTTCAATTGAATCTTGCATAGCCGTTTTTAATCGTTTACCAATGACTACGATAGTAGCAGTCAAATGCGGAACAATGAATGGCTTTTTTTGAAAAATGTGACCGCCATAAAAAAACATTTAAATATTTTGCAAACTATTAGCGACTTAAACAAGATGAGCGGTCATTTGAGCGATTGCGTATATTTCACACAATTGTTTAGAATGTTATTGTGCAATACAAACTAATACAAATTTTAAAGTTTTGTGCATAAAAGATTACGTGTTCAAGAAGGAACTCTTGCAGCATAAAAAAATTACAGCAAGGAGGAAGCAAGGATATGAATTCCATTATTCAAATGGATTCGGAGATAAACCAAGCTTATGCCGGTTTTGGCTTTTTCGATATCTACCATAGAGATAGTTTTAAACAACCTGCTCGTACAACATGGATTGACGGCTGGAAGATTGAATATATGGCGATTGCCGATCCAAAAACGATTCACAATACGCCAATTGTGATTGTGGGCGGTGCTTTCCAGAATTTTAATTCTTATAAATATTGTGTTGAACAATTGTTTGAAAGCGGTCCGGTAATCTTAATTGATTTACCTTCTATGGGTGCAAATCAGCAAATTACCAATCGGGACACAGGAGTATCTGCGGGTACTTTAGAACTACCTGATTTATCTAAAATGTTGGGACGTTGGCTGGATATTGTTGGACTACAAAAAGTTTCCGTTATGGGAATGTCTTTGGGGTCGGTGATAGCCTCTTGCTTTGCTTATCATCGTCCAGAATTAATGGACCGCATGATTTTGATGGGTGTCATGCAAAAGACCCGAAAAAGTTGGCGAATGATTTTGGAAGAGTCTCTTAAGCTCATGCAAGAAAACCGCATGGAAGAGTTTGGGCAAGCCGTGATTTTATATTTGGTGAATCATGCAAAATTAGATAAGACCCGCATGTCGCCTACAGCTAAAAAATTATTTTTTAGGCAAATGGCTGAGTTTACGGGCACAGAGCGAGAGCGTTATGAAATTAACTGTAATCGTCTTTTGCGTTTAACTGACGTGCCAATTCCAGCGTGTAAAACTCTGGTTGCTGCAGGGCAGTACGATAGTTTTACTCTGCCACATGAAAATGCAAATTTTGCTTTGCAATGTCCAGATATGGAATTTGCACTTATTGCAAATGCTGATCATGTACCTCAGTTGCAACGCCGTAAAGAAACCATGAGTTTGTTCACCACTTTCTTGAAAGGGGAATCTATCCAAAATCTGGATGGCATTATTCCCATGACACGTGAACAAATGCAAAAGATGGAACGCCGTGGTGAAGAACGGGTTCGGGTTTTACAGCCAAAAACTCAACTTACTCACCGAGAGTTTGATGTACAGGTGCCAGTGACAATTGTTGATGTCACATTCTTTGGTATGTATTTAAAAATGGATGATGTTTCGAAGCTTGATTTTGTAAATGAACATCCACGTGATTTAGCACTGCATTTAGAAGATGAAGAAGGTACTTTTTCAATTGAATGTTTAATTTTTGAAAGTACAGAGCAGGGGATTCGAGCTTTGTTCAAACATGGTAGTTTTGAACTTGCTGATCGTTTAAGCCGTTTTATTGCTCGTCAAAAACAAACTGTTTAATCTATTCCTTATAGTTGGAAGCTCGTAATTTTCGAGCTTCCAATTTTTTATGCTTATTATTTTGTTTGGCTATGGATTATCCAGACAAGATCACCTAAATGTTGCTCATGATCATTGGAAGGAACTTGCCCAAAAAATATTTGTGGCTGTTCAACTGTGGCATGTTGAAACCCCGCATCTTTAAAAAAATCCTGCACTTCTTGAGGGCTTTTAAAATGAAAACTAAAGGAACTGCGGGACATTAATTTAAGTAGCTTACTACTGTTCCAGATCAGGGTCGCCAGTTTGTTTTTAATTGGTTCAGGGTACAGATCCGTTAAATAGTGGAACGTTTTAAAAGCAGCACCGTAGTGCGCGATCGATTGAATGAGTTGTTTTAATAAATCTTTATCAAAATAGTTAATTAAACCTTCACTAATTACAACCAATGGGCGGTTCGGGTCAAATACTTCAAATGCTTGTGCAAAGGCTTCTGTAAATAAATCAACCGATAAAATTTCAGGCGGATTTTTTTCAATTTGCTGAAGCGCATTTTGTTTGGTTTGTGCCATATCGGGTAAATCAAGCTCCCGATAGGTAATTGAAGGGTAATGCTGTCTAAACCACCATCCGCGAGGGGACAGACCACATGCTATTTCAAGGACTTGTAGATCAGGATTTTCTTGAATTAACTTCTCTAAATGATGATCAAGCATCGTATGGCGTTGTTTGAGAGTGGTGCGCATGCTGCCACCCACATATTTCTCGGCCCAAGATTCTATTGGGTGAACCAAATACGCCAGTGATTTTCCTTTAGCTGTAGCAAGTGCTTCGTGAGAGATCCCCATTTGGTACCAGATATAGCCGGTATAGTGTGCAGTAAAAGAAATATGGCGGTGTTTAGAAAGTTGTTGTGTCATTCGTCCTGAACTCGGTTTATTGTTTTTGTGTGATTTGACTGATGATTTGAACCATCAGTCAAATATGTGCTTAAGTCAATTTAAAACGAATTCTTAAACTCTTCAATGGCTGTTTTGACAGCGTGCCACTCCATTCCTAGCGATAAGGTTTCACCAATCTGAATTTGTGGAATTTGACCGCGCATACGTTCTAAACGCTCTTGGTTTGGCAGAGCAAGTTTTTCGATACCTTCTAGTGCTGTGCATGCTGCATTACGGTCATTACACACAAGCCCCATATCACAACCCGCAGAAAGCGCGGCTTGAATACGTGCATCTGCACCGCCTGCTACACACGCGGCTTGCATAGTTAAGTCGTCAGAGAAAAGTACACCATCAAACTTCAAACGGTTGCGTAGAACTTCTTGAATCCAGAAAGGTGAAAAACCAGCTGGATTTGGGTCAATCTGATTATAAATAACATGTGCTGGCATGAGTGCATCAAGCTGAGGCATGAGCTTGATAAAGCTTTGCATGTCATGATTATAGATTTCATCATAGCTACGGCTGTCAATTGCAGCTGCGACATGAGAATCTGCTTTCACGGAACCGTGGCCCGGGAAGTGTTTGCCCGTGTTTGCCATTCCGGCTTTTTTCATGCCTTGCATAAATGCGCCAGCAAGAGGTGCGATATCCTCAATATTTTTAGAGAAACCTCGGTCACCAATGACATCACTAATTGCATTAAGGTCTAAAACTGGTGCAAAACTGAAATCAATACCTACAGCAAGGACTTCGGTTGCCATGAGCCAACCACACTGTTCAGCTAGCTCAAGTGCTTTTTGAGGTTGGGTAATATAAAGTTCACCAAAACGGCCCATGGCTGGTAATAAGGTAAAACCAGATCTTAGGCGCTGAACTCGACCACCTTCTTGGTCGACAGCAATTAAAATATCTGGACGAATTTGACGCATGTGGTCTGTTAAAGCACGCACTTGTTGCGGAGATTCAATATTTCGTGCAAATAAAATCATGCCACCGACTTGCGGAGCGCGTAATAGTTCAATATCTTCTTGAGTAAGTTCTGTGCCGGCGATATCCAGCATCAATGCGCCAATCATATTGGTTCCATTTGAATTTTGATTGAAAAACAATAAGCGAATTTTGCAATGTTTTGCTACATTTTGTCAGTACAGAATATGATAAAACTACACGGTATAAACAATTTAGTTGGTTAAGATTTTGAATCTGCTTAGTTCATATCGAAAACAGAGCATGTAAGATAGGAACACCCAAGGAAGTATTAAAAATTTATGAAACTTCAAACTATAGCTTGTGCAGTAGCGATCGCGACTGGCGGTTTATTCTTCTCTCATACGATGAATGAAGCGAGAGCAGCAACGAATACTGCTGTGGTTTCTCAATCGATCCAGCCAACGCAAGAGCAGGCTTTGGTGGCCCGCCAACTGGCAACTTTAGTTGATCGCCAACATTATTTGAATATGCGTCTGGATGCGACAACATCAAATCGTATTCTCGATATGTATTTAGATAACCTTGATCCAGATCACTCACTATTTTTAGACGCCGAAGTTCAAAATTATAAAAAACTATATGGTTCAAATTTTGGCGCTTCATTAAAAGCGGGGAACTTAACAGGGCCATTTGCTATTCATCAGCAATATCGTGAACGCTTAAAACAATTTTATGAGTTCATGTTGGCTGAGTTGAAACAACAGCAAAATTTAAAACAGCCAAATAGCTATATTGAAGTTGATCGTGAAAAAGCACCGTATTTTAAAACGACAGCTGAGCAACAAAATCACTGGCGCAAAATGTTGGTTTCGCAGTTAATCAACTTAACCATTAGTCGTGAAGAAGAGCAGGCGAAACAAAAAGCGCTTAAAGAAAACCCTTCACTAGCTGATGGTCAAGACTTAACTGGCCCAGAAGATTTAACACCAGCTCAGACCTTAACTAAACGTTATACACGTCAGCTTGAAAGAATTAGTCGTGTGAAAAGCGATGATGTGTTGGATAAAACATTAAATGCCATGTTGGCGACCTATGATCCACATAGTAACTATTACCCGCCAATTGATGCGATAGAACTTAATCGCCAAACGACCTTGCAACTAGAAGGCATTGGGGTGTCGATTCGTCCAGAGCGTGGCAATGAAGATTACACCAAGATTGAAACCATTGTAGAAGGTGGTCCTGCTAGTAAATCTGGCCAAGTGAAATCAGGAGATCGAATCGTTGGTGTCGCCCAAGAAGGCGAGAAAATGATTGATGTGGTTGGTTGGTCAAGTTCTGAAATTGTTGGGCTTATTCGTGGTAAACGCGGAACGAAAGTAACATTAAAACTTCTTGGTGCTGGTGCATCAATGAGTCAGGCACGTAATGTGACCTTAGTGCGTGATGTCATTCAAGAAGAAGATGCTGGTGTTCGTTCACGCACAGTTGAAGTGACACGTGATGGTAAAAAGCACCTGTTGGGTGTAATTGAAATTCCATCATTCTATTTTGACTATCGTTCACGTCGTGCTGGTCAACAGTACCGTTCAGTTTCGGAAGATACTGCCAATGCTTTTGAAGCGTTAAAAGCGAAGAAAGTAGAAGGTATTATTATTGACTTACGTAATGACCCAGGTGGTTCATTAGAAGAAGTTGCACGTATGCTGGGTCAAGTGATTAAGTCAGGTCCAGTTGTCCAAATTCGTGATGGTAATGGCAACGTTAGTGTTTTTGAAGATAATGATGGTGGTCAACAAATTTACACTGGCCCTCTTGCTGTAATGGTGAACTTAGCGTCAGCGTCAGCGAGTGAGATTTACTCTGCTGCAATTCAAGATTATGAGCGCGGTATTATTATTGGTAGTACAACAACTGGTAAGGGTACAGCTCAGGTACAACTTGATACTCTGGCATACGGTCAAGCGACTTTAACTCAGCGTAAGTTCTACCGTATTACCGGTGGTAGTACACAAAATAAAGGTGTAGTGCCAGACATTAAACTCGTCGATATCTATAACGAAGAGTTTGGTGAACGTAAATCGAAGAATGCGTTGAAGTGGGACACCATTCCTACAGCGCCATTTAAACGTGAAGGTTCTGTTCAACCTTATGTCACAAAGTTGTCTCAGTCTTCTGAACAACGTGTTGCTGTCGATCCTCAGTTTAAATATTTAAATAAACGTACTGCGATTGCTAAGGTTACAAGTGAGCAAAAGCAAGTGGTACTTGATATTGATAAACGCCGTGCAGAATTGCTTGGTTTAGAGAAACAGACTCTAGATGCAGAAAATGAACGCCGTGCAGCAAGTGGCCAAAAGCCTTTTGCAAACTGGGAAAGCTATCAAGCTTCATTAGATGCTCTAGCTGAATCTCGCGCTAAAATGAAAGCATCGCAACGTCCTGCATTGCCAGAAGAAGAAACTTTTGTGACTGAAGCTGCAAATGTACTTATGGATTATGCAAAATTGCAAAATCGCTAAGCGTTATTAAGTTTTAAGAGAAAAGCATACTGTCATCAGTGTGCTTTTTTATTTTTCATGTCAGTAAACTGTCATGCATTTATCATCAAAGTGTCAAAAAAACTGCTTAATCTTTAAGCATGAAAATAAATACATTGATGGATGGCGCTATGCAAAGCTCATACGCGACAGCACTATTAAAACAACAGCAACTTCCTGAAAGCTTCCAATTCTATTTTAAACAAAAGCAGCAGTTGTCTAATACTCACTTACTACATGAGTTGGTTCGCCCGCGTTTAAAAATTGCGATTGTTACAGAAACATGGCCACCTGAAATTAATGGTGTGGCACTTTCATTATTACAGTTATGCCAAGGCTTACAAAAGCAGGGGCATAAGATTTTATTGATTCGCCCAGAACAAAAAGCAAAATGCCATGACTTTACACCAGAGCAAGAATGTCTGGTCATGTCGCAAGCGATTCCAAAATATCCGACTTTACAGTTTGGCTGGCCACAATATTTAAAAGTATCGAAAGCTTTTGAAAAGTTTGTGCCAGATGTAGTCCACATTGTGACAGAAGGTCCTTTAGGTTTAACTGCCATGCAGGCTGCAAAAGCAAAAGCTATTCCGGTTTCTAGCGGCTTTCATTCACCCTTTCAAGATTTTAGCCGATTCTTTGATTTGGCTTTTTTAGTCAAACCGATTCAAAAGTACCTGTGCTGGTTTCACAACAATACTCAAGTGACCTGTGTGCCGAGTAAAGATACTCAAGAAGCATTACGAGGTTTCGGTATTACGTGTCCACTGGTTGTTGTTGGGCGCGGCGTAGATACGACAAGGTTTTCACCAAAGCACCGTTCTGAAAGTTTGCGAAAGCAATGGGACGCCGATGAGAATACTCGCGTTATGCTTTATGTGGGGCGTTTGTCTCCAGAAAAAGAAGTGCAAGTGCTTATTGAAAGTTATGCAAACTTACAAACTGTACAGCCAAATAAAACTAAGTTAGTGATTGTGGGAGATGGCCCAGATTTTGCTCGCTTAAAGTCATTGCCTGAAGCGAAGGGTGTTATTTTTACCGGAAGTCTGAGAGGTCAAGATTTGGCAGTTGCCTATGCGAGTGCAGATGTATTCGTATTTGCGAGTCAAGTTGAAACGTTTGGTAACGTAGTTTTAGAGGCAATGGCAAGCGGTTTGCCAGTTATCGCGTATGATTATGCATGTGCACATCAATACTTAACACATGGTGTGAATGGCTGGTTAAGCCCACTTGGACAAAAAAGCCACTTTATACAACAAATTTATCAGCTTCCTTCAGTACAACAACTTAGAGAAATGGGCGTACAAGCCTGTCATAAAGTACAGCAAAGCGGTTGGCAACTTCCGGTTCAGCAATTGGAGCAGGCATTTTATCAGGTAGTGAAGGAGCCCTCGTTGGACTTCACCTAAGTATCCTAAAATAGGAGAATGACCATGAAATTTAAGAATGCAAAAATAAAAATACTCGATTTAGATTTGAGAGGCTGTTTATATCTTAATAATTTCTCTCACTCACAACGTGTTGCCCTTTTTTTCAAAATCATCAGCCGTGTGGGTGATGGACCATTTTGGTATCTAATGCTGGCAATCGTATGGGGGATGCAAGGCATCACCTATAGCCTGCAAATCATCTACTTGTTACTGGGTGGTTCTGTTGGAACGGCAATCTATAAATTCTTAAAACATAAAACAACGCGACCTCGTCCTTATCAGGTGCATCAGGTGATTGTGCTCGGTGAAAGGCCACTTGATCATTTCAGCTTTCCATCTGGCCATACGCTTCATGCCGTGATGGTGACAATTGTCTTGGGCTATATCCAGCCTGTCCTGCTTGCGGCGATGTTTCCTTTCATGGTGCTCGTGGCATTGTCTCGAATGGTGCTTGGTCTACATTACCCAAGTGATGTGATTGTAGGGGCTTTAATTGGTGCTGCTGTGGCAAGTTTAATTATTTTTGCTGCACCTTTATTGAACATCGCTTTATAAGCATCGGTAATTTTTATCAGCTTAAGCTAACGATTAGGTTTGTGGATTTGCTAAAGTACACAGTTCTTGATTTAGCAGATTAAACAGATAGGAGCCGCTATGGGCTTACGTTGGACAGATACGATTGATATTGCCATTGAATTGTCAGAAGCACATCCAGAAGTTGATCCGCAATGGATTCGTTTTACCGATTTACATGCATGGGTATGTGCTTTACCAGATTTTAATGATGACCCAAATAAATCGACAGAAGGATTGCTAGAAGGGATCCAAATGGCCTGGATAGACGAAGTTCGCTAAAAACAGTAGAAAAAATCGCAACTTTTACACATACAAAGCTGATTATTGCCTATGACATCGGTATAATGCGGCAAATTTTTTAAAGTTTAAATCTTAAAATAAAGGAGCCACTCATGGCTATTGAACGTACTTTGTCTATCGTAAAACCTGATGCAGTGTCTAAAAACCACATCGGTGATATTTTTGCTCGTTTTGAAAAAGCGGGTTTAAAAATTGTTGCGACTAAAATGAAACACCTTTCTCAAGCTGATGCTGAAGGTTTCTATGCTGAGCATAAAGAACGTGGTTTCTTTGGTGACTTAGTTGCATTCATGACTTCTGGTCCAGTTGTAGTATCTGTTCTTGAAGGCGAAAATGCAGTTCTTGCACACCGTGAAATCTTAGGCGCTACAAACCCTAAAGAAGCAGCTCCTGGCACTATCCGTGCTGACTTTGCTGTAAGCATCGATGAAAACGCTGCTCACGGTTCTGACTCAGTTGCTTCTGCAGAGCGTGAAATTGCTTACTTCTTTGCTGACAACGAGATCTGCCCACGCACTCGTTAATCGAAAGCATTCAAACCAGATAAGTGGTATACTACTTATCTGGTTTTTTTATTCTCTCAAGAGAATATTGTTTGATTCTTGAACAATATCTTCAGTTTTTTGACATGGTTTAGGTAAATACACATGAGTTCTGCAGAGGTCGTTTCATCTGAAAATCTTGATGGACAGCAGCAATCTTCGTCCACGCTGGTAATCCCTGCTGCCGAAAATAAAGTGAATTTACTCGGCATGTCTCGTACTGAATTAGAAAAATTCTTTGAAGACATTGGTGAGAAAAAGTTTCGTGCCGGACAAGTCATGAAATGGATGCATCAATACTTCATTACTGATTTTGCTGAAATGACCAATATTTCAGGCAAATTACGTGAGAAGCTTGAACAGATTTGTGAAATCAAGGCGCCTGAAGTTGTTCACCGTCATTATTCAAAAGATGGCACACGTAAGTGGGTTTTTCGCGTGGGTGATGGTGCAGGATCTTTGGTTGAAACTGTATTAATTCCTGCTGAAGATAAAACAGGCTTGCGCAAGACTTTGTGTATTTCGTCACAAGTAGGCTGTGCATTGGACTGTTCATTTTGTTCAACAGGTAAACAAGGTTTCCAACGTGATTTAACTCCAGATGAAATCATTGGACAACTCTGGATGGCAAACTATTCTTATATGGAAGAAGTACCCGTTGCTGAGCGTGAGCGTTCAGTGACTAATGTCGTGATGATGGGTATGGGTGAGCCATTGCTCAACTATGATGCCGTATTAAGCTCCATGCAGATTATGCTTGATGACTTTGCCTATGGCATGTCTAAGCGCCGTGTGACTTTATCAACATCAGGTGTTGTACCAAAAATTGACCAACTTGCAAAAGACATTGATGTTGCTTTAGCAATTTCTTTACATGCACCAAACGATGAATTACGTAACGAATTAGTGCCAATTAATAAAAAATATCCATTGGCTCAGTTAATTGCAGCATGTCAGCGTTATATTGCCAAAGATGGTAATGAAAGTTCGCGTAAACATGTGACTATTGAATATGTGATGTTAGAGGGCGTAAATGATCACCCTGAACATGCACAGCAAATGATTAAATTATTAAAAAACTTACCAAGTAAAATTAATTTAATTCCATTTAATCCGTTCCCGCATGCGCCATATGGTCGCTCAAGCCGAAATCGAATTATCTCGTTCCAAAAAACTTTGTCTGATGCTGGATTTGTGTGTACGATTCGTCAAACACGTGGTGATGATATTGATGCTGCATGTGGACAGTTAGTCGGTCAAGTGGCTGATAGAACTCGTCGTGCTGAACAGTGGCAGAAAAAAGTCACACAGCGTCAAGAGATTTTGCGAACACAAGGATAAATTGAGGGCAGGCTTTGAGTACTCCAAAGTTAAAAACGGTATTTTGTATGGGAGTTGCAGTTGCGCTTTTGGCAAGTGGTTGCCAGACAACGCATACGCAAAAAAAAGACCCAGAAAAAGCGGTAAAGGTGCGTACACAACTTGCTGCTGAACATATCCGTTCAGGTGACTTGGATTCGGCAAAGCGAGCTCTTGATCAAGCCTTAAGTGTAGATAGCCGTGATGCAACGGCAAATATGATGATGGGTATTTTACTACAGCAAGAAGGTAGT
The DNA here is from genome assembly GCF_053345265.1 of Acinetobacter sp. M5A5_2a. Classification (NCBI taxonomy): domain Bacteria; kingdom Pseudomonadati; phylum Pseudomonadota; class Gammaproteobacteria; order Moraxellales; family Moraxellaceae; genus Acinetobacter; species Acinetobacter sp. M5A5_2a. The sequence goes on along the minus strand of NZ_JBKEZV010000006.1, from coordinate 124,851 downwards.
AAGCCGAACTTAGAAAAAGCAGAACATTATTTTAAACGAGCAATTTCATCTGAACCAGATAATGCTCAAGCACATAATAACTATGGTACTTATTTATACCAAATGGAACGCTATAATGATGCGATCGAGCAATTTCGTATTGCTGGTACAACATTAGGGTATGACCAACGCTATCAGGCGCTAGAAAATCTGGGGCGTATTTATTTAAAATTGGGTGATGTTGCGAATGCTGAAAAAACATTCAAGCAATCACTCCTTGCTAACCGCGACTCTTATATTTCAATGTTAGAGTTAGCGGAAATTTTTTATTTGCAGCAGCAGATTCCGGCTGCTACACAAATGTATGAGCAATATGTTCGTACAGTGGGGCAGAAAAATCAGGGTGCAAGAGCACTTTGGATTGGTGTAAGAGTGGCTCGAGCCAATGCGGATAAAATGGGAATGCAAGTGTTAGTAAATCAATTACGTGCCTTGTTCCCAGAAAGTCCAGAATATCAACGTTATTTGCAATTACAGTATAGTACTGAGGCCGTATGGAAATAAATCCTAATTCACAGCAGCCAACTGGCTCAAGCTTACCGACTTCTGCTTTAGGAAATATTCAACGTCCTGGTGAGTATTTACGTCAAATTCGAGTTGCTCAGAATAAAGAGTTAGGGCAAGTTTCTTCAGATCTAAACATGCCGGTCAAAACTCTAACCGCTTTAGAGCAAGATGATTATAAGTCATTGCCAGAAGCGACTTTTATCAAGGGTTATTACCGTTCATATGCAAAATATCTAAATACAGATGCGACGGCAATTATTCAGCGTTTTGATGAGATTTATGCAAATGATACTGGGCTTTTACCAAATCATGCCTTAAATAACTCACCAATTAAAATCATGGGTAAACTCCCAGGTTCTAATAGTGACCGTAATAAGAAATGGTTAAAGCGCGCACTGCTTGCAATTTTGGTTATTGCTGTTGTGTCATTGATTGTTATGGGTATTCAAAAATGGACTTCAAAGAAAGAAGATGCTGATTTACCTAAAGTAAATCAATCTAATGTTGAAGTTTTACCTATGAAAGGAAATGCCACCTCAACAGTGGGTGATCAATTGGTGCTAAACTTTAACCGACCAACTTCTGTTCATATTGTTGATGCAACAGGTAAAGTTTTGGCGACAGGTCGTCAGTCATCAACTTTAAATTTAAATGGTGAGTCTCCATTTCAGATTCGTCTTGATGATGCAACTGCTGTGTCATTAAGTTTAAACCAAGAACAGATTTCATTGTCTCCATATACGGTAAACGGTAAAGCTGAATTCCGTTTATCCCGCTAATACCATGAGTTGAGCGATACAATGATAGAGAACCCAATTAAACGTCGACCAACGCGTAAAATCCGTGTTGGGTCGGTGTATGTCGGTGGCGATGCACCTATTAGCGTGCAAAGTATGACAAACACTGAAACTTGCGATGTTGATGCAACCGTTGCTCAGATTGAACGTTGCGCTGAAGCAGGTGCTGATATTATGCGTGTTTCGGTCCCATCTATGGAAGCTGCTGAAGCATTTGGCGCAATTCGTAAGCGCGTTTCAGTACCATTAGTTGCCGATATTCATTTTGACCATAGAATTGCCTTAGCAGTTGCAGATTATGGTGCAGACTGTTTGCGTATTAATCCGGGGAATATCGGGTCCGACCAGAAAGTTCGTGAAGTCGTTGCTGCTGCACGTCATCATGGCATTTCAATGCGTATTGGCGTCAATGGTGGTTCTCTAGAAAAAGATTTACAAAAAAAATATGGCGAGCCTACAGGTGAAGCACTGCTTGAGTCTGCATTACGCCATATTGATATTTTAGATCGACTCAATTTCCATGAGTTTAAAGTCAGTGTAAAAGCATCTAATGTATTTTTAACAATGGATGCTTATCGTTTACTTTCAAAACAAATCGATAATCCATTACATCTTGGTGTAACTGAAGCTGGTATTTACCGTACTGGTACTGTGAAATCAGCGATTGCCCTTGGCGGATTATTGATGGAAGGTATTGGCGATACGATGCGTATTTCGCTTGCTGCCGAACCAGAAGATGAAATCAAGATTGGTTTTGATATCTTAAAATCATTGGGACTTCGCTCTAACGGGATTAACTTTATTGCTTGCCCGAGTTGTTCTCGCCAAGAATTTAACGTTATTCAAGTGATGCAAGCTTTGGAAGAGCGTTTAGAAGATATTCGTACTCCAATGGATGTGTCAGTGATTGGTTGTAAGGTAAATGGCCCGGGTGAAGCAAAAGAAGCCGATATCGGGGTTGTCGGGGCGGCGCCTCGCTCACTGGTTTATCGTAATGGTGAAAAAAGCCATTTAATCGATACCGATCAATTGGTTGATGAAATCGAAACAATGGTTCGTCAACGTGTCCAAGAGCTTGAAGAAGCTAAATCTAAAGAAATTATTCGTAGTTCATCATGAGTTCAATAGTCGCAATCAAAGGTTTTAATGACGTCTTGCCAACGCAAACAGTAGCGTGGAGACGTCTCGAGCAATATTTAGCATCTTTAATGGATGCTTATGGTTATCAACAAATTCGTTTGCCGATTATTGAACAAACGGGATTGTTTAAACGTACTATTGGTGATGCAACCGATATTGTTGAAAAAGAAATGTATACCTTTTTTGACAAAGGTAATCCACCTGAGTCGTTAACCTTACGTCCAGAGGGTACGGCAGGTTGTGTTCGCGCGATGCTCGAACATAATTTGTTGCGCGGTGCTACGCCACGCGTGTGGTATATGGGACCTATGTTCCGCTATGAAAAGCCACAAAAAGGCCGTTACCGTCAGTTTCACCAGTTTGGCGTGGAAACTTTTGGCGTAGCAACACCTGATATTGATGCTGAATTGATTTTGTTGACTGCACGTTTATGGAAACGTATGGGTGTTGCTGATAAGGTTCAACTTGAGTTGAATACTTTAGGTGAGGCTGATGAGCGTGCTGAATACCGCAATGCATTGGTTGCTTTTTTAAACGAGCATAAAGATGCGTTAGATGAAGATTCTCAGCGTCGCTTAACAACAAATCCATTACGTATTTTAGATTCTAAAATTGAATCTACCCAGAAAATTCTGGAAAATGCACCGAAATTGCATGATTTCTTAAAAGAAGATAGTTTGGATCATTTTAAGCAGTTACAAGATTATTTGACTGCTGCTGGCATCCAGTTTGTAATTAATCAGAAGTTAGTACGTGGTCTGGATTATTACAACAAGACTGTTTTTGAATGGACGACTACGGCACTTGGTTCACAAGGTACAGTATGTGCTGGTGGACGCTACGACGGTTTAGTTGGTCAGTTAAAGGGTAAGCCGGATCAATCTGTACCAGCAGTTGGTTTTGCGATGGGTATGGAGCGTTTATTGCTTCTACTTGAGCAAGTTGAACAGGCCGAAGTTATTCGTGATTGTGAAGTCTTCTTGGTTGCAGAGCCTGCTTATCAAACCAAAGCTTTGATTTTAGCTGAACAATTACGTGACCAGTTAGAAGCTGCAAATAGCAGTATTCGAATCAAAACTGGTTCGCAAGGCAGCATGAAAAGCCAGATGAAAAAAGCTGATCAGGCTGGAGCAATCTTTGCTTTGATTTTAGGGGAACGAGAGTGGGATGCACAGCAGCTTGCAGTAAAAGAACTAGCAACAGCTGAACAGTCACAAGTCGCAATTGCTGGCCTCGTACCATTTTTAATCCAAAAATTTACAAAATAAACTGAAACATCTGGAAAAGGACAATCACATGAGCGTAAGTGATGAAGAACAATTCGACAGCTTAAAGTCGTTCGCCAAAAAATATGGTTCTGCCATGATTAGCGGAATTCTCATTGCGTTGATTGCCTTTTTTGGGTGGACATACTGGCAAAAAAAGAATCTGGCAACTAGCCAAGTAGAAACTGCAAAAGTACAGCAGTTAATGGATGAGGCAAATGCAAGTGCCGATAATCCTAATGCCTTAAGTTCGGTAACTGCGTCGGCAGATAAAATTGTAAAAGATGATATCGACTCTGTTCAGGCAATACAGACTCAGTTTGTATTAGCAAAATTAGCCTATGAAAAACAGGACTATGCTGCTGCCGAAAAAGCATTAAAGAAAGTTGAAAATTCAAAAGTAAAAGATGAAGGTTTGATTCAGGTTGTAAAATTGCGTTTAGCAGATGCACAATTGGCGCAAAACAAATATGATGAAGCACTAAAAACCTTGTCTGGTAACGTCGATCCAGCATTTAAAGCAACGGTAGAAGAGTTACGTGGTGATATCTTTGTTGCTAAGAAAGATGTTGATTCTGCTAAAAAAGCGTATCAGGCAGCTTGGAATTCGTTACTAGAACGTAAACAAGAGCGACAAATTTTACAAATTAAACTCGAAAGTGTTGGCGTTTTAGTTGAAGATCCACAGATTGAGCGCCCAATTTTGGAAACACAGGTGGAAGAGTCTTAATGAATCAGAAATTCAAACTGCCTTTGGCAATTGCAATCGCATCGGCTGTACTGGTGGGATGTTCGAGTAATAAAGTAAAAGAAGTCAAACCTAATCCGCTACCGAAATTGACCGAGTCGAAAAAGACCTTAACGCCAGTGTTTTCGCGTAGTGTTTCTTCTACTGATAAGGCTGATCCATTACGTTTGCAACTTGATGCAAGCGACGGTGTGGTTTTCACGCTTGATCCAAAAGGCGAAGTAGCTGCATATCGTGGTAAACAACGCATTTGGGAGAAGAAAGTCAGCAAATTAGGCTTGAGCTCTGGTGTTGAAGCTGCTGAAGGAATTGTTGTTGTTGGTAATAGTAAAGGGCAACTCTTTGCACTAGATCAAGCAACAGGCGAACAGAAGTGGACTGCACAGTTATCTGGCGCATTGTTAAGCCCGTCATTGGTTCAATCTGGACGCGTTATTACCATTGCTAATGATGGTACAGTATTTGCGCATGATGCTACTTCGGGCCAACAAGTTTGGGCTTATAAATTACCAAATGTACAATTTAGTTTACGTGGTCAGGCATCACCGGTGAGCCTTGATCCTCGTACTGTATTAATTGCATCTGCGAATGCGTATGTTTATGCAATTGATACGATTAGTGGTATTCCACGTTTCCAACGTCGTGTTGCAGTAAGCGAAGGTCGTTCTGATATTCAACGTTTAATTGATATCGATGGTGATCCTACTGTAGCTGGACAGTTTATGGTAACGACCAGTTTCCAAGGTCAAGTGACTGTTACCGATCTTGCTTCTCAACGTGTAGTTTGGAGTGAAGATTCGAGCAGTACTAAACGTCCAGAAGTTTATGACAACAAAGTATTTGTCTCTTCAGCAGATGGTAAGTTAACAGCTTACGATTTAGCGTCTGGCGAAAAAATCTGGGAAAATGATAGTTTGTTAAACCGTCATTTAAGTAATCCGGTTGTGCTAGGACAAGATCTTGTTGTAGGTGATTTAGATGGCGTATTGCATCTTGTTGAACCAGCAACAGGTAAATTAATTGGTCGTTCAAAAACAAGTGGTGAAGTTAATACATTACGTGTTATCGAGAACCAACTTTATGTTTCGACCAGAAAAGGTGATTTAAGTATTTGGCAGAATCGTTAATTTCGTTCGCTTGTGCTAAAATAAGCGCTTAACAAATTACGCTGTTAAAAATATCGGGGTGTTTGAATTAAATCAGTTCAAAGCCCCGTCTTTTATTATGGTCATCTCTGACCTTAAAATATATCTCCTGTACTGTTTTTAATGCTCATGCCATGAGATATGGCTGGTCTTGAATTAAGGTTATTGTATGAAACCCGTTATTGCGCTCATTGGTCGTCCGAATGTCGGAAAATCAACGTTATTTAACCAGATTACCAAGAGTCGTGATGCACTTGTAGCCGACTTCGCGGGCCTGACTCGTGACCGTAAATATGGTGATGCGACTTATCAGAATAAGTCTTTCATTGTTGTTGATACTGGCGGTATTGGTGAAAATGAAGGCGGTATTGATAACTACATGGCCGAGCAGTCAAAAACAGCGATCAATGAAGCAGATATCATCATTTTTGTGGTTGATGCGCGTGCTGGCTTATTGGCTTCGGACGAGCAAATTGCCCGTGAACTGCGTACTTTGGGTAAAAAAGTTTACTTGGTTGCCAATAAAGTTGATGGTGTTCATGCAGAAGCTGCGTTGGTTGAGTTCTACAAACTTGGTATGGGTGAACCCTTACAAGTTGCTGCAAGCCATGGACGTGGTGTACAGCAAATGCTTGAGGATGTCTTAGTAGACGTACCTGAAGATGAAAATCCAGAAGAGCATGACAAAGCAACAGGTTTGCGTTTAGCGATTATTGGTCGTCCAAATGTGGGTAAATCGACTTTGGTCAATCGATTGCTTGGCGAAGATCGTGTAGTAGCATTTGACCAACCTGGTACAACTCGCGATTCGATTTATATCCCATTTGAACGTGATGGCCGTCAATATACCCTTATTGATACAGCGGGTGTGCGTCGTAAAGGTAAAGTTGATGAAATGATTGAGAAATTCTCAATCGTGAAAACACTACAAGCCATTAAAGATGCACATGTGATTGTGGTGGTGTTGGATGCTCGTGAAGGCGTAGTTGAACAAGATTTACATTTGATTGGTTATGCACTTGAAGCTGGTCGTGCCATGGTGATCGCCATTAACAAATGGGACAACATGACCGAATACGATCGTAAGCAGTGTAAGTTGGATGTTGATCGCCGTTTTGACTTTATTCCTTGGGCGAAAGTCCATTTAATCTCGGCATTGCATGGCACTGGCGTAGGGGAAATGTACCCAACCATCCATCGTGCTTATGATTCATCGCACTTAAAAGTTTCTCCTGCGAAATTAACCCAAATTTTAAATGATGCGACTGAAGCGCATCAACCACCAATGATTGGTGGTAAGCGTATTAAAATGCGTTATGCACATATGGGTGGACAAAATCCACCAACGATCGTAATTCACGGTAATAAGGTCGACAAAACCCCAGCGGATTATCGTCGTTACCTTGAGAATGTGTTCCGCAAAGTTTACAAACTGGAAGGAACGCCAGTGCGTGTCGATTTTAAAACGTCGGAAAACCCATTTGAAGGACGTAAGTCACAAGTGGATGAGCGCGTTGCGGCACGTAAACGTCGTTATGTACAGAAATTCAAAAAAGCTGAGAAAAAGTTTAAACGTTAAGCTTTTTAAAGTTCAAAAACCCAAAGTCTTCTTTGGGTTTTTTATTGCAAATAAATGAGCATGTGCCAAGAGTTATGAAAAAGTGTGAATGATAAACGTAATTTTTTGTAAATTTCATAACGAATGCTATAATCAGCATCTTTATAAAATAATTTATATTTCGACAGAATAATGCTGCTTAGGGTTCACTTTTAGCATGGTAACATTACATCTTGCTCAGCTTACATTTACACATGCTCAGCCCTCATATACAGCCCTTGACTGTATTCCAGCTATGCAGCGTAGACGGTTATCGCCATTAGCTAAACTTGCTTTAAATAGTGCGCTTGGTGCATTAGATGGCAGTAAAGCTGATTATATAGTTTGGGTGTCACGATATGGTGACGAGTCTAAAACGTTGAATATCTTACAAGACGTTTTAAGTGAGCAAACTCCATCACCTACACAATTTTCAACGTCTGTTCATAATGCAATTTCTGGGCTTTATTCTATTTTATGCCAGGATGACACGCCATCTACCAGCTTAAGCTGTTCATGGACTGAAAGTTTGATTGAGGCCTATGCTCTTTTAAAGTCAATGAAAGATATCCAGCAGGTATTAGTCGTTGCCTATGATGAACCCTTACCCCAAATTTATGCTGAGGCAGTCGATTTCCCTGCCTATGCGATGGCTGCTGTCGTTACTCTAGAGCAACCTAATTTACAAATTACTTCGTGGACGCATACAGATGAAGCAGAGGGCCCTACTTTTGCTCATTTTTGGCAGGATGCTGACCAGTTAATATCTGCATTTGGGTGGAACAAATGCTAAATCTTAAAAATCTCAAACAAAAGGGTAATTATTGTTGGCGTGTAGCTGCAACTGGTTTTAGTTTTGCCAGTTTCGGGCTGGGTGGTATGGCAATTGCCACCGTCATTGCACCCGTGCTGAATGCCACAACCTCTGATTCTGAAAAGCGCCAGCAGCGTGCGCAGAATGTGATTAAGTATAGCTTTAAAGGCTTTACCGAAATGATGGTCAAACTGGGCATCATGACTTATTCGGTTGAAGGTTTGGAAAAGCTACAGAATAGTCGCCAAGAACTAGTCATTGCTAATCATCCGAGTTTGATTGATGTTGTAGTACTAATTGGTATGATGCAGCAGGCTAATTGTGTGGTGAAGCAGTCTCTTTGGTCGAACCCCTTTACCAAAGGACCTGTACAAAGTGCGGGTTATATTTTGAACGCAGGATCTCAGCAATTTGTTGAAGACTGTGTGACGCGTCTGAAAGAAAATAATGCGGCTTCTCTTTTAATTTTTCCGGAAGGAACGCGTACTGAAAAAGGGATGACCTTAAACGAATTTCAGCGCGGTGCAGCCAACATTGCCATTCGTGCAAATGTACCAATTCGCCCAGTAATTATTACCTGTACACCATCGACATTAACCAAGAATGAAAAATGGTACCACGTACCATCTCGACCATTTCATATCGAAGTCAAAGTACTCGATGCTGTACAAGTTTCAGATTTGTTAGATGATTTAACAGTAGGACCTAAACAAGTTCGTCAGTTAAGTCGTAGTTTTTATAAAATTTTTGATGAAGAGTTATCTTGAAATGAGCAATCTTGCTGATGAACTAAAGCAAATGATTATTGATGTTTTGGCACTAGAAGATATCACTATTGCAGATATTGATACAGAAGCTCCATTATTTGGAGAAGGTTTAGGATTAGACTCGATTGATGCACTGGAGTTGGGACTGGCTTTGAAAAAGCGTTACAACATTCATTTAAATGCGGAGTCGGATGAAACCAAACAGCATTTTAAATCAATCCAAAGTTTAGTTGCTTTAGTTGAAGCACAGCAGAAGTCATAAGGAGTGTGATGATGTTATCTCAAGAGCAAGTATTAACTAAACTCCGCGAATGGATGGAAGATTTGTTTGAAATTGAACCGGAGTCTGTTCAACTCGATTCAAACTTATATTCAGATCTTGATGTAGACAGTATTGATGCAGTTGATTTAGTTGTAAAAATTAAAGAATTAACGGGTAAGCAAGTAAAACCTGAAGATTTTAAAAATGTGCGAACCGTACTGGATGTTGTGACGGTTATTCGGAATATGACTGCTGAATGAAGCTCGTGATTAAAGGGATGATTACAGCACTTTTTGTGTTGTATCCCTTTATTGTGGGGTGGAGTTTGACGCACGGTCAATTTGTTTGGGTGAGTGTGTTACTCATCGGATTAGGTGTGGTCAGACTTTTTAGTAAAGGCAACTCATTATTATGGCCTTTAACTGGTTTTGCCATTGTTTGTGGCAGTCTTAGCTTGCTGTCACATAATCATGCTTGGTTAAAGTTATATCCGGTTGGCATGAGTTTGGGTGCATTGGTTATTTTTGCACTGACACTCATCAAACCGCCGTCTATGATTGAACGCTTTGCTCGACTCGTTGAACCTGATTTACCTCCTTCTGGTGTGCAGTGGACCAGACAGGTGACTAAGGTATGGTGCATTTTCTTTTTCTGTAATGCATTGATTGCTTTAAGTACCGTACTTTTTACATCGACTCAGGTTTGGGTCATTTATAATGGCTTTATTTCGTATGTACTAATGGGCATTTTGTTCGTTGGTGAATTTATTTTGCGTAAGCGACATCAGCGTTTACATTCTTCAAATCATTAATTAAAAACTATGCACTGTCATTTTCAAAAATTCATCGATTCAGCTCATCCACTTTGTATAGATGGTGCTCTACATTCGACCAGTTTTACTCAATTTTGGCAGGATGTTGCTTTGCAAGCTGCTGCAATTGCTCAAATGGAAAATTTAACTTGGGCATTATGGGAAGCAGACAGCTATGAATTTCTGGTTTTATTATTTGCCGCTTTGTTAGCAGAAAAACAGGTACTTTTACCACCAAATCGAGTACGCGAATTAGAACAAGATTTCGCAGCGCAGCAGATTTATTTTTTAAAGCGTCAAGATGTTGAAAAAGTTGTTCCTTTATCTTTAACCTTAGATGATGCTTTTCTAGAGCAGGCGCAACTCTATTTTTATACATCAGGTTCAACGGGAGAGCCTAAAAAAATCCCAAGAACACTCAGACAATTACTCAACGAAGTTCAAGGATTAAGCCAGAGCTTTACTTTCGATGAGCATGCAATTGCGATCGCAACGGTCAGTCATCAACATATTTATGGGCTACTGTTTAAATTATTGCTACCACTAGCAGCGGGTCGAAGTTTTTATTCCCCTCAAATGGCATTTCCTGAAGATGTAGTACAGGCTCAAAAACAATTAGAAAAATTGGGATTAAGCAATTATTTGATTTCAAGTCCGGCATTATTAAAACGCTGGACCACAGATGTCATTTTACAAGAATGCCAGATGGTCTTTAGTTCGGGTGGCAAACTGGAAAGTGGTGTTCGTCCTTTATTAAATCGTCCGATTATTGAAGTTTTGGGAAGTTCTGAAACAGGTGGTATTGCCCATCGTGCTCAAGATGAGGATGCTTGGAGTGCTTTTAGCAATGTAGCTATTCGTATTGAAGAGCAACAGCTTATGGTCAAGAGTAATCATGCCTTTGAGGATGATTGGATTACCACAGGTGATGGTGCAGCATGGACAGATGCAACGTGTCAGACCTTTAAGTTGATGGGGCGTACAGATCGAATTATTAAACTTGAAGAAAAGCGCCTGAGCCTAGATGCGATCGAGCAAAGCATTCAAGCTTTAGATGCAGTACAGCAATGTCATGTACTGGTACTTGAACATGAGCATCGTCAAATATTGGGATGTATTGTTGTTTTAAAAGAAGATGCACGGGAACAGTTACAGCAACTAGGTAAGTCGGCTTTTGTTGGTCATTTAAAACAACAGTTGAAAGACAACTTGGAAACTATAGCGATTCCACGTCAATGGCGCTTCTTAAGTCAACTACCGCAAAACTCGCAGTCTAAACTCAATAAAAGCTATTTGCAGACTCTATTTAAGCCTATGTTACAACCTGTGGTTTTGTCGCAGTCTCAAAGTTCAGATGACTATATTTTGAGCCTTGAGTTTCCACCAGAGTTAGCGTGTTTTAAAGGGCATTTCCCAACACAACCTATTTATCCTGGGGTCGGACAAATAGGTTTTTTACAACATTTTGCTAAATCAATTTGGTCGGACTTAAATTGGTGTCAGGGTTATGAACAGCTAAAATTTCAAAATCTGATCCGTCCTTATGCAATTGTACAACTTAAGCTTTCTCGAAAAGAGCATAAAGTGAGTTTTGAGCTACGCGATTCAGAACAGATTTTGGCTTCTGGGCGTTTATTATTCGCTTTGCAAACGGAAGTAGAGGGTTAAAAATGCAGACCAACTATGGCTTTGTTATCCCAGTTTATAACCATCCCCATTATTTAGATAACTTGATTGCCTATCTAGACCGTTTTCATTTGCCGATTGTATTGGTAAATGATGGAAGTAATGATGCTTGTAGCCAGATTTTACGGGCATTGGCCGATCAATATTCCCAAATTCATTTAATTGAACATGAAGGAAATAAGGGCAAAGGGCAAGCTGTGATTACAGGATTGCGTGCTGCACATGAGTTGGGTTTAAGCCATGCCTTACAACTTGATTCAGATGGGCAACACCACTGGGATGACATTCCTAAATTTATTGAGCAGTCCCAGCAACACCCCAAAGCTATGGTGATTGGTCAGCCGTACTTTGATGAATCTATTCCTAAAAAACGGTTGTATGGTCGTTACATTACTCATTTTTGGGTGTGGCTTAATAGTTTGTCTTTTGAAATTAAAGACAGTATGTGTGGGTTTCGCGTGTATCCACTCGAGAGCACCATTAAAGTTTTGAACAGCGCTAAGTTTCAGCCACGTATGGGCTTTGATAGCGAAATTTTGGTGCGTTTAAAATGGGAAAATACCCAATTTATTAATGTGCCGACACCTGTTGTTTATCCAGAACAAGGTATCTCCCATTTTCATGCTTGGCGAGATAATTTAGGCCTGAGTAAAGCGCATGCAACTTTGTTCATGGGCATGCTGATTCGCCTACCGAAGCTGTTAAAGCAAAAGCTGCAAGGTTAATTATGACAGATTCAGCTTCACCAAAATGGAATGACATTAAAGAGCGAGGAGGCATGGTGCCCCTCATGCTTATGTTGTGGTTTTACCGTTTTGGTGGACGTTGGTTATGCAAGTTAGTGATGTACTTCGTCATTATGTGGTACTGGTTATTTGCTGCCACAGCAAGACAAGCTTCCTTAATTTATTTACAAAAACTGCATCATTTTGCTGGAACACAGTCTCCCTTTACCCACGAACCAACTTGGGTAAATAGCTATGCGCATTTTATGCAATTTGGTGAATGTATTTTAGATAAGATCGAGGGCTGGCTAGGTCATATCTCAGAGCAAAATCTAGAAGTTTTTGGGCATGAAAACTTTTCTCGGCACTACCAAAAAGGGGCGCTGATTGTGGTTTCCCATTTTGGCAATATTGAATTGCTTCGGGCAATTAAGTCAGAGCATCCCCAGAAAATTAACGTGCTGGTATATCAAAAGCACGCGACCAAGTTTAATGAGTTTTTGAAAAAGCTAAATGATAAGGCCGATGTTTGCTTATTGCCCGTCGATGAGTTGGGTATTGAAACTGCTATGATTTTACAAGACAAAATGCAACAGGGTGAGTGGGTGATTGTTGCTGCGGATCGTGTACCTGTGCAGTCAGATCGTGTACAGCATGTTGACTTTTTAGGGGAATCAGCAGCCTTTCCACAAGGTGCATGGATCTTGGCAAATTTACTGAAAGTACCTGTTATTGCAGTGTTTTGCTACCGTGTGCAACAACAGTTCCAAGTTCATATTCATTCAATTGCCGAGCAGGTAAATTTACCCCGCGCTAACCGTATTGAAAGTATGCAAACCTTGACCAAAACTTATGTTGCTGTATTAGAACAGCATTGTCTGCGTGCCCCTTATCAATGGTTTAATTTTTATAATTTTTGGACGAAATAACATGCGTGTGTTAACCGTAGGTGAACAGCCACTGAGTATTGAAGATGTCGTTTCGGTCGCAAGAGGCGAATGTCTGGTTGCTTTACCTGAGTCATCTTCATGGCGTGACCTAATTCAAAAAGGTGCTGATTTTCTCGATCAGCTACTTGAAGAAGAAGGTGTCATTTACGGTGTGACCACGGGTTATGGTGACTCGTGTTTGGTTGAAGTGCCATTACATCAGGTCAATGAGTTACCGCTACATCTTTCACGTTTTCATGGTTGTGGTTTAGGTGAAAACCTAGATGTAATCACTGCACGTGCAGTAGTGGTGACGCGTTTATGTTCGTTGGCTCGTGGTTATTCAGGTGTATCTTTGGCATTGCTTGAACGATTGGTTTGGCTACTCAATGAAAATGTGATTCCAGTCATCCCATCTGAAGGTTCGGTGGGGGCAAGCGGTGATTTAACGCCGTTGTCTTACATTGCTGGAACGTTAATCGGGGAGCGTGATGTCTATATTGATGGACAAATTACCCCTGTTGCTCAGGTGTATGCTGAAAAAGGCTTGCAACCATTAACGCTCAGACCTAAAGAAGGTTTGGCGCTTATGAACGGCACTGCCGTGATGACGGCAATTGCTTGTTTAAACTATAAAAAAGCAGAGCAGATTGCACTCGCAAGTACTCTAATTACCGCTCTAAATGTATTGGCTTTAGAAGGTAATCCTAGTCATTTCGATGAAGTACTGTTTGCACAAAAACCTCATCCGGGACAGCAACAGATTGCCAAACAATTGCGTGACTGGCTTAACAGTGAAGTACAAACAGCACATCAAAGCCCACGTTTGCAAGATCGTTATTCGTTGCGCTGTGCACCGCATATTATTGGTGTGTTTGAAGACTCAAAAGTATGGTTACGTCAGTTTATTGAAAATGAACTGAATTCAAGTAATGACAATCCATTGATTGATCCTGTAGGCATGCGTGTGTTGCATGGCGGGCATTTTTACGGTGGGCACATTGCACAAGCAATGGATAGCTTAAAAATTATGATTGCCAATATTGCTGACTTGATGGATAGACAGATTGCACAATTGGTCGATCATAAAATGAATCATGGTTTGCCACGTAATTTAACAGGAGCAACGGCTGAACGTTTACCACTGAATCATGGTTTTAAAGCTGTGCAAATCGGGGTGTCGGCGTGGACTGCTGAAGCCTTAAAAAACACTTTGGCAGCGTCGATTTTTTCACGCTCAACCGAATGTCATAATCAAGACAAAGTCAGTATGGGAACCATTGCTGCACGTGATGCGAGCCGTGTGATCACCTTAACCCAACAAGTGGTTGCAGCCCTCTGTTGCGCTAGTGTGCAGGCGATTCATTTAAAAGATTTAACAGCACAGTTAAGCCCAACATTGCAGGCATTTATGCAATGGACCTTACAAAGCTTTGCATTTGTCGAAGAAGACCGACCATTACAAACCGAATTACAACAGATTGTTGATCGTTTAGACCAACTTGAATTGTTTAATCAACCAGAATTTATGGGATAAGGTGAGCCAATGCATGCAGATGTAATCATTGAAATTCCATTTCATGATGTCGATACCATGAATGTGGTTTGGCATGGACACTATTTAAAATACTTTGAGATTGCGCGCTGTAAATTGCTCGATCAATTTCATTACAACTATATGCAGATGAAAGAATCAGGCTATGCATGGCCTGTGATTGAAAGCCATGTTCGCTATGCATACGGTATTGAGTTTGAACAAAAGATTCGAGTTCGCGCCATTTTAAAAGAATGGGAAAACCGCTTAAAAATTGATTATCTAATTTTTGATGCTGAGTCTGGGAAACGTTTAACTAAAGGTTATACCACTCAAGTGGCGGTGAATATTGAAGCTCGTGAAATGTGTTTCCAGTCGCCTCAAGTTTTGTTTGATCGTTTGAATGCGTGGTCTGAGTTTCAACCGAAGAGGAATATATGATGACTAAATTCATCAAAACTTTAGGTTTAGGTACTGCTTTTTGGATGGGTAGTTTAAGCGCTGTCTATGCAGCACCGGCACAGATTACTCAAATTTTTCAGCAATTGTCACAGTCTCCTACAGTTCGTGCTGATTTCGAACAGCAAAAAAAACTGCCATCGTTGAATAAAACTTTTGTATCGAACGGCTCTTTGTTGTTTTCAAAATCTTATGGTGTTGCATGGCAAATCAAACGACCTGTGCAAGCAGATTTGATCGTTACCCCAACCAAATTGGTACAGAAAACTCAGCGTACATTTAGCCAAATTCAGGTGGATCAATCGCCATATAGTTCGGTCGCGACTTTATTCTTACAGCTCATGTCTGGTAATGAACAGGCTTTGGCAAAGAATTTTAATGTAGTGAGTGCGAACTATAGTCCAGCGGGTTGGAGCATGAGCTTAACTCCGAAAAGTAGTCTGTTTAAAAAGCTGTTTGTGCGTGTTGATGCGCAAGGGCAACAGTACGTCAACCAAATTGTGATTACCGAAAAAGCCAATAATTTGACTACCATTCGTTTTAGTCACCAGACTTCTCAACCGACGACTCTAACGGCTGCTGAGCATGCGCTTTTCCAACTGGCAAAATAAGTTCACCGCGCTTTGGTTAATTGCTCTGCTACTGATTGCTGTGGGGCTTGGCGTGACGTGGCTGAATAAAGATATTCATATTCAAACTAATATTTTTGCGTTATTGCCCAAAGTTCAGCAAGACCCAGAACTTGCACGTACTCAGCAGTACATGAATGAGCAACTTAACAATAAAGTATTTGTTGTTATAGATGCTAAGGATGAAGCTGAGATACAACAGGCTACCAGTTTTTTAACAGCGCAGGCCAAGCAAAGCAAGTTGTGGCAGCCACTCAAGCCACAACTTGATTTTGATCAGTTTGCAAAGCAGTTGTATCAACACCGAGCAGGTTTGTTGAGTGCGCAAGATCAAGCATTATTGCAAAAGCAGGATTACGAGGCACTGACGGAACAAAGTCTGATGCAGATGATGAGTCCAGGCATGCCTGTCACTGCTGAGTCACTTAAGCAAGACCCGCTATTATTATTCCCTCGTTATGCCATGCAGTTAGTGAATCCATCACAACAAGATATTGAAATGGAGCAGGGCTTTGCGACCATTCACCATGAGCAAGGTATCTCTCGGCTTTTCGTATTACAGTTAACGCAAAGCCCATACAATATTGATTATCAAGAACAAGTATCGAACTGGATTGAGCAAACTAAGCAAAAGTTAGCTGCAATGGAATTAAATTCCCATTGGACTGGAACTATTTTATTTTCAAATTTTGGGACGCAATCAGCTAAACAGGAAATTTCAACCATTGGTGTCGGTTCGACACTGGGCTTAATTTTTCTGGTTTGGTTTGGCTTTCGCTCACTGAGACCTTTGGCAACCGAATTTATTGCTGTTTCGACCGGAAGCTTTGTGGCATTTGCGGTCACACATTGGGTGTTTGGTGAAATTCACCTGATGACATTAGTATTCGGCGCGAGTCTCATTGGTGTTTGTGTCGATTTTTCATTTTATTTTATGGCGATGCAATCACAGCATAGACAGCTTGGCGGTTTTCAAATTTTAAAACCACTATTGCCAAGCTTGTTTATGGGCTTAATGACTACATTGGTTGCTTACATTTTCTTGAGTTTTACCCCATTTCCAGGGTTCAAGCAGATTGCAGTCTTTTCAATTGTTGGCTTAACTGCGGCTTGGATTAGTAGTGTGCTTTTATTGCCAAGACTACCTGCACTCAATGCCCAGCCCGCCATACGAGCATTGTCTTGGATTGGGCAAGCACGGTTATGGTTTCAACAGCGAGCCAAGATACGTTATGGCTTGATTGCAGCCATTTTAGCAGTGGGTACGGTGAGTCTTTTCTATCTCAAAAGTAACGATGATATTCGTAACTTACAAGGTATGGACGCCAGCTTAAAGCAGCAGGACCAAGCGGTTCGTGAACAATTTGGCCAGCAACAAAGCAGTGATTATTTTGTAGTACGAGCAGCCTCTGCAAATGAAATGCAGCAACAAGAGCAACAACTGATTGGGCAATTACAACAGTTGCAAGCAAAAGGAAAAATCAGTGCATTTCAAGCTCTGGGTCAATGGGTTCCACCATTGGCAGAGCAGCAAAAGAATGTACAACTATTAAGAAATATTCCAAAAGAGACTTTGCAGCAATATGCCCAAAGCATGGGGCTAAATGTCACAGATGTTTTACAGTGGCAACAGCAACTGGCAACACAACCACTATTAGATTTTTCGGTATTTAAAGATCATCCTTTAGCTTTTTTACAGCCTCAAGCCAATGAACGATTAGTGATGGTGACAGGGGTGAAACAACCTGAAGTGTTGAAGCAGCTTCAGAATGATCACATACATTTCCAGCAACCGATTACTGCAATGTCGGAAATGTTTGCTGAACATCGAGTGCAGGCTCAGCATCTTCTGATTTATGCCTTAATTGGTCTGGCGGTTGGTTTAGCGCTTATTTATGGTCTAAGTTCGATTGTGCCTTTGGTTCTGCCAGTAAGCTTGGCATTACTGAGCACTTTTGCTGTTCAGGCATGGTTAGGTGTCGAGATTAATCTGTTTAGTATTATGGCGACTTTCCTGATTATCGGGATTGGAGTCGACTATGCAATTTTTTACCGACATGGATATGATCACCCGCAAGTGGTTGGAATGGCGTTATTTTTATGTATGATGTCCACCTTACTTGGCTTTGGATTACTTTCATTTAGCCATACTTACGCAATTCATTGTTTTGGCTTAACGGTTTTATTCGGGGTTATTTTCTCGTTTATCTATGCGACTTTGTTAACCCCCGCAGATGAAAAACATATCGTGAATTTACAAGACCATTCATAATTTGAATAAATTAAAAAGGAAGTTGTGCTATGAGCACTATAGAAAAAATTGACGTCGTAATTATTGGGGCTGGACCATCAGGTAGTTCTGCTGCGGCACTTCTTCGAAAAAAGGGTTATACCGTTACGGTCATTGAAAAACAGCATTTCCCGCGTTTTTCGATTGGTGAGTCATTGTTACCGCAATCTATGGCGTTCTTAGAAGAGGCTGGTTTATTAGAAACGGTCCGTGAGCATGTTGATCAATACGCTTTTCAATTTAAAAATGGCGCGGCTTTTTTACGCGGTAAACAACGTAGCTTTTATGACTTTACAGAAAAATTTACGGATGGGCCGGGAACTACTTGGCAAGTTCGCCGTGCAGATTTTGATAATTTGCTTGCAAAGCAGGCTCAAGTTTATGGCGCAGACATACGCTTCGGACATGAGGTCTTAGATGTTGATGTCGTATCTGAGCAACCTTTACTTACTGTATTAGATGAAGAACAACAGCGTTATCAAATTCAAACCAAGTTTTTGTTAGATGCGAGTGGTTTTGGGCGGATTTTACCAAAGCTTTTAGATTTAGAGAGCCCATCAAATTTTCCGGTACGTCGTGCGCTGTTTACCCATATTGAAGATGGAATTACAGACGACCCTGAGTTTGACCGCAATAAAATTTTAATTACTGTGCACGAAAAAGATCATCGCGCATGGTATTGGCTGATCCCATTTGCAGATGGACGTGCTTCTTTTGGTGTGGTTGCAGAACAAGATTTTTTTGACAAATACACAGTCGAAAATGCTGAAGATAATGAACCTGAAGCAATGCTTAAGCGTATTTTGGCCGATGAGCCAAGCTTGTCACATGTATTGCGCCGTGCAAAATTTGATACGCCAGTACGCACCTTGGTAGGCTACTCAGCGAATGTAAAACACTTGGCAGGCAACAACTATGCACTATTAGGTAATGCCGGTGAGTTTCTCGATCCCGTCTTTTCATCAGGTGTGACGATCGCTTTAAAATCTTCCAGCTTGGCTGTACCTTTGGTTGAGTGTGTCTTGCAAGGTGAGCAGGTAGACTGGTTGCAAGAATATGAAAAACCATTACGCCGTGGTATTCAGGTGTTTCGTGCCTATGTTGAGTCATGGTATGAAGGCGAGTTTCAAGATGTAGTGTTCTCACAAAATCAGAATGAAGGCATTCGCCGTATGATTTCTTCATTACTGGCTGGTTATGCGTGGGATGAAAAAAATCCAATCCATAAAAATGCCAAACGTAGACTTACTACTTTGGCAGAATATTGTCGTGAGGGCTTGGCACAAGAACAGGCACTTGAGGGCTAATCATGCAACGCAAATGGGCAACGATATTACTCAGTAGCTTTTTATTTTTAAATGGTTGTCAGGTCATGCCTCATGCCAAAGGGCTGCAAAGTCCACTGTGGCAGGCGCAAGCTTATCAACGACAAGATCAGGTTGAAGTTCAGTGGAAGCAGCAAAGTTTTAGCTTCTTGTTATACCAACAGCAAAAGGGTGCTGTACTGGATATGGTGGCTTTGAGCCTGACAGGTCAACAATTATTTAAGTTACAGTTTGATGGACATCGGGTTCATGTTGAACAACGTATTGATCAAATGCGTTTATTGCCTTTTGAGTTTGTGGTACGTGACCTTTTGTTTGCGACATACCCTCAATTTTCACATTTAGGGCAGCAAGCTGTAGAGATGAAACAACAAACTGGCATGCAAGTTGTTTATATTGAAAAGCAGCCTGTGTTGCAGCTTAAACAGGGACAAGGAAGCATTGAATTGATTAATGAACAAGTCCCTTATACCATGACGCTGAGTTCAATTGAAAATACGTTGCAGACAGAAGAAAGTCCTACACCATGAAACAATTACCTTCAGAAAATGCAGCCACAATGGCAGTAGGCATACAATTAAGTGTCGGTTTATCTGCATTAGGTTGCGAACTTAATCAAATCAAACAGGCATTACAACAGCCACAGCAAACCTTAAGTTTGCGGGATGATTTAATTGCTGATCGTAATGTTTGGGTGGGGCAATATACACATCCATTATGCTCGAATGTACCAGACACCTTACAGTCTGTAGATTCACGTAATCTACGTTTTGCATTAACTGCATTATCTGAAATCGAAGCAGCGTTAAGAGACTATACGGCATCCTTTGAAAATAAACGTTTGGCAATTGTGGTAGGTACATCTACTTCTGGTATTGCAGATAATGAAATATTACTTAAGCAATATTTTCAAGGGAAAACCGAACTTTCAATATCTCACTATCCTCAGGAAATGGGCTGTTTAGCAAAAGCATTGCAGCAGTACTTAGGATGGGAAGGGCCTGCATATACTATTTCAACCGCTTGCTCTTCAAGCGCTAAAGCATTAGCCGCGGGTCAGCGTTTACTTCATGCAGATTTAGCCGATGTTGTACTGGTGGGTGGCGTCGATACTTTATGTCAGTTGACACTCAATGGATTTAATAGCCTAGAAAGTTTATCTGAACAGACTTGCCAACCCTGCGGTGTGAGCCGCGATGGCATTAATATTGGTGAAGCTGCTGCGTTTTTTGTATTAAGTAAAGCCTCGGCTCCTGTAATGTTAATGGGTGCTGGTGAATCGATGGATGCATGGCATATTTCGGCTCCACATCCTGAAGGCAAAGGTGCAGCTTTAGCCATGCAACGTGCACTAGATATGGCTCATATTTCAGCTCAAGAGGTTGGTTATATCAACTTGCATGGCACAGCAACTCCACAAAATGACGCAATGGAAATTAAGGCCGTACGACAAGTTTTTGGTGATTATCAGGTTGCTTTAAGTAGCACCAAACACAAAACCGGACATTGCCTCGGTGCAGCTGGCGCTATAGAAGCTTTTATTTGTGAACAGATTCTAAAAGATCAAAGTTGGTTGCCAGTGCATCAAAATATTGAGATTGATCCAGATTTGGCTGACCAAAACTATGTGCAAGATGCCGAACTAAAACAGCCCATCCGCTATGTGATGAGTAATTCTTTTGCTTTTGGAGGAAGTAATATTAGTCTTGTTTTTGGAGTGAAGCCCTGATGAAACTTGATGCAATTCAATATATTCCTCATGAGCAGCCTATGGTTTTTATTGACCATTTAACTGATGTTGCAGAAGGGCGGGCACAAGCAGAACTCACGATTACACCTGAGCTCATGTTCTGTGAAGCAGAAGGTTTGCCGACATGGGCAAGTATTGAAATTATGGCACAAACGATTAGTGCTTATTCAGGCTGGCAAGGTCAGCAATCAAAACAAGCGCCAAAAGTCGGTTTTTTATTGGGAACACGTAAATTAAATTTACCGATCCCTTATTTCGCTTTAGGTTCACGATTGATCATTCAAATAGAACAACAATATTTTCATGAAGGACTTGGGCAATTTTCCTGTGAAATCCAATATGCTGAACACTGCATTCAGGCAACGTTAAGTGTATTTGAGCCAACAGAAACACCATTTGAATAACCACAAAGAATTAGGAATACATTGTGACAAGACGAATTTTAGTAACGGGTTCAAGTCGAGGAATTGGGAAAGCGATTGCATTACAACTTGCAAAGGCTGGTTTTGATGTAACTGTGCATGCCCGTTCGCGTCAGGCAGATGCAGAACAAGTCGTACAAGAGATTCAAGCGCTAGGACAAAATAGCCATTATTTAATGTTTGATGTAACTGAACGTCAAACCGTTCAACAGATTTTAGAACAAGATGTAGAACAGCATGGTGGATTCTATGGTGTTGTATTGAATGCTGGTCTTACCCATGATGGTGCTTTCCCAGCTTTAACAGATCAAGACTGGGATGAAGTTATTTCGACTTCCTTAGATGGTTTTTATAACGTATTAAAACCATTAGTTATGCCAATGATCCATTTGCGTAAAGGCGGTCGTATCGTCACGTTATCTTCGGTTTCTGGCATTATGGGTAACCGGGGGCAGGTTAACTACAGTGCTGCAAAAGCAGGGTTGATTGGTGCGACCAAGGCCTTGGCACTCGAATTGGCCAAGCGAAAAATTACCGTGAACTGTGTAGCACCAGGCCTGATTGAGACGGAAATGGTGACAGATGAAGTCAAAGAACATGCACTTAAAATGATTCCGTTACAACGCATGGGACAAGTCGATGAAGTTGCTAGCGTGGTGAAATTCTTGTGTTCAGATGAAGCTTCTTATGTGACCCGACAGGTTATTTCTGTGAATGGGGGACTCATTTGATGAAACGTGTTGTTGTGACAGGAATGGCTGGAATTACCTCTTTAGGTGAAACCTCTGATGAGATTTTTGCCCAATTTGAAGCCGCCAAAAGTGGTATTCGTTACATGCCGGAATGGGAACAGTATGTTGACCTCCGGACCAAGCTTGCTGGACCTGTTGAAACATTTCATGTTCCAAAGCATTTTAACCGTAAAGTCACCCGTGGTATGGGGCGTGTAGCGCTTATGTCTGTGGTTTGTGCCGAAACTGCTTTGCAAGATGCTGGATTGCTTGGACACGAAATTTTGTCTAGTGGTGAAGCGGGTGTTGCATTTGGTTCTTCTGCGGGTAGCGTAGAGGCCGTGGGTGAGTTTGCAAGCATGTTGCTTCATCAGAGCATGAGTAAGATCAATGCAACAACCTATATCCGCATGATGGCTCATACAAGTGCGGTGAACATGACCGTATATTTTGGTCTAAAAGGCTTAACTTTACCGACCTCAAGTGCGTGTACTTCTGGTTCTATGGCCATTGGGCAAGCTTACGAAGCGATTAAATATGGCAAACAAAAGGTCATGATTGCTGGTGGTGCAGAAGAACTCAGTGCAGCAGGTGCTGCGGTTTTTGATGTATTGTTCGCGACCAGTGGAATGAATGACCAACCAGAAAAAACACCACGACCATTTGATGCTAAGCGAGATGGATTGGTGATTGGTGAAGGGGCGGGCTGTTTAATTTTAGAAGAATACGAACATGCCAAAGCTCGAGGTACCCATATCTATGCTGAAGTGATTGGTTACGGTAGCAATACCGATGGTCAACATGTAACTCGCCCCGAGGCAGAAATGATGGGTCGCTGTATGCAATTGGCACTTAAAGATGCATCTGTAGAAGCTAAAGACATTGCTTATGTAAATGCGCACGGTACCTCAACTGATCAGGGCGATGTGGCTGAAAGTCAGGCGACAGCAACAGTTTTAGGACGTAAACCGATCAGCTCTTTAAAAAGCTACTTTGGACATACGCTGGGGGCGTGTGGAGCTATTGAAGCTTGGCTGAGCATTGAAATGATGAATCGTAGTCGCTTTATTCCAACTTTAAATCTAGATGAAATTGATCCCCTTTGTGGCGATCTAGATTATATCGTTCAGCAGCCAAGAACTCTGGATGCTGACATTATTATGAGCAATAACTTTGCTTTTGGCGGAATTAATACTTCGCTTATTTTTAAACGTGTTAAACAATAAGGAACACAACAATGTTAAATAAAAAACTTTTATTTGTAGCAATGCTAAGTGCGGGTTTTACTGCCACTGTTCAGGCTGGAGATGAAGTACATCAGTTAAATTTTAAAGAAGCTGTAGACCGTGCAGTTGCAGATGGCACTTTAGATGGTTCAGTAAAGTTTTATTTAAAGGGTACAAAGTCTGGTGGTAAAGTCATTCAAAAAGATGCGGTGACCAATAAAAAGACCAATGGTTTTGGTAAGTCAGCAGCAACGTCTTGTGATTGGGTTTTACGTTCAGCGCTCATCCAAATGCAAAACAATGCTAAAGCACAAGGTGCAAACGCGGTTACCAATATTGTGAGCTATTTTAAAGCCAATGAAACCACAAGTACGACAACTTACGATTGCTATAAAGGTGCCATGATGGCGGGGGTTACCTTAAAAGGCGACGTGGTTAAATTCTAATTAATTTTAAATAAGGTCGGGATAATGTCTAAGCGTAATATTGAAGTCTACACACAGACATTGTCCCAGCTTCTTTTAAAATCTAAACAAGACTTCCCTGACTTTCGTACATTTAATCATTATAAAAAACAGCAAATACATAACATTAGAAACGAGCTGATAGCACAGAAATTACAAATTACAATAACGGATTTAGCGTTTGCAAAGCATGAGCATGGCAAGCCATATTTGTTGAATCACGCTTTGCATTTTAATCATTCTCATAGCCAACAATATTATGCTTTAGCGATGAGCCCGCATGTTAAAGATATCGGTGTCGATGTTGAAGAACTAGACCGTAAAGTTCGTTTGGAAGCTTTAGCCCAGCATGCATTTCATCCTGATGAATATGAAACGTGGCTAAGCTTAGATCAAGACAGAGAATACTGGTTTAAAGTCTGGACGACTAAAGAGGCTGTTCTAAAAGCTTCAGGTCTCGGTATACGGTTAGATTTAAACACTTTAAATACTCAGGCACATCCTACAGACAATGGCGGAATATGTTCTCATCCACTTATTGGGACATTTGCTTATCAAAATTTGGTTTTAGGCAATATGATGCTAACAGTGGCATGGCGTTCGGAATTATCTTGCCGCGGTTTTCAGTTTCCTACTATTCAGCTTATTTCTCTTGATCATTAATTTTTAATTATTTAAAACATAAAAAAACCGCGATAAACGCGGTTTTTTACTAAAGGATAAGCTAGAAAATTAAGCTTGACCTTCAACAGCTTGAGCACGTTGCATATTCGCTTCGAACTCTGCATCAAAGTTGATTGGAGTAAGAAGTAACTGTGGGAAGCTACCTTTAGTCACTAAATCATTTACCGCTTCACGTAAGAACGGGAACAAAATATTTGGGCAATAAGCGCCTAAAATATAAGGTAAACGATCTTCTTCGATGTTATCAATCAAGAAAATACCTGATTGAGTGATATCTACGATGAACGCTGTTTCGTTGTCGTTATCGGCTTGTACCACAACTTTTAAAGAAACTTCAAAATGAGTTGGATCAATTTTTTCTGCAGCAGAAGAAAGATTGATATTGAGTTCAGGTTGCCATTGTTTAGTAAAAACCTGCGCCCCTGGAACCTCAAAAGAAATATCTTTTGTATAAATACGCTCTAAAGCTAATTGTGGTTGAACTTGTTGTTCTTCGCTCATTGTTTTTTCCTTAATATGGATGCGATGTTAAGCCAATAATTCGTCGAGTTTACCTTCACGCTCTAAAGCATAAAGTTGGTCAAAACCGCCAATAAACTGATCGTTAATAAAAATTTGTGGGACAGTACGATGATTCGTGCGTTGCATTAATTCAACACGTACTTCCGGTGCTTCAACAGAAAGATTTACTTCTTTGTAAGCAATACCTTTACGCTCAAGTAACTGTTTAGCACGAACACAATACGGGCATACAGAAGTTGAGTAAACAATGACATTTGCAGTCATAATAATTCTCCTTAAGCTTTTGGTTTGCTTTTTACAAGAGGTAAGCCTTGTGCTTTCCAGTTACTAATACCACCATCAAGACGATAGCTGTCATGGTGAGCAACTTTTTGCAAAGCACTACCAGCAACTTGCCCGAGGTTGCAAATAAATACCAATGGACGCTCACTTGCTTTTAATTCATCAGCATGACTTGCAATTTGGCTGAAAGGAATATTGCGGCTGCCACTAATATGACCTTCACGGAAGTCTTTACTATCGCGCAAGTCGATCAGTATGGCATTTTTCGCTTTCACTAAAATACCAAGCGACTGTGGTGAAATTTTACGACCGTTACGTTGACCTTCAAAAATGAAGAACAACACGACCAAGACTCCGAGCGTACCAAACAAAATGGGGTGATTCCCCATAAACTCTAACCAGCGTTCCACAAGTCACCTAAAAAAAATTAAAAACAAAATTGACCTAGAGTATAGCGTATATAGATGGTGATCAAAATCACCACTTCAAGTGCAAAGCGGACAGAAAATTAGTTTTTTTGCTGTGCTTCTTGAATCTCATCATTTAAACGCAAAAAGCTATCTAGGCGCCGTGGTAAAATTTCACCAGATTCTACAGCGTGTTTTAGCCCACAGTTCTTTTCATGAGTATGGGTGCAATTACGGAATTGGCAAGAACCCAAATGTGCTTCAATTTCTGGAAAGCCCATACGAATTTTTTCTAAATCAAGATGCCAAAGCCCAAATTCACGAATTCCCGGTGAATCGATTAACGCGCCATTTTTACCGAAATTCATTAAGCGTGTAGAGGTTGTTGTGTGCTGACCAAGTGCAGAGTTTTCAGAAATAATATTTGTTTTTTGCTCTGCATCTGGAATTAATACATTAATTAAAGAACTTTTCCCTACACCCGATTGACCAACGAAAGCTACCGTTTCGCCATCTAAACGTTCAGATAAAGCAGAGATATCTCCCTTTTTAGACTGACAAATCATCACCTCATAACCCAAAGTTTTATATTCTTCTAATAGCGTGAGAATTGGGTCATTTTCAGTGAGTAAATCTGATTTATTTAAGACTAAAAGTGCAGGAATGTTAGCGTCTGCGCAAGCCACTAAATAACGGTCGATTAATGTCGGAGCTGGTTCAGGAAGGGGAGAAAATACAATTACAATCAAACTGATATTTGCTGCAACTGGTTTAACCTTGTGATAACGGTCTGGACGGGTAAGTAATGAGTTGCGTGGGTGAATGGCAGTAATAATGCCTAAACCCGTGTTCGGGTCTGCTTGCCATTTAACTCGGTCGCCAGTCACAAGTAACTCAAGGTTTGTTCGAGTATGACAGCGCCATACGCTTTTGAGTTCGATAGGTTTCCAGAATGGTTCTGGCTCTCCTTCGGCAACTTGAGGTTTTTCTGGGTGATGCTCAGGTACAGAGAGTGCCTGTACTTCGAGTTGGCGGCCATAATGTTGTACAACGAGTCCGTCCAGATCTTGTGAAGTATCGGCCTCTTCTTGGCGAGTTTTGTGCTGTTTTTCAATACGACGTTGCTGCTGTTCAGTTAAACGACGCTTACGAATTAAAGCCATTCATATCCCAAAAAACCACTGTTTGAAGATGGCAAAAATAGCATGAAGCGGCTATAGAATTACAGCGCAGATGCAAGAAATTTGCTACTATTGATGTTTTTACGGCATTTTAGAACGTACATACATGAGCAGTACTTTAAATACACGATTAATTTGGATTGATCTGGAAATGACCGGTTTAGATACCGATAATGACCAAATTATTGAAATCGCAACAATTATTACAGATGATAATTTAAATGTACTTGCCGAAGGTCCGGTCTTGGCTGTCCATCAACCTGATCGTATTTTAAATGCAATGGATGAGTGGAATACCCGCCAACATGGACAATCTGGGTTAGTTGAACGAGTTCGTCGTAGTAAATTGACAGCTCGTGATGCTGAGCTACAGACTTTAGAATTCCTAAAAAAATGGGTCAACCCAAAAGTTTCACCGATGTGCGGTAACTCGATTTGTCAGGATCGCCGCTTCTTACATCGTCTTATGCCTGAGCTAGAGCAATATTTCCATTATCGTAATCTTGATGTATCTACCGTAAAAGAACTTTCAAAACGCTGGCGCCCTGAAATCATGAGCGGTCTGAAAAAGAATGCATCGCATTTGGCAATGGATGATATTCGTGACTCAATTTCTGAGTTGAAATATTACCGTGAATACTTCTTTATTATGAATACTGATGGTAAAGATTGATTACGTTGTATACGTAATATGAAAGGGGGCTGCTGCCCCTTTTTTTATTGCTTAAAGGACATTGTTACAATAATGCCGAGAGCCTGATTTGGCTTTCATATTCATTTTGCTTAAAATGATGTTTTAAATTTTTATTATAAAAAGAGAGCATTTATGCAAAGTAATAACCCGATACTGACACGTGTTGAAACGGTCAGTGACTATAGTCAACCAATGACTGTGCAAGGTGCGATTCAAAAATCTGTTATGTTGACGGTCATTGCAGCGGCTGTGGGCATTGCTTTATTTTTCTACGCAGCTTTTACTGCAAATGTTGGTATTGCCTATGCGGGTGCTATTGTTGGTGCAATTGGTGGCCTGGTTTTAGCTTTGATTGCCACATTTAAACCGACGACTGCACCAACCTTAGCAATTCCATATGCTTTATTTGAAGGTGCATTTTTAGGCGGTATTTCTTTTACTTTTCAAATGAAGTACCCAGGTGTGCCTTTACAAGCATTACTTGCCACGTTCGTGACAACATTGGTGATGTTTGGTCTATATAAATTTCAGATTGTACGTGCAACAGAAAAATTTAAGTCAGTTGTGATATCTGCATCTCTGGCTATTTTTCTTGTGTTTATCGTGCAGATGATCATGCGCTTAGCCTTTGGTTCAAGCATTCCTTATATTTTTGAAAGTAACTGGTTAGGCATTGGCTTTGCTGCATTTATTGCTGTGATTGCGTCACTAAACCTGATTTTAGATTTCGATTTAATTGAAACCAACGCAGCTTATCGTGCTCCAAAATTTATGGAGTGGTTATGTGGAATTGCATTACTCTCAACTTTAGTTTGGATGTATATCTCTTTTTTACGTTTGATTGGTTTGTTATCTGACGACTAAAATTATATTCATTTAGAAGTCGCTCCTCATGAGGGGCGATTTTTTTTCGTGCGATTTTTGAAAAAAGATGCATTATGCAATTTCGAAAACCGTTGAATATTGGCATTATGCTTTAAATTGTTTTGAGTGAGATCGGCATGACACAAGGACTTTTAGCAGGTAAACGCTTTTTGATTGCAGGCGTTGCTAGTAAATTATCAATTGCTTTTGGTATTGCCCAAGCATTACACCGCGAAGGTGCAGAGCTTGCGTTTACTTATCCAAACGAAAAATTAAAAAAACGTGTGGATGAATTTGCTGAGCAATTCGGTTCTAAGCTTGTGTTCCCATGTGATGTTGCAGTTGATAGCGAAATTGACAATGCATTTGCAGAACTTGCAAAACATTGGGATGGTCTAGATGGCGTAGTTCACTCTATCGGCTTTGCTCCTGCACATACACTTGATGGTGATTTTACTGACGTGACTGACCGCGACGGTTTTAAAGTTGCTCATGACATCAGTGCATACAGCTTTATTGCGATGGCACGTGCTGCAAAACCATTATTACAAGCTCGCCAAGGTTGTTTATTGACTTTGACTTACCAAGGTTCTGAGCGCGTTATGCCTAACTATAATGTTATGGGTATGGCAAAAGCTTCTTTAGAAGCTGGTGTTCGTTACTTGGCATCAAGCTTAGGTGTTGACGGTATTCGTGTAAACGCGATTTCTGCGGGTCCAATCCGTACTTTGGCTGCTTCTGGTATTAAATCTTTCCGTAAAATGTTAGATGCTAATGAAAAAGTTGCACCATTAAAACGCAACGTAACCATTGACGAAGTAGGTAATGCAGCATTATTCCTATGCTCACCTTGGGCTTCAGGTATCACTGGTGAAATTCTATATGTAGATGCTGGTTTCAATACGGTAGGTATGAGCCAATCTATGATGGATGATGAATAAGTTTTAAAATTTATTCGGACATAAAAAAAGCCGTAGTTGAAGGACTACGGCTTTTTTTACTGGGCGCAATTTATTGAGGAAGTTCTTTTACAGGTGAACCACCTAAAGTTTGCATGAGGGTGACATACGCGTTGTATTGGCTTTGTTTAGTTTCAACAAGGCTTAAGCGTGCAGTACGTGTAGTTTGCTGAGCATCAAGAAGCGTTTTTAATGCGACAGCACCATAACGATAACGGACGTCAGTTAAACGTTCAGTTTTTTCTGCAAGTTCAACATTACGCTCTTGTAACGCTACTTGTTTATCGAGTTCTGTACGACTTGATAAAGCATTTTCTACATCAGCAAAAGCCTGATAAAGCGTTTGGCGATATTGAATAATTGCTTTTTCATAATCAAGATTGCTAATCGCGATATCTTTCTTCATATCGTTATATTGTAAAAACGGTAAGCTTAAACTTGCACCTAAAGTTAGGGCAGGGTTGCGTAACAGTTCTGTCAACGATGTACTACTTGATCCCAAACTACTAGTTAAACTAATCGATGGATAGTAACTCGCTTTAGTAGCATCTTTAGTCGCGAGCACCTTTTTTAAACGAAGCTCAGAGGCTTGTAAATCGGGACGGCGCGATAAAATATCGGCAGGTAAGCCTGCACCAATTGCTGGTAGTGCATTGCGTGGCAAACGTTTGGGCTCTTGAATGTTTAACTGTTGCAATGGTTCATGTAAGAGCACGGCAATGGCAGTACGTGTTTCAACCAGTTGTTGCTCAATCTGGCTGAGGCTCGCTTTTTGGCTTTGTACAGATTGTTCTGCTTGAGTAAGATCTACACCTGAAACAGCACCAGCTTTATACTGAATCTGCACCAGTTGATATAGCTTTTGTGAGGTCGCTAGACTCTGCTGAGCAGTTGCGTAACGCTCATTTAAATAACCAAGTTGCCAATACAATTTAGCCGTGGTTGCAATTAAACTTTGTCCAGTGGCTTGTAGGTCTTGTTCAGTCGCTAAAGCTTCCCATTTGCTTGCTTCAGTTTGGCGTGCAAGCTTACCAAACAAATCAACCTCATAGCTTACGCCTCCTTTAACTGATAATCCGCTAGATTTATCATCTCCAGAATTTAAATCGAAAGAATGGCCTGTTGAGATTCCAGTGTTTGTAACGCGAAGCCCTTGTTGGTTTGCAGTTAAATCAGCTTGTAGACGGGCTTGCTTTAAGGCAATACCCGCAACTGCTAAATCACTGTTACGTTCTAATACATTGCTTACGAGTTGATTAAGCTGTGCATCACCAAAAAGTGTCCACCAACGGTCAGAATATTGATCGGCAGACATGGTTTTTGCTTTTGTGGCGTCATACTGAAAACTACCCGGAACTTGTACCGCAGGTGTTTCATAAGGTGTTTTTACCACAGCAGCACATCCAACAAGAGAGCTTGTGAGGAGAAGTGCTGTGCTGAGTTTAGTCATAGAGAAAGACATGCAATTTTCCTTATTCTCGTGATAGTGCTGCAACTGGGTCGAGTTTTGCGGCGTTCTTGGCTGGTAAGAAACCAAAAACGACACCAATCAGTGTTGAACACACAAATGCTGCAATAATAGAAGTGCTTGAATAAGCCACGCTAAAGTTACCGCCAGCAAATTTATTAATAAGTTGTCCAAGGCCTAGGGATAGCAAGACACCGAGTACACCACCAATTAAACAGACTAAAATTGCTTCAATAAGAAATTGCTGCAAAATATCACTTTGACGTGCGCCTACAGCCATACGTACACCAATTTCCTGAGTACGTTCAGTCACAGAAACCAGCATAATATTCATAACCCCGATACCACCAACGACCAATGAAATTACGGCAATTGCTGAAACCAGAAGGGTCATCGTGCTGGTTGTTTTCTCAATGGTTTGACGGATACTGTCACTGTTCATAGTGAAAATATCTTGTGCACCATGGCGCTGGGTTAATAAATTTACAATCGCATTTTCTGCGGCTGTAGTTGAATATTTGTCATTAATACGAACCACGATATTGCGGACATTGGACTGACCTAGCATACGGCTCATTACGGTTGTATAAGGCATATAGACATTTAACGTGTCGTCTGAGCCCATGCCGCTTGTTTGCGGTTCTACAACTCCGATAATACGCGCTGGTACACTACCGAGTAGTACGACTTGGCCAATTGGATTGCTACCATCGCCAAAGAATTGTTTTTGGGTATTGGTATCAATCACTACATCTTGTGAACGATCACGTACACTACGTTGGTCAAAAGTTTGTCCATCTTTAAAGACTAAACCTTTTACATCGAAATAATCGTTACTCACACCATTAATGGTCGCGTTTGCTTCATTCTGCTGGTAACGCATGGTTTTTGATGTACTTACGATTGGGCTGACTGCACTGACATAAGGTTGAGTCATTAACGCATCGGCATCGGCAGGAACCAAGGTCTTAAAGCTTGCAGTTTTGGAGTTGTCACCAAAACCACGGCCCTGAAACACCGTAATCGTATTTGTTCCCAGACTACTAATATTGCTTAAAATTTGCTGCTGAGAGCCTTTGCCTAGAGCGACCACTGTAACAACAGAGGCAATACCAATAATGATGCCAAGCATGGTTAAAAAGGTACGCATGCGATGGGCATTCATAGACAGTAAAGCCATTTGAAAAGCTTCAGACAAACGGTCTAAAGTAGAGCGCCATGCAGAAATACTTTTGCCTTTCTTCTGTTTCCCTTGTAATGCGGGGGCAGCATCTGGATCAGACTTGATTGGTTCGGCTGCTTGATCTGGAACATTAGGACGGTCACTAATAATTTCTCCGTCACTAATCTCGATAATACGAGTCGCATTTTTTGCAACTTGCATATCGTGTGTCACCAGAATAATAGTGTGACCAGCAGCATTGAGTTCACGCAAAATACGCATAACTTCAACACCACTATGAGAGTCGAGCGCTCCTGTTGGTTCATCCGCAAGGATGACATCTCCACCATTCATGAGGGCACGGGCAATAGAAACACGTTGCTGCTGACCACCAGAAAGCTGACTTGGTCTATTAAGTGTTTTAGTACCTAACCCTAATTCGGTAAGTAGAGCTGTTGCGCGTTGTTTACGCTCAGAAGGCGTAACACCTGCATAAACTGCTGGAACCTCAACGTTGCCTTCAGCCGATAAGTCACCCAGTAAATGGTAGCGCTGGAAAATAAAACCAAAATATTCACGGCGTAATCGAGCGAGCTGATCTGGCTCTAACTTACCAGTCTCTTGCCCACTGACCTTATAACTACCACTGGTAGGGCGATCTAAGCAGCCCAAAATGTTCATGAGCGTTGACTTACCCGAACCAGACTGGCCGACAATGGCAACCAGTTCGCCTTCATAAATGGTAAGGTCAATCCCTTTTAAAATTTGTATTGTGCTTTCGCCAGCAGGGAATTCCCGGACCAGATTGCTGACTTCAAGCAAAGCTTGTTTTGTCATGCTTACATTCCCATTGGGCCACTACGGCGACGGTTATTACTACTATTTGCTGATGCAGCAGAAGTATCTGCACTATCGGCAATGACAACTTGATCACCTTGTTTTAAGCCCGCAAGAACTTGAGCGTTTACACGGTTGTTGATGCCAACCAAAATCTGAGTTGGTTTGGTTGTACCATCGGCTTGTAATATGCGTACAACACTTAAAGTTAACTTGCCTTGTTCAACTAGCTGTTTTTGCTCGGCAGTCAGGTTAAGACGCTCTAGACGAGCTCCGTTCCCTTGAGATTTTTTAGCTGCTTCAGGTGTAGAGCTTGCTTTATCAGATGACTGACCTGATTTTCTTTGACCTGAAAATTGTTTAGAGCTAAGTGCTGATGAAGGAACGAGCAGGGCATTTTTAGCTGAGTTTAAAACAATATAAACTTGTGCAGTCATATCAATACGCAATTTACCATCGGTATTTGGCACATCGAATAGGGCATTATAGTAAACGGCTGAGCTTGTAGTTGAACTAGTGGTATTCGTTGATTCGCTAGAAATTGAATCAGGAGCTGGTTCAATTTGACGTAAGGTTGCGTAACGCTTAGTGTCTTCGCCTAAGGTAGTGAAATAAACCTGTTGGCCTTTCTCAACTTTCATAATGTCAGCTTCACTGACTTGCGCCTTAATCGTCATATTTTGTAATTTTGCAATTTTGACAATTGTTGGCGCACTTTGGTTTGCGTTTACCGTTTGACCTTCTTCCGTCACAATTGCGACAACCGTACCATCAGTTGGAGCTAGAATACGTGTATAACCAATATTGGTTTGCGCCGTAGATCTAGTCACTTTTGCAGATTCAATTTGCGCATCTAATGCTTTGATTTGTGCTTGAGCTGTTTTATAGCTTGCTTCAGCCGATTCTAGATCTGCGCGTGGTGTCGCATCTTGCGCATACATTTGTTGCTGACGGCGGTATTCAAGTTGCTTTTCATTCAAAGAAGCAACTTGTTGAAGGCGCTGTGCTTCTAAATTTTTAATATTCGCATCAGAAGTTTTTAAACTATTTTCTTGTGTGGTTGAATCAATTTGCGCAATAAGTTGACCTTGCTTAACCTGATCGCCCAGTTGTACATACATCTTTTTAACCTGACCAGATACCTGTGCACCGACACTAATAAGTTTGGTTGCATCAAGTGTACCCGTTGCAAGTACATTATTTTCAATATCCCCGCGCGTTACCTCGGCAGTAATATATTGTGGCTGCTGCTGTTTTGGCTTGAAAAACTTCCAGGCTAAAAGAGCAATAATGACTATACAGATGATGATAATAACAAGTTTGATTGGCTTTATTTTTGGCATGGCGAGAGGTCGAAAAGTTTAAAATTTAATTTAGTATAAAAGCGAAATGAGGATAAAACGTGAATTTTTATGATATTTCAGGAATGATGAAAAATGATTCAGCCGAATTATTGTATAAATAGTGTTTTTCCACATAATTCAGCAATCGCCTGCTGCATTAAATGTTCTGCATTTTCGTTTGACATTCCTTTAATTGCTGCATCAATTTGCAATAGAAGGGTAGACCAGCCTAAAAACTGTTGTGGATTTAGTCTTCTTAAGGCTTGTTGATATAAACCAACCTTAGTTTTCCATATACCAAGCTGTAGGGCATTATGAGGTTGCTCAAACAATTGCATCAACAAGCGCATTTCTTTACTTAAAGTCCATAAAATCAGACTATCTGGTTCGCCTGCTGCAATTAGATATTGAAAAATCTTAATAGATTGGCCAAGGTTGCCTTCTAATAACGCATCACTTAAATCATAGGTGGTATAGCGTGATTGATCTTGTAAACAAGCATATAAATGCTCAATCAAAATCAGTTTTTGGTCTGGAAATGTGTCTCTTACACGCATCAAGCTATTTTTAGCTGCAAGCAAATTGTGCTCATGATGTTGCATTAACCACTGCCAAGCATCATTGTCGAGTTGAATCTCTAGCTTTTCTGCTTCTACGTTTAAAATACGTTGACGGTCTTGTGGGTAATTTGCCGTTAGAGCAACTACAACCCCATTTGCTTCAACAACTTGAAAAAAAGCAGATTTTAAGCTGCTACTATCTTGTTTGGGTAAAACAATTAATAACAGGTTATGTTCATTATGTTGTATATAACTTTTAAGTTGTTTTAAGCCATTTGCATCAGGTTTTATATTTCCATGTACTTCAATAGCAAGCTGTTGAGAAAATAAAGATAAGCTATTAAGTGCATTAAAGACATTT
The DNA here is from genome assembly GCF_053345265.1 of Acinetobacter sp. M5A5_2a. NCBI lineage: Bacteria > Pseudomonadati > Pseudomonadota > Gammaproteobacteria > Moraxellales > Moraxellaceae > Acinetobacter > Acinetobacter sp. M5A5_2a. Next base: position 89,465 of record NZ_JBKEZV010000006.1, on the reverse strand, counting down.
TTCCAGTCGCTCACGCTACTAATATCATAGCGCTGTCTTTCAACTTCTTGTTGTTGCCAGCTTTTGCGAAAGGCATCTAATAAATTTTGTTCTAATAAGGGCTCTTGCCCATGCAAAATCCACGCACCCCGAGCTTCCGGAGTGCGTTTCAAGGCTTGTAAATAGTCAATTTTCATTGCAGGCAAAAATACAGATTAAGGCTGAGCTTTTGGCAAACGATTTGCTGAAATCTGACGAGTAATTTGTTGTGCAATATCATCAATCACAATATGTTGTAAGTAAGTTTCTTGCTGATTTTCAGTGTTGACTGTTGCCAAGTCATATTGATAACTACGAGATGCAGTTAATGAGCGTGGTTCAGTAATTTTATTACCCTGACGATCTTCAATCTGGAAGGTTACGGTTAGGCGTAATAATACTTCTGTCAGTTTTCCATTTAAAAGCTGACGACGTGGTGTGTATTCCAAAACACGGAGTACATAGGCATCACTATCATTACTGAATTGAACACCATTGGCAGCCAAATACACTTTTAACTGCGTTTCCAAATCATCAGTTTTAGTTGGTAACTCAAGGCTTAACTTTTTATAAACAAGCGGAGTCGCAGTCGGGTTGGTTCCTTTTAAGTGAAATCCACACCCGACTAAGCCTGCACTAAGGCCTAAGGTTAAAACAACAGCGGCTAAACGTTTGGCTAAGTGCATGCTTGATCCTCTCATTAATAACTTTAATTAAACCACGAGGTTAACTAGTTTATTTGGAACCACAATTTCTTTTTTTGTTGGTCCGGTTAAGAATTGTTGAACTTCTGGTAGAGCTTTAGCTTGAGCTAATAGATCTTCTTTAGAAATATCAACAGAAACTTCAAGTTTACCGCGAAGTTTACCGTTAACCTGTACAACAATCGTTTGCGTATTACGTGTTAACGCAGAAGCATCCACTTCAGGGAACGTTGCTGCTGTAACATCTGTACCAAATTGAGCCAATAAAGTTTGGCTTAAATGTGGTGCAAATGGTTCGAGCAAAGTTAAAAGTGTAGTGATCGCTTCACGTTCTACAGCAATGTCGTTGTCATCTTTTGCTTCAAACTTGTTGCTTGCGTTTAACAACTCCATTAAAGCAGCAATAGCAGTATTGAATGCATGACGACGTTCAATATCATCACTTACCTTTTGAATGGTTTCGTGTGTTTTACGACGTAAATCTTGAGCATCTTTAGACAAGTTTGCAGTATCGATTGTAGAAGTTGAGTTTCCTTTTTCAAGGAAGCCTGCTACAAGACGCCATACACGTTTCAAGAAACGGTTTGCACCTTCAACACCTGCGTCAGACCATTCTAAAGATTGATCTGGTGGTGCAGCAAACATCATGAATACACGAGCAGTATCTGCACCGTATTGATCAATAATCGCTTGCGGGTCGATACCGTTGTTTTTCGACTTAGACATTTTTTCTTGTCCGCCGATCACAACTTCTTGACCATCACCTGAATATTTTGCAGAAAGAATACGACCTTTTTCATCGCGCTCTAACTCAATATCAGCTGGGTTAAACCAAGTTTTCTTACCATTTTCTGCTTCACGGTAGAACGTGTCTGCAAGCACCATGCCTTGAGTTAACAAGTTGGTAAATGGTTCATTACCTTGTACAACGCCTTCATCACGCATTAATTTGTGGAAGAAACGTGCATAAAGTAAGTGAAGAATTGCGTGCTCAACACCACCAATGTATTGGTTCACAGGAAGCCAGTTTTGAGCAGCTTCAGGTTTAACCATACCACCAGTGAAGTCTGGAGAAGCATAACGTGCATAGTACCAAGATGACTCTACGAAAGTATCTAAAGTATCTGTTTCACGACGTGCATCGCCGCCACAACAAGGACATTTAGTTTCATAAAATTCAGGCATTTTATTAAGCGGGTTGCCTGAACCATCTGGTACAACGTCTGTTGGTAATACAACAGGAAGTTGATCTTCAGGTACTGTGACTTGACCACAAGTATCACAGTTAATCATTGGAATTGGACAACCCCAGTAACGTTGACGAGATACACCCCAGTCACGTAAACGGAATTGAACTTTAGAGTTTGCTAAATCTTGTGGTTCTAATTTTGCAAGGAATGCATCAAAAGCAGCTTGGAATTCTAAACCGTCAAACTCGCCAGAGTTAACAAGTTTACCTTCTTTAGAACCGTACCATTCTTGCCACTGGGTTGAAGAGTAGTCTGCATCGTCAGCGCCTTTAGCATCAATGACTTGCTTGATTGATAAATTAAACTTGTTAGCAAATTCAAAATCACGTTCATCATGTGCAGGCACAGCCATAACAGCGCCAGAGCCATAAGACATTAATACGTAGTTTGCAATCCAAACAGGAAGCTCTTCACCAGTTACAGGATGTTTTACAAACAAGCCTGTTGCCATGCCTTTTTTCTCGGCTGTTGCCAAGTCCGCTTCTGCAACTGAACCCATACGGCACTCTTCAATGAATGCAGCCAATTCAGGGTTAGTTTCAGCAGCTTTAAGCGCAAGAGGGTGCTCTGCTGCAACAGCAACGTAAGTCACACCCATAAGTGTGTCAGCACGTGTTGTATAAACAGTTAAGCCATCAGCATAAATTTGGGTATTGGCAGATGGGAACGTAATTTCCATGCCTGTAGAGCGACCAATCCAGTTACGTTGCATGGTCAACACTTGTTGAGGCCAGCCGTCTTGTAGGGTGTCAAGATCGTCTAATAATTCTTGTGCATAATCCGTAATACGGAAGTAGTACATTGGAATGTCGCGTTTTTCAACCAATGCACCTGAGCGCCAGCCGCGACCATTTTCAACTTGTTCGTTTGCCAAAACTGTTTGGTCAACCGGATCCCAGTTTACTGTTGAAAGTTTACGGTAGATCAGACCTTTTTTATAAAGCTGAACAAATAACCATTGTTCCCAGTGATAATACTCTGGTGTACAAGTCGCGAACTCGCGATCCCAGTCTACAGATAGACCTAATTTTTTTAATTGGTCACGCATGTAAGCGATGTTTTCAAATGTCCATTTTGCCGGAGCAACTTTATGGGCAATTGCTGCATTTTCAGCAGGTAAACCGAATGCATCCCAACCCATAGGTTGTAGCACAGTTTCACCTTTTAAACGGTAAAAACGGCTAATAACATCGCCAATTGTATAGTTACGCACATGCCCCATATGCAGCTTGCCGCTTGGGTAAGGAAACATTGACAGGATGTAGCGATGTTTACCTTCGACAGTGTCGGCAACTTTAAAGACTTTACGATTTTCCCAATCTTGTTGAACTGATGGTTCAATCGTGTTTGCTTGATATTCGGGGTCAATGTGAGAAATAGTCATAGACGTAAGCTATACAACGAAAATTGAAATGAAAGATTGCTGCACAGCATAGCGCAAAATAAGGGGAAATGTCAGTTTTTAGATCAGGATTTTATCTTTTAATATGAGCAATAAACATTTCCCAATCTATTCTTCTTTATTTTAAATAATAGAAGAGTGGTGAAAATATTCACCACTCTCATTTTGGTTATCGTGCTGCTGCGGATGGGGCGGGCGGAACTGGTACAGCGGGTACGCCTTTTTCCGGTACTACGTTAGCTGTTTCTTGCACTACTTTATCTGTTTTATCCTGAGATTGTTGTTCTGAGGTGGGTGTCGAATTTTTTACGGATGGTTGACTGCCGTAAGTTGAAACTTTGTTCAAATGTTTTGCACTCTTAGGAGGCGGAGTCGTGGTGTAATGTGTAGAGCCACTTTTATCCATCCATTTATAATATTGCTGTGCCTGACTTTGACTTGAGCAAATTAAAATTACTGTTGTTACTGCTGTATATAAGCTTGTTTTTAAATAAGATAAATTCATGTCAGATCTTCCCCAAAAAAACTGACTATATTTAAATAAAGTTTATAAATAAGCAATTTACAATGTATGGTTTTATATAAAAAAGAATAATTATTTTTAATAAATAGGGATTGGAACTACCAAATTTAAGATTTAATTTTAGATTAAAAAAGAAGCAGCTAAAAATTTTTATGGAAAAACCTTTTCTTTAATCTTGACTTTAGTGAATTAAACAACAAAAATGCTTCCTTTAGTTTTATATGCGATTATTTGATCACCCTTCGAATAACCGTCATGTTTTGTAATAGACATTCTCTCTAGCCGAGAGATTGATTTTACTTAAAGTATGCATATCCAGACATGCTTTATTAATGTTAAAAAAGCTTATACGGCTGAAAAACAGAAATTTTTCTATTGCAACGAAAACTAGACAATATGTGTGCTATAACAGTGCAGACAATTCAATGAATGAAACACTATTTGTGCCTTCCATAAATAGTGATAAAGATTTTAGGGTGAATCACGTTGGAACTTTTATCTGGTGGTGAAATGCTCGTTCGTGCTCTTGCGGACGAAGGCGTTGAACATGTTTTTGGTTATCCAGGCGGCGCTGTATTACATATTTATGATGCGCTATTTCAACAAGACAAAATTAATCATTACCTCGTACGTCATGAACAAGCTGCTGGTCATATGGCAGATGCTTACTCGCGTGCTACAGGTAAGACTGGCGTAGTACTGGTCACTTCTGGGCCTGGCGCAACTAATACTGTGACTCCAATTGCAACAGCTTATATGGACTCAATCCCAATGGTGATTTTGTCTGGCCAGGTTGCATCACATCTTATTGGTGAAGACGCTTTCCAGGAAACGGATATGGTGGGTATTTCACGTCCTATCGTGAAACACAGCTTCCAAGTTCGTCACGCAAGTGAAATTCCTGCAATTATCAAAAAAGCATTTTATATTGCCTCAAGTGGCCGTCCTGGCCCAGTTGTAGTCGATATTCCAAAAGATGCGACAAATCCTGCAGAAAAATTTGCGTACGAATATCCTGAAAAAGTGAAGATGCGTTCTTATCAGCCACCTTCACGTGGTCATTCTGGTCAAATTCGCAAAGCGATTGATGAGCTTTTAAGTGCTAAACGCCCTGTAATCTATACTGGTGGCGGTGTTGTTCAAGGTAATGCATCTGCATTATTGACTGAGTTGGCTCATTTGTTGGGCTACCCAGTGACAAATACACTTATGGGTCTTGGTGGCTTCCCTGGTGATGATCCACAGTTTGTGGGCATGTTGGGTATGCACGGTACTTATGAAGCAAACATGGCGATGCATAATGCTGATGTCATACTTGCAATTGGTGCACGTTTTGATGACCGAGTAACCAATAACCCTGCAAAATTCTGTGTGAATGCCAAAGTTATTCATATTGATATTGATCCGGCTAGCATTTCAAAAACGATCATGGCGCACATTCCGATTGTAGGGGCAGTTGAGCCTGTACTTCAGGAAATGTTGACGCAATTGAAACAATTGAATGTGTCTAAGCCTAACCCTGAAGCAATTGCTGCATGGTGGGATCAAATTAATGAATGGCGTAAAGTTCATGGCTTGAAGTATGAAACACTGGCTGATGGCACGATGAAGCCGCAGCAAGTTGTTGAAGCTTTATATAAAGCGACCAATGGTGATGCCATCATTACTTCGGATGTGGGTCAACACCAAATGTTTGGTGCGTTGTATTACAAGTACAAACGTCCACGTCAATGGATTAACTCAGGCGGATTGGGCACCATGGGCGTAGGTTTACCTTATGCAATGGCAGCCAAGTTAGCTTTCCCAGATCAACAGGTAGTTTGTATTACCGGTGAAGCTTCAATTCAGATGTGTATTCAAGAGCTTTCAACTTGTAAGCAATACGGTATGAACGTGAAGATCTTGTGCTTGAATAACCGTGCTTTAGGTATGGTTAAACAATGGCAAGATATGAACTATGAAGGCCGTCACTCAAGCTCATATGTTGAATCATTACCTGATTTTGGCAAGTTAATGGAAGCATATGGTCATGTTGGTATCCAAATTGATCATGCTGATGAACTAGAGTCGAAGCTTGCTGAAGCAATGGCAATTAATGATAAATGTGTATTTATTAATGTCATGGTTGATCGTACAGAACATGTTTATCCAATGCTGATCGCAGGTCAGTCAATGAAGGATATGTGGTTAGGTAAAGGGGAGCGTACATAATGAGACATATTATTTCTGTACTCGTTGAAAACGAAGCTGGTGCGCTTTCTCGTTTGGTGGGTTTATTCAGTCAACGTAACTACAACATTGAAACGTTGAATGTAGCTCCAACCGAAGACCCAACTTTATCACGTCTGACGTTAACTACTTATGGCGATGACCATAAGATTGAACAGATTACAAAGCAGCTCAACAAACTTGTTGAGGTTGTAAAAGTAGTAGATTTATCAGAAGGTTCGCACATTGAGCGTGAACTGATGTTGATTAAAGTAAAAGCGTTAGGTGCTTCACGTGCTGAAATTAAGCGAACAGCGGATATTTTCCGTGCGCAAATTGTAGACGTGACACCAACTACCTATACCATTCAAATAGCAGGGACAACTGAAAAATTAGATGGTTTTATCGATGCGCTTGCAGAAAACACTATTCTAGAAGTCGTTCGTTCAGGTGTATCTGGTATCGCCCGTGGCGAAAAAGTATTAGCCATTTAATTTTTTAAAAGTATTTTAGCGGAGAACACAAATGCAAATTTTTTACGATAAAGACTGTGACTTATCAATCATCCAAGGCAAGAAAGTAGCGATTGTTGGTTACGGCTCTCAAGGTCATGCTCATGCACTTAACCTTAAAGACTCAGGCGTAGACGTAACTGTAGGTTTACGCGCAGATTCAGCTTCTTGGAAGAAAGCTGAAAATGCTGGTCTTAAAGTTGCAGAAGTTCCTGCTGCTGTTAAGCAAGCTGACCTCGTAATGATTTTGACTCCAGATGAATTCCAATCACAACTTTACCGTGACGTGATTGAGCCAAACATCAAAGAAGGCGCAACTTTAGCATTTGCTCATGGTTTCTCAATTCTTTATAACCAAGTTGTTCCACGTAAAGACTTAGACGTAATCATGGTTGCTCCGAAAGCACCTGGTCACACAGTTCGTTCAGAATACCAACGTGGTTCAGGTGTTCCTGACTTAATCGCAATTCACCAAGATGCTTCTGGTAATGCACGTAACGTTGCTCTTTCTTATGCTTCAGGTGTAGGTGGCGGCCGTACTGGTATTATCGAAACTTCATTCCGTGAAGAAACTGAAACTGACTTATTTGGTGAGCAAGCAGTTCTTTGTGGTGGTGCGGTTGAACTCGTGAAAATGGGTTTCGAAACTTTAGTTGAAGCTGGTTATGCACCAGAAATGGCTTACTTCGAATGTTTACACGAACTTAAATTGATCGTTGACTTGATGTTCGAAGGCGGTATCGCTGACATGAACTACTCAGTATCTAACAATGCTGAGTATGGCGAATATGTAACTGGTACTGAAGTAATTAACGAACAGTCTCGTGAAGCAATGCGTAATGCATTGAAACGTATTCAATCTGGCGAATACGCGAAGATGTTCATTCAAGAGGGTGCATTAAACTACCCATCTATGACTGCTCGTCGTCGTCAAAATGCTGCGCATGGTATTGAAGTAACTGGTAATAAGTTACGTTCAATGATGCCATGGATTCAAGCAAACAAAATCGTAGACAAAGAAAAGAACTAATTTTCTTTTTCTAAAAAAGCTTTAAAAGAACCCTGCATTAAGCAGGGTTCTTTTTTTATACTGTTTTTATTTGAATATGAAAAAGAGCCATTGAGTCAACTTGACTGGATTAAATAAATTCTATATTTTTCATATAATTGGCTGCTTATTTTTTATTTAGTCTATTGATTTATAAAGTAAAAAATACTTGACCAAAAGATAGATAATGTTATTGTTTATAACTGACTGAATAAGTCAAATTTACTAAAATTTCTTTAACATGTTTAATTGTATTTTGGGCAATGAGTTGAACAAAATAAAAAAAAGTATTGAATAATCATGGAAGTCCACTATGGGTCATGTTGATTACGATAGCACATTGATCGTCGGCTCTTTTATTGCAGCTGGCTTCATTTGCTATCTCGTGATTTCCATGGAACAATTAATATTCAAGCAAGTTTATAAAAAATTTGAGTTTTTAATTTTATTTATCAATGGATTATTGCTGGCATCAGCAATTAGCATTGTTCATATTATTGGTATACAAGCTTATCATCTGTTTGAAACAGTCAACTCGAATATTCCTTTAATTACGGTTTCATTTGCCATTAGTGCTTTGCTATCGTGCATCGCCATGTGGTTGACTTCACGTTTTACGCTACCTTTATTCCGGCTCATTTTAAGTTCTATTATTATGGGAATCGGAATTTCAGCTTCATATTACATTAGTATGTTGGGCTGGAATATTAATATCTATAAAAAAGATTACACCTCTTTCTTGCTATTATTTTCTGTATTAATAGCGATGAGCGGTTCAGGGCTGGCATTTCTATTAGCCTATAAATTAAAAGATACCGAACGTCATCGCTTAACTTTAAAAATTGCGTTTTCAGTTATGATGACCTTAAGTATTATGGGAATGCACTATACGGCGCTCATTGCGACAAATATTACTGATAAATTTATTAGCCAATATCAGGCTGAACATGACCTATTATTATTTACGATTATCTTGGTCACATGTTTGGTACTGGTCGCAAGTTTTATTGTTGCGATGTTGGAACAGCGCCTCACTCAACAAAATTTAGAGTTGCGCAAGGCAAATAAAGAATTAGCTAATCTCTCTATACAAGATAATTTAACTAAACTACCAAACCGTCTTTATTTGGTTGATTATGCAGAAGTATTACTCTCAGATCATCGCTATAAAGACCAGAAAATTGCTTTTCTATATATTGATTTAGACCGATTTAAATCGGTTAACGATGCTTTTGGGCATCATATCGGTGATCAATTACTCATTCAAATGGCGAACCGTTTGCATTGGCAACTCAATGAAAAATGTAAGCTGCTTAGAATCGGTGGTGATGAGTTTTTGCTTATTGCAGAAAATACAAATGCAGACGAAGCAGTTATTTTGGCCGAGAAAGTTTTACAACTGATTCAGGAAAGTTATCAAATTTCTGGTAAGGAAATTAATATTTCTGCAAGTTTGGGTGTGGCGCTATTTCCAGAGCATGGACAGAATGTTCAGGACTTACTCATGAACGCTGATGCCGCCATGCTTATGTCTAAAGAACAAGGTCGGAATACGTATACCATCTTTAGTTATTCAACCCACCAGCAAGAAACGAGAAGTCAGTCAAAACTGATCAATGATCTTTATAAAGCCGTAGAAGAAAAACAGTTCATCTTATATTACCAACCAAAATTTAATACCAATCTTGAAGTTTGTGGAGTTGAAGCATTAATCCGTTGGAATCATCCAGCGTTAGGAATACTTACACCGCATATGTTCATTGAAGGTGCTGAAAAAACGGGTTTGATCATTCCAATGGGATATTGGGCGCTTGAGCAAGCTTGTCTACAAATTCAGGAGTGGGAACGCAGTAACACACCATTTTATCCAGTTGCTGTGAACTTATCGGCACTACAATTTGAAAATAAAAAGTTATTTAGTACACTCGAAGCATTATTAAAAAAATATCAAATTCAACCTCATCACTTAATTGTTGAGATTACTGAATCAACTGCAATGCGGCATATTGACTTGAGTATCCGAGCTTGTGAGCGATTACGTGACATGGGAATTCGTGTTGCCATTGATGATTTTGGAACAGGGCATTCGAGCTTCTTATATTTAAAAGACTTACCCGTAGATGAGCTGAAAATTGACCGTGGCTTTATTGTTGATTTAAAACCGGGTTCAAAAGAAGAAGTTATTCTAGAAAGTATTATTCATTTAGCTAAAAAGTTAGGCTTAACCGTAACGGCAGAAGGCGTGGAAACTCAGCAGCAGGTTGAGATTTTAACCCGTTTAGGATGTCAGCAATTCCAAGGCTATTTATTGGGGATGCCAGTTCAGGTTGATCAGCTCATTGAGTCTCAAGGCGCTCATTTTGCTTAGTCTTAATAGATAGATTAGGGTACTCCAATTTTTAAACGACTGATGACTGATTTCTCAATAAATTTTCAATTAAAACTATTTGATTGTATATAATATTTAAAATAATAATTAATTTAATCTAATGAAAAACAATAAGAAATTTAAAATCTTGTCATAAAAGCTACATTGACACCTATAAACTCTCAGATTATCCTTTGCAAGCTGGCCTACATTGCCAGTCGGTTTTAGCAGACCGTGATGAAAGATCGCATCAGAGTTATTCCGTCTGAGGGATAGTCTTATGCGTAAACTCCTCGTCTCCTCCCGTAGCGGTAGGACGGGAGAGGGACACCCTCGGGTGTGCTGGTTAAATCTTTCACCAGTCTGCTAACCCTCTTTCGTTCTGCCACCATAATTCTTGATTAATGCTTTGGCAGAACTCCCCATATAAAGGAGTTGGCTATGCATTCTATTTTTATACCTCCAGACTAGTCTATAGCGCGGTTTGATGACCTTTGGGTTTTCAAGCATTAGCTCGTCACGACCAAAAAATCATATCAACAATAAAACTTGAGATGCGCTGAGGCAGTCTTTCGAGGGCCTTTGCATGCCTTTTTTGCTTAAAACAAGAGCCTAGGCAGTTTTATCTCATTGAGACACAACAAGAACTTATTTTTATAACGGTAAAACTATGCAACATTTAGATCTCCCATTTCGTGCTTTAAGCGTGCTTCATTCTGCAAGATACCTTTTTAATAAGTATGGTTTTCACAAAGTCGGGGTAGACCGAATTATTGAAGAAGTAAAACTCCCCAAAGCTACTTTTTATAATTACTTTCACTCAAAAGAAAGACTCATTGAAATGAGCTTAACTTTCCAAAAGGATCGTTTAAAAGAAGAGGTGCTTTCAATCATTTATGTTCAGAAAGGCTTAACCGTAATTGAAAAACTCCGCAAAATTTACTTCTTACATGCAGATTTAGAAGGCCTTTATCATCTGCTATTTAAAGCTATTTTTGAAATTGAAAAGCTTTACCCAAAGGCCTATCAAGTAGTGGTTGAGTACAGAAACTGGCTCATTAGCGAGATTTATAGACTGCTTTTAACAAAGAACTCAGAGGCTTCAAAAGAAGATGCACACATGTTTTTATTTGTGGTGGACGGGGCTATGGTTCAGCTTTTAGGTGAAAATAGTGTGGATGATAGAGATGCGTTATTGGAGTATTTCTTAAAGAATATCATGGTGGATTAATAATATATAAATGTGCATAGTTATAAGTAGTAAAGGTTTAGTTATTCTTAATAAAACTCTTATTTTAACTCCTTAAATTGATATAAATTATAAAATTAAAATAAAGAAAATGAGAGTGGCTCCTGTATTTAAAATAGCAGGGGCTTTGCTTTTATAGGGGTGTGACAATAATTTAGATAGATTTTATCAGTAGAGCTGTAATTCATGCTCTACTCATTTTTTTAATGATATTTTAATTCTTCTACAAAACATCTAAAACTATTAAATTGATATATTAAGCGGCGGAGCACGCTTGAGTTTCCTCAAAATTAATAAGCTTTGTTATATAAGACCATGTTTGTTCAGAATTAATTTTTGATTTATTTATTGTGCCATCAATAATGATGCCATCAATAATATTAAGGAACAGACTGGTAAGCGTATGGGCATCTTTGATTTCTAATTCTACAAATGTTGAGAAAACCAATTTGTAAATCCATTCTCGATATTTATTAACCTGATCTTTAATAGATGGGTACAATTGTAGAACTTCAATGGTGGCTTTTTTAAATAAACAACCATTGAAATCATCTGCATTAATCCAGTCGATATACCAGTTAAAAATGCTTTTAAGTCTAATTAACGGATTGTTAATATTATTAATTTTTCCTAATATTGAAGATTGGATTTCTAAATTTCTTTCATGAAGGCACTCTTCAATTAAGTTTTCTTTAGAAGAAAAGTACTTATAAAAAGTCATTTTTGCCACATTGGACTCAGCAATAATCTTATCAACACCAACAGATGTATAGCTTTTCTGGTTAAAAAGGGATGTTGCTGTTGTTATAATATTTTCTCTTTTTGTCATCGGGTTCACCGTCGCGAATATTTTTGATTAACTTTGCTATTGTAAGTGTTAAAGCTTAAATAAAACTTATTTTATAATATTTAAAAAACTATATTTATTCAATAGTTTGGTTAATCTTAAAAAATAATATTTTATATATTTGGTTGGCAATAATTTACTTTTTTAAATATTATTAATTAATCCATTGATTTGTTGAGTTAATAGACATAATATCAGGTTGTTAAGGATGGGTATATGGATTTTATTTTAGCAATTGAATGCAAATTGAAATAAGGGAATCCCCCGCTTAACTATAAGAAAAAACTTTTTATTGAGAATGATTATGTCAAAAAAATTTGAAGATTTTAATAATCCAAGACAAAAAGCATTGCAGGGGATGAGAAATAGTATTCCTGCAAAACAATGGGATGAAAATTTAAATTTTCTCAAACAGTTAAGAAATAAAATTGCAGAATTACCAGTTTGTAAACATCCTGCAATTGAAATGTTAAATCATGGTTATCTAGATAAGGATACTTTAACTCATATTCATTTAGAATATCGTCATGCAATTGTACAGATTTTTACTGATGCTTTATTACAAGCGCAGTTCCAAACAAAACAACTGGAACCAAAACTCCATTCTGGAGCTAAAATGTTTCCACGTGTATTATTAAGTTTAAATGTACTTGATGAATTCGGTTTTAGACCGGGATTAGGTAAAGATGATTATTATTTGGGGAATCCTGAATATGCTCATTATCCATTGTATGAAGATTTACTTAATGATTATGGTCTAACGGAAGATGATCGCCGTAATTATAAAGCTTCACAAGCCGCAGATCAGGTCCGTTCATTCTTAGAATCTTCTTATGATAGTTATATCAATGTAGTTGCATTGTTAGCAGTTGCCGAAGAAGAGGTTATTCTTTTTAGCCCTCCATTACGTCAAGCGACCAAATTTGTGAATATCGATGTTGAAGGTGGTGGATATTACCATGTGCATGGTGTATCTACCGATGAAACATCTGAGGCCGCTGATGATGACCATCAGGATGACCTCTGGTTTACCTTAGCGCAAGCAATTACAAAAGATGATTATGAAGGCTTAACCAAGCTATGTATTGATTATTGTGCTTTATGGAATGAGTTCTGGAATGTACAAATTGCCGATGTGCAATTTATTGAAGAAAAGAAACTGGCATAAGATATTCAGCTAAGTCCTAAAAAAGCCCATCCACAATCGGATGGGCTTTTTTGATTGTAAAATCTTTAATGAACGAAGTTGTATTCTCAAAAAATGTTCAAAAATCTTATGAGTGACTGATGGCATATCAACAATCATTAAACAGTTCTATAAATCTGCTACAATTACGCCAATTTTTATTTTGATCGACTTTAGATCTTTGGCACTGCAATCTCCGCAGTAGGTGTATTTCATGAGTTTTAAAGATGAGTTAGCGGCACAGGTTGCTCAACGCCGCACATTTGCCATCATTTCCCACCCCGATGCCGGTAAAACCACCATGACAGAGAAATTACTGTTATGGGGTAAAGCAATTCAGGTTGCAGGGATGGTAAAAAGCCGTAAATCTGACCGCGCAGCTACATCTGACTGGATGGAAATGGAAAAAGAGCGTGGAATTTCTATTACCACCTCTGTTATGCAGTTCCCATATAAAGGTCATACCATTAACTTACTCGATACACCGGGACATGAAGATTTCTCGGAAGATACGTATCGTACCTTAACCGCAGTTGACTCAGCGTTAATGGTGATTGATGGTGCAAAAGGTGTCGAAGAACGTACCATCAAATTGATGGAAGTGTGTCGTATGCGTGACACGCCTATCATTTCATTCGTAAACAAGATGGACCGTGAGATTCGTGAGCCACTTGAGTTACTTGATGAAATTGAAAATGTCCTCAATATCCGCTGTGTACCTATTACATGGCCATTAGGAATGGGCCGTGATTTTGCTGGTGTATACAACATTATTGAAAATAAATTGTATGTCTATAAAGCAGGTTTTGGTTCAACCATTACAGATATTGAAGTACGTGATGGCTATGATCATGCTGATATTCGTGAAAAAGTAGGCGATTTGGCTTGGGCATCTTTTGAAGAGTCGCTTGAGCTCGTACAAATGGCAAATGAGCCATTAGACCGCGAATTATTTTTACAAGGTAAACAAACTCCGGTTCTATTTGGTACTGCATTAGGTAACTTTGGTGTTGACCATGTACTAGATGCTTTCATGGGCTGGGCACCTGAACCTAAAGCGCACCCTACACAAGAGCGTGTGGTTGACGCGAAAGAAGAAGGTTTTTCTGGTTTTGTATTTAAAATTCAAGCCAACATGGATCCGAAACACCGTGACCGTATTGCCTTCATGCGTATTTGCTCTGGTAAATATGAAAAAGGTTTAAAGATGAACCACGTGCGTCTTGGTAAAGATGTCCGCATTAGTGATGCTTTGACATTCCTTGCTGGTGAGCGTGAACATTTAGAAGAAGCATGGCCGGGCGATATTATTGGTTTACATAACCATGGCACGATTCAAATTGGTGATACTTTCACAAGTGGTGAAAATCTGCACTTCACAGGTATTCCTCACTTTGCGCCAGAGATGTTCCGTCGTGTGCGTTTAAGAGATCCATTAAAGTCAAAACAATTGCAAAAAGGTTTGAAAGAGTTGTCTGAAGAAGGGGCGACTCAGGTATTTATGCCGCAAATCAGCAATGACTTGATTGTTGGGGCGGTAGGTGTGCTCCAGTTTGACGTGGTTGCGTATCGTTTGAAAGAAGAATATAAGGTTGACTGTGTTTATGAGCCTGTAAGCGTTAATACCGTTCGCTGGATTCACTGTGATGACGAAAAAATTCTGAATGAATTTAAGAAGAAAGCACATGACCAACTTTCTATCGATGGTGGTGGACATTTAACTTATCTTGCTCCAAGCCGAGTGAACTTGCAGATTATGCAAGAGCGTTGGCCTGATATTCAGTTCCGTAACACACGTGAACACTGATCATTTTAATGTGAAAAACAGCTTCGAATAGAAGCTGTTTTGTTTTGAAAAATAAAAAAGGATGATGAAATGAACTTGAGTAAAAAGACAATTATTGCGCTGGTGGTTGCAGTCATAACATTAATTTCTGCTATTTCTATTTTTGTCTGGAAAAGTTCTCAGTCTTCATCCTCTTCTCAAACGAAACTAGTGGGTACACAAACTCAAAATATTGAAAAAGCTGAAGTACTGCCATTTCTCAACTTACAACAAGTAAAAGCCGATTATGCTTTGCCATTTTGTGAGAAGAAAAATTGTATTGATGTTGATATTCAAACGATAAAGACTCAAGACGCATGGATAAATGACTGGATCGCGAAAAGTCAGACAAAAGTGATTCAAGATCAAATTGATTTGAAAAAAGACTTAAGCTTGCAGCAGGCGATTAATGCCTATGTAAAAAAGTCTGATGAATGGCAAGATAAATATTCAAAGAATCGAGCTTATGAATTGCATCTTCATACACGTATTGCTTCGCAGCGTAATCAATATGTTTTATTGCAATTGGGGCTTGATACCAAGCAAGAAGAGCTCACGATTAAAGATCGTTATTACTTTTTCGTGGCCGACCGAAAATTGCATAAAAGTTTAAGTTTGTTAGATGTTTTAAAAAAAGATCAGCAAACAGCTATGCATCAAATGGTGCAGGTAGCCTATCAAGACTGGTTAAAAAAGCAGACTGTTGAAATAAAAAAAGAAGCACCAAAAACTTTATATTGGGGGCAAGCGGATTGGTTCTTTGATGGTGAAGGCATTGGACTGCATTATCAGGCAAACCAAATTACTAAAGAGGCACCACAGCTCGATATTTATTTATCTACAGAACAAACAAAAAAAATATTACAACCCGAGGTTTATGAACAAATGTTTTAAGATGGTAGCAGAATTTGCAACCTCTATTTATATGCGCTAATTTCTTAGAAAAGGCACTGCGTAATCTCCTTAGAATAAAAGGCAAAATATGATGTTATCTTCTAAAGTTTCACTGCGATTAACTTTGCTTGCTTCGGCTATATTTTTGGTGGCATGCCAACCTAAAGCCGATCCTAAGGATTCTCAAGAACAGCAGAAACCAGCAGTCGAACAACAAAAGCCAGTAGAGCTGACTTTGAAGGGTGAAACAATTCCGAGTAAGGTTGCTTTACCTGATTGTGATGGTAAAACTTGTCCCGAATTTACAGTTGAGCGTTTACAGAGTAATTTTCCATTTATTGATAAAATTGTAGATCAGCAAATCTTAAAGGCTCTAGATCAAATTTTAGAGATTGCTGAACCCGATGCTAAAGTGAAGCAACCAGATCAAAAAACAGAAGCTTCAGCAGTTGCGGGTGCAGAGCAAAAAAATAGCTTTGATGCACAGGTTCAACGTTATGCAAACTCATTTATTGGTCTGGACAATGAGTTAAAAGCTTTAAGTAGTAGTCATCAAATTAATCTTTTAGTTAAACCTAAGATTTTGCAGGCTCAAGGTAAAGTGGTCACTGTTGTACTTAATAGCAGTAGCTATTTAGGTGGTGCTCATGGTTCTGCTGCACAGCATTATTATAATTTTGATTTAAAAGAACAAAAGCAGATCAAGCTTGAAGACTTGTTACGTCCACAGCAAAAAGCAGCGTTAGTGAAGTTGGCGCATGAAGCCTTTAAGACTTGGGTTACAGACTCTAAACTGGCTGATAATGTTGCTGATTATGAACAAGCTTGGCCATTTAAATTATCCGATAATTTCTTATTGGGTGAACAAGGTTTAATCCTTCAATATGGTGAATATGAAATTGGACCATATGTGGTGGGATTACCTCGATTAGTCATTCCGTATGATCAATTACAGGAAGTCTTGAAAAAAGAGTATTTGCCGCAGCCTAAAGCGCAACCAGCTTCAACACCTGTTGCAAAAAGTGGAAGCTAATGCGTCTGTTTGATACGCATACGCATTTTGATGTTGCCGATTTTGATGAAGATCGGCAACAGTTAGCGCTTAATGCCAAGAAAGCTGGGGTTGATGCACTGGTTTTAATTGGTTTTGTGCAGTCACGTTTTGATGAATTGCTACAAACCCATCATCAGTTAAATAGCTGGGAAAATGTACCGACTTCATATTTAGCACCCGGCTTACATCCATTTTATATTGAGCAACATCAACCAGAACATCTTTCTCATCTTGAGCAAATTTTACAGAAAGAAGAATGTGTGGCAGTAGGTGAAATTGGTTTAGATACTTTCTTAAAAGAGCATAAGCACCCTGATATCTATGCGAAGCAAAAACAATATTTTGCCGATCAGTTAGAGCTTGCAACCCAATATCAAAAACCAGTACTTCTCCATATTAGAAAAGCACATGGTGATGTACTCGCAATATTAAAAGCTCAGAAATTTAAACTGGGTGGAATTGCCCATGCTTTTAGTGGTGGAATAGAGGAAGCAAAAGGTCTTATTAAACTGG
This sequence comes from Acinetobacter sp. M5A5_2a, assembly GCF_053345265.1. Taxonomy (NCBI): domain Bacteria; kingdom Pseudomonadati; phylum Pseudomonadota; class Gammaproteobacteria; order Moraxellales; family Moraxellaceae; genus Acinetobacter; species Acinetobacter sp. M5A5_2a. Next base: position 71,864 of record NZ_JBKEZV010000006.1, on the reverse strand, counting down.
GATTTAAAATTGGTGTGACTGGGCAAATTACTAATCCGAATGCAAAAAAACTTCATACGGTTGTGCAGGCTATAGGTGCAGAGCACTTGGTGATTGAAACGGATTGTCCCGATATGACCCCACTTTGTTGCCAAACCTCAACTGAAGAGCGTACCCGTAATACCCCAGTTAATTTGCCTTATGTTTTGCAAAGTTTGGCAGAAAACCTAAACATATCAGAGTCGGATTTGGCCGTACAGCTTTGGGAAAACTCGCTCTCGGCGTTGAAATTATCGTAATAAAAATCAAAGATTAGAAATAGTAACTAAAACAAAACACAGCGATTAGAAAAGAAGCTTAAAGTAAGAAAACAACATGTAAAAACGTGAAAAATAACATTGCCAGACATGGGAGGATAACCCAATGGCTAAGTATAGCAATATCAATAGTTTTAATGCTTTACAGACGCTAACAGTAGGTTCCAGCAATTATCAGATTTTTAGCTTAGCCCAAGCCGAGAAAACGCTAGGGGATATTGCCAAACTACCGAAATCTTTAAAAGTATTATTGGAAAACTTATTACGGTTTGAAGACCAACTTAGCGTTAAAACTGAACACATCTATGCCTTAGCAGAATGGTTAAAAACCAAAGGTTCTGAACAGGAAATTCAATATCGACCTGCTCGAGTTTTAATGCAGGATTTTACAGGGGTACCCGCTGTAGTCGATTTGGCAGCAATGCGAGCAGCCATGGCTCAAGCTGGTGGAGACCCAGAGAAGATTAATCCGTTATCTCCAGTCGATTTGGTGATTGACCACTCGGTGATGGTTGACTATTTTGCCGATGATCAGGCTTTTGAAGAAAACGTACATATTGAAATGCAGCGTAATGGCGAACGATATCAATTTCTACGTTGGGGACAGTCTGCATTTAATAATTTTAGTGTAGTGCCGCCAGGTACAGGGATTTGCCATCAGGTCAATTTAGAATATTTGGCCCAAGCAGTGTGGTTGGGGGAAGATGAAGGCAAAACTTTTGCATTTCCTGACACTTTAGTGGGAACAGATTCGCATACGACCATGATTAATGGCTTGGGTGTTTTAGGTTGGGGCGTAGGCGGTATTGAGGCTGAAGCAGCAATGTTGGGCCAACCCATCTCTATGCTTATTCCTGAAGTCATCGGTTTTAAACTTACAGGAAAATTACCAGAAGGTATTACAGCAACAGACTTGGTACTCACTATTACTCAAATGCTTCGCCAAAAAGGTGTGGTGGGTAAATTTGTAGAGTTCTATGGAGATGGTTTGGCAGATTTGCCTCTTGCTGACCGTGCAACAATTGCCAATATGGCACCAGAATATGGTGCAACCTGTGGTTTCTTTCCAATAGATGAAGTGACTATAGGATATCTGAAACTGACAGGCCGTCATGAAGACCGTATTGAGCTCGTTGAAGCCTATAGTAAAGCTCAAGGTTTATGGCGAAATGCTGGTGATGAACCTGTTTTTACAGATACTTTAAGTTTAGACATGACCACGGTGCAAGCAAGTTTGGCTGGACCAAAACGCCCGCAAGACCGAGTGCTGTTATCAGAAGTGCCTAAAACGTTTAATGCGCTCATGGAGTTAACGCTAAAACCAGCAAAAGAAGCAAAAGAACGTCTAGAAAATGAAGGTGGTGGTACTGCTGTAGAGGCAAAAAAAGCAAATATTCAACATGAAAGTCCATCTTGTGTGATTGAAGGGCAGGAATACCCTCTGACTCATGGTGATGTCGTAATTTCAGCCATTACCTCTTGTACCAATACCTCTAACCCAAGCGTGATGTTAGCGGCGGGTCTGCTTGCCAAAAAAGCCATTGAAAAAGGCTTACAACGAAAACCATGGGTGAAAAGCTCTCTTGCACCTGGTTCTAAGGTCGTGACTGATTATTTGTTGGCTGCTGGGCTTACGCCGTATTTAGATGAGTTGGGTTATAACTTGGTGGGGTATGGCTGTACAACCTGTATTGGTAACTCAGGCCCATTACCAGAGCCAGTCGAAGATGCAATTCAATGTCATGATTTAAATGTTGCATCTGTACTTTCTGGTAACCGTAACTTTGAAGGACGAGTACATCCATTAGTTAAAACCAATTGGTTAGCTTCACCACCTCTCGTGGTTGCTTATGGTTTGGTTGGGAATATTCGTACCGACCTGACAACAGAGCCTCTTGGTGAGGGCAAAGATGGACAGCCCGTCTATTTAAAAGATATCTGGCCAAGTCAGGCAGAAATTGATGTTGTCTTGCAGAAAGTAAATACAGAGATGTTCCACAAAGAATATGCAGCGGTCTTTGATGGTGACGCGAGTTGGCAAGCGATTCAGATTCCACAGAGCAAGACTTATGAATGGGCCGATGACTCGACTTATATTCGCCATCCTCCTTTCTTTGAAGGAATTGGAGAGCCACCGAAACCAATTAAAAATATTGAACAGGCGCATATTTTGGCTGTTTTAGGTGACTCAGTTACAACCGATCATATTTCACCAGCGGGGAATATCAAAAAAGATAGTCCTGCGGGTCGGTATTTACAAGAGCAAGGGGTTGATCCAAAAGACTTTAACTCTTATGGTTCTCGACGTGGTAATCATGAAGTGATGATGCGAGGAACTTTCGCCAACATTCGTATTAAAAACGAAATGCTTGGTGGTGAAGAGGGTGGTAATACTATTTACATTCCAAGTGGTGAAAAGCTTGCCATTTATGATGCAGCGATGCTTTATCAACAAGAAAACACACCTCTTGTGATTATTGCAGGTAAGGAATATGGAACAGGTTCTTCACGTGACTGGGCTGCAAAAGGAACAAATTTATTAGGTGTGAAAGCAGTGATTGCCGAGAGTTTTGAGCGTATCCATCGTTCAAACCTAGTCGGTATGGGAGTGTTGCCATTACAGTTTGTTGATGGGCAAACTCGTCAATCTCTTAATTTAACGGGTCATGAAGTGATATCAATCCGTGGTTTACTGGACGGAATTCAACCTCATCAAATTCTTGAAGTTGATGTAAAAGGACCGGATGGGGTAGCGAGTCATTTTAATGTGTTGTGCCGAATTGATACGTTAAATGAGGTCGAGTACTTTAAGGCTGGTGGTATTTTGCATTATGTACTTCGAAATTTGATTGCAGACTAATTGAAAAAGAAACCCTGTAAATTACAGGGTTTCTTTTTGGAAACTTAACTGAACTTAAATAATTTCTTCCAGCTAAATGACGTAGTCAGCATCCAAACATCGAGTGGATTAAAATATAGTGAATCTAAATCAAAGAAATCCCCAGATGCTTTTCGGGAAAGCTTTAATAATTCTGAATTTTCATCTATCGAAAAAGTTTGATTCTCTAACAACTCTGGATTTTCAATAAGGATATATAACAAGAAATGATTCAGAATATAGGATGCTTGATCTACTTTTAGATTTATACATCCATCTGGTTTGCCGAATTGATGCATTCCACAAGAATAAAGTAAATTATCGTCGGAAATAATAGGAATAAAGCCTTTAAACAGATCTAGGGTATTTTCAGCACTATAACTAAGCCAATCACTTTTAATATGTGTAAGTCCAGAAGTCTCAACTTTAATTGCTAAGCCACCTGCTTTGATGAGGGCTTGCCCTAACAACAGAGCTTGTTGTGCTAACTCGATTGATCCACCCTCACAAACAACATAAATAACCATATTATGTCGATCAATTTTTTCTAATTCACTTTCAGAAAAACGGCCCATACTCAATGACCTAAAAATCTGACTTACATTCGGATCATTTTCATACTCTTCAATTTCAGCATAATACTCATTTGTTAAAGACTTAATAATTGAGCCTGCGTAAATATATCCTGTTTCATCAGTGAGGAGGGCATGTAATAGAGCTTGATGATTTTCCCAAACACCTGGGATACATAAGACAATTTTTTGATTAAGTTCTTGATTCATTATTAATAAATTTTAAGGGACTTTTGCTATTTATAATATCGTAAAAGATATCCTATGCCTAATTGATTCAGGTAAAATAGCTACCGTATTTCGTGACCCCCAAGAGTAACAATGACCGATCTCCAACAAGATGAATATGACCGCCGTTTTGCAGGTGTAGCCAAAATTTATGGTGATTCATCGTTCCAACATTACGAGCAAAGTCATGTGATGGTGATTGGTATTGGTGGTGTGGGCAGTTGGGCTGTAGAGGCTTTGGCTCGTACCGGAATTGGTGAAATCACATTAGTGGATATGGATGTTGTCGCGGCATCAAATGTGAACCGTCAGCTACCAGCGATGACTTCTACATTAGGCTGTGAAAAAGTTGAGATTATGGCGGAGCGTTGTCGCCAGATTAACCCGCGTATTAAAGTACATATTATTGATGACTTCCTTACACCAGAGAATGTCACAGAGCTTTTAAATCCTGTCCCCGATATTATCTTAGACTGTATTGATGACGTTAAAGCGAAGTTGGCTTTAATGCTGCATTGCCGTTTTAACAAAATTCCTTTGATTGTTTCTGGTGGAGCAGGTGGTAAGCTCGATCCGCTTAAAATTCGTGTCGCGGATTTATCAAAAACCGAACAAGACCCGATGTTGGCGAAGTTACGTAGCCAACTTCGCGCTCGTGGTATTTGTAAAAAACCAAAAGAGAAATTTGGAATTACCTGTATTTATTCGATTGATAACCCATTCTCAAGTGCAGATGTGTGTCCATCGGCTGGTTTACGCTGTGGTGGCTATGGCTCAGCCGTAGTCGTGACTTCAAGTTTTGCCATGATTGCTGTGGCTGAAGTTTTAAAGAAACTTGATTTAAAGAAAGCTTAGTTTAAATATTAAAAAGGCATGCTCTTAGGTTTGGGCATGCTTTTTTCTTTTTTAGTCATATAACTCTATCGTGTCGTGTTTGGGCTGTGTTGGAAGTTGTTGATCATAAAATTTAAAGCACCATAAAATTAGAACAACAACAGTGAAGATGGTGAAACCTTTAAAATACTTCATGAATAATTTAATCAAGTGAATGGTCTTGATAAAATTCTAGCGAAGGTGATCTATCTAATCTAATATAGAAAATAGACTTAATGATCTAATTTTGAGATGGGAATGCTCACTTTAAAACAATTTCAATATTTTATAAAAATTGTTGAAGAAGGCAGTTTTACGGCTGCTTCAGAAAAGCTCTTTATTGCTCAATCAGCTTTGAGTAGGCAGATAAAATTATTAGAGGAAGAAATTAACTTTCAACTATTTGATCGTACTGACAAGAAAGTAAAGCTTACAGCAGCAGGAGAGGTCTTTTATAAGAAAATAAAAGATAACATGCTCTACTTAAATGAAATTATTGATCTTTCTAAAAGTATTTCGGAAGGGAAAAACCGCCAGATTAAAATTGCTCACTCAAGCAGTATTGTCATGGATCATAGAAAAGTTCAGATATTAAAAGAAATTAGCTTAGCTAAGCAGGTAAATTTTGAGGTGAATACCCTGTCATCTGAGCAGCAAATTTTAGCTTTAATGAGTGGAGAAATTGATATTGGTTTGATTAGACCACCAGTATTGCATAGCCTTGAAGAAATAACGATTTTGAAATTATATGAACAGCCCTTATTTGTCGCTGTCTATATTGATCACCCTAAATTTAAACAAAAACAAAGTATCCAGATAAGAGATTTAGTAGATGAATATTTTGTTTCAACTCCACATCCAAAGCGGGGAGGTTTGAGCTATCTAGTCTCAAACTTGTGTGTAGGAGCTGGCTTCTTGCCTAAAGCAGCGGTAGTCCAATCTCGTAAGATAACCCAATTACACTTAGTCGCTGCAAATTTGGGTATTAGTATTGTTCCTCAAGAATTTGAACAAATATCACCCAAAAATGTAAAACTGATTCCGCTGGAGAATAAGAACCTTTTCTCTGAAGTGGTTTTAGCTTATAGAACAGACCAAAGTAATCTGATTCAATCTTATGCTGAACATATCTACGAACTGCTACAAGCGTGAGTAGGAGATATCTTTAACCATATGCTGAAATAATTATTGTAGCTCGGTGTGCTCGCTAATAAGAAACGTATATTCGCTATCACCGTCTAACTGACGCTCCTGAGACATAATGTCTATTTTAGGGCGTTTATGTTGATAGAATTCTAAATTGATGCAACCACTATTATTAATTGCATAGCGAATATAGTAATTATCTGGCTCTAGAAAAATTGTTGCTTCTTCAAATGAGTGCAGAGATAGAATTTTTTTCTTATCGTGAAAAATTACGGAAGGACAATCTAGTAATCCATTTAAATATTGCTTTCGTATGACATGGATCCGAGCTTGAGGAGCCGTTCCTTTCAATAAATATTGTGGTTGATAAATCCTTTTTTCCGGTACTTTTTTGAAAACTTCTATAACGTTTGTATCGGGAATGGCATGCGCCAAACTAAATGACGTCAGTAAGTAACCGGCTAAGAGTATTTTTTTCATAAAGTTACATCATCATTTTTGACAAGTACAATATGAAAATCATGCAAAAAAGAAGCCAAACCTGATTTAAAAAAGTCTGTCTGATCAACTGTTTGGCATATTTAAAAAGGATTGAAAAACCCGATGTTAGGTAGGTTGCCCTAAACGATAGTAAGTATAAGTGACGCTATCATCTTTATAGACATCATAGCTGTTTTGTTTGAAGTCAGAGACCCATTCACTTCCTGTGTATCCAGCAATATGTCCATAAACGTGATTGCGAGTTCTGTGAATGATGTAAATATCGCCTTCTTGTGGCTCATCAAATGATGGATCTATCTCTTTGTAGCCAATCTTTTTGAGAGTGTCTCCCCAGTCTGAAGCTGCAATGGGGTGATTCCGAATATCTGCACCAGCAGATTCGAGAGCAAGGCGGATACTACGTGCACAACGGGCTTTGCTGCGTCTTGAGGTAATACTTTCTAATTTAGCTACGAATCTATCAACATCTATTGCTGGAGTATCGGAAGTTTCAGTTTGATGATTACTAGGTTTCATGGTGAAAGGATAAGGGAGACTTGGAGTGCTGTGGGATACAACAATGGCTGCCTGATTTGAATCCTGATACATATAATTATCAGCTACTTGTCCGTCATAAATAATCATCGTGAAATCTCTACCGTACTATCTATATCCATATTAAAAAAATCACCACCTACCTGTGGCGTTCAGAGATACTAATAGGCGTACCTTAAAAGTTTTGTTTGTGTTATGTAATAACGTATCTTTTTTCCAGATGTTGCTACTTAGAAATAAAAAGATACTCATTAAAATGAAACACAAAAACAATTTAACTTAAGTTATTGATATTTTTATTTAAAAATAATTAATCAGAGCTTAAATTTGAATATTTTAATTCAGTCATTGCGAATATACTCAAAATCTAAGTCCCTGATTTAAAATGCCACATTTTCTTACAATTTAAGAAGCCATCACATGCTTAAGCCTGAGGTTCTTTTAAATATTCCTCAGTACGAATTAAAGCTGCTTGCATGTTGCAAATAGCCTGTTCTACATCAGCTAAAGTTTTTGCATTTCCGCCACTTAGCGCCTGACGCCATTTACGCGCACCAGGTAAATTTTGGAATAAACCCAAAATATGACGTGTAATGATGGAGAGTGGAGCACCTTCCGCCATACGCTGTTCAATATAAGGTAGCATTTGTTCCATAATCTCGAATCGGTCTGGAGCTTCCAAATTCCAAAGCTGACCCATTTCCGCGAGTAAGTACGGATTATGATAGGCTTCACGGCCAATCATGACGCCATCAACATGCTGTAAATGTGTTTGAGTTTCAGCAAACGTTTTAATGCCGCCGTTAATTTCAATGGTGAGATGTGGGCGCTCTTGTTTTAAACGATAGACATCTTCATAGCGTAAAGGTGGAACTTCACGGTTTTCTTTTGGTGACAGGCCTTTCAAAATAGCAATACGGGCATGCACTACAAAATGAGTGCAACCTGTTGCTGCAACTGTATCTACAAAATGAAGCATCTCTTCATAAGAGTGCATGTCATCAATCCCGATACGGTGTTTCACCGTTACCGGAATGTTTACTGCTTTTTGCATAGTGTGAATGCATTCAGCAACCAAATCTGGTTCTGCCATTAAGCAAGCACCGATTTTATTGTTCTGTACACGGTCACTTGGGCAGCCTACATTGAGGTTAACTTCATCGTAACCCCAGTCTTCAGCCATTTCTGTGCAAGTCGCAAGCTCTTGTGGGTTTGAACCACCTAACTGTAATACAATAGGATGCTCTTGTGCACTGTAGTCTAAATGGCGTTTAGCATCACCAAATAGAATCGCACCTGTGGTCACCATTTCGGTATATAGCACAACATTTGGGTTAAACAAGCGCGCAAAGAATCGATAATCCTTCGTTGTCCAATCCATCATGGGTGCGACAGAAATACGAGGTTGTAACGATTGAAGTGATTGCATAACCAATAGCCCAAAAGTCGCTAAATTAATGAAAGGGCAGCATTATACGAGGTTTATGCTTGAATCGACAGAGGCATTTAGCCGAGTAATTTATAACCACCCTTGGGTTGAATATAGGGAGATGATTTATAACAAGTTACCTTATTGGGAAATCATTTTCTTTTTTTGTAAGATAGCATCAAACAAGCTAAACAAAATACAAAGTACAACTAGCCCAATACCAGCAAGGCAAGTCATGGTCCATCCGCCACGGTTCCACGCAAAAATTCCTAATGCTGAGCCTCCTGCGCCTCCAATAAAGTAAGTGGTCATATAGATGGCATTAATACGAGATTTTGCATCTGGTCGTAAACGGAAAATAATGCTTTGGTTGCTTGTGTGTACGAGTGCTAGCGCTAACTGAATTAAAGCAAAACCAGCAATATAACTCGCAAGCAAAGTTTGTCCATAATAAAAGCAGAGCCAGCTTAACAGGAATAAACCACAACCTATCCATGTGAGTAGAGTAGTACGTCCTTGATCGGCATATTTACCAATATAACGGGTTGATAAGGCACCAAAGATACCGACTAAAGGTACTAGTCCAATAAACAGATCAGGTAAATGATGTGCTGAGGTGAGGAGTAATGCGATGGTGGAATATAAAATACTCACAGATGCGAAGGCGAAAGCACCTGTAAGCGCTCTTAATAATAGTCTTTTCTCTTGTTTTAAAAGCTGAGCCATGGAAGCAAAGATCTGTCCATAGTTCATTTTCATGCGTAAAACATAAGGCAAGCGACTTTTTAAGGTATATGCCAACAGAAGCATTAATATGCCGCTTACCACATAAACCACTTTCCAGTGGAATAAGTTAGAAAATAGGCCAGCCAGACTGGTAGAGAGTAAAATACCAACCAATAGGCCACTCATTAAAAAACCAATGATCTCGCCAGTTTTTTCAGGTTTTACAGTCATTGTGGCAAGTGGAATAAGTACTTGAGCTGCAACCGAAAACAATCCTGCTAAAATTGTACCGATCCATAGCATGGGTAAATTAACAGCAAAAGCAGAAGTAAATAGGCCAACTGCACAAAGCACCATCAAAAACGGAATAGCCTTGGCTTTATTGACGATATCACCCATCGGAACAATAAAGAGCAGTCCGAGGGCATAAGACACCTGAGCAAATGTAACGGTCAATGCGGCTTGTGCTTGAGTAACAGCAAAGTCTTGTTGAATGGAGTGAATAAGAGGCTGGCAATAATAATTCACACCTGCACATAAGCCACATGCTGCTGCCATCAACCAAAGTAAAGGTTTATTTTGACTGATATCTTCAGGGGTAGACATGATGTTCTCTCGATTTTATTAGGTGTATGCGGTTGCTTCGACTTCAATGAGCATATGCTCTAATGCAAGGCGTGGTACAGGAATGAGTGTACAGGCTGGAAAAGGATGATTTTTCCATAAATTTTGCATAACTTTAATTAAAATTTCATGTTTTTCGACCGAGTGGTCAACAACTAAAACTCTTAACATGGCAATGTTGCTAAGCTCTGCATCGGCAGCAATCAAAGCATGTTTAATATTATCAATAGCTTGAAAAGCTTGTTCTTCAAAGTTTGGGCTTAATTCACCTTTTGAGTTTTCGCCACCTTGACCTGCAATATGAATAATCTTTTTAAAGTTTTCTACCACAGCAACATGACTATAAGCATTTGGAGTAGGGTCGTATAAAGTTGATGGATTTATTATTTTAAAAGTTTCTTGATTCATGGGACTCAACCGTTCAGTAAAATTTAGATGAGTATCCAACCTCAACTTAGGTTGAGGTCAAGAGAAATTAGTATTTTAATCTTTTCTTTCTGAGGGTAATTATCATGACACCTGCAATATTTAAAATACAGCCTACCCATTGCCACATATTGAGATGTTCATTTAAAAAAGTAACCGCGAGTAAAATAGTTAAAACTGGTCCTATCGAAGCAATCATGGCAGATTGAGAGGCGCCAAGTCGCTCAATACTTTGCATGAGCATAACGGTAGGTAAAACAGTGACCAAAAAGCCAAGTCCGACGCCGTACCAAATTACATTAGATGGAAGTTGTAATAGAAGTTGGATAGGCTGAGGAGTGCTTAATACATAGTGCGTTAATGTACCGATACAAGCGACTGTTAAAGCTAAACCTGTGAAATTCCAAGAACCAAATTTTTTAATTAATGGCGGGGTCAGTAGTAAATAGCCTGCAAAAGCCACAGCACTCGCAAACACGAGACTTGTGCCTAACCAGAATTTGCCCTGAATTGGTGCATTGTTGTGCTCTTGAAGCATGACCAATACAGTTCCACCATAACTAAGAAAAATGGCAAATAAACTTTTTGCATCTAATTTTTGTTTGTAGAGCAAGCTTGAGACTATGACGGTGAGAGTAGGATATAAAAATAGAATAATTCGTTCGAGTGAAGCACTAATAAACATCAGACCCATAAAATCGAGCCAGCTGGCAAAGTAGTAGCCTAATAGACCAGCAAAAATTAAAATTAGCCAATCCTTCTTTTTTATGCCCTGATTATGATGCCTGTTAAACCAGCAAATTAATAGAAAGAACGGTAAAGCACTTAACATGCGTAAAGCCATCAGGACTGTAGCGTCTACTAATGGAGAAAGGGCATAAGTCTGTTTAATAAAGATTGCTTTTGTACTGAATAGAAAAGCAGAGCAAAGAGCAAAAAAAGACCCGATTTGAAACGAAGATAAAGAAATTTTCATATACAAGACTGTATAAGAGAGACTGTTGTCTGCAAAAAAAAGAAAAAGCTTCCTATGTTACACCTCAAATCAAATATCGTGAATCATCAGTTCAAAATATGGGTATTTATTAAATAAATATTGGGTGGTATTTTAAAAAAGTTCAATTAGAATCCAAATTCTGTACAAAGAATACACATGGGGGAAACATTGCAGGTTGCAATGTTTTTGACAATGAGAAATTAGCTTGAGGAACGCTCATGCAAATCGGAATCCCAACCGAAACTGTCGTCGGTGAAAATCGTGTAGCTGCTACGCCAGAGACAGTAAAGAAGTTGATTAGCGCTGGTCATAGCGTTGTGATTGAACGTGGTGCTGGTGTAAAGGCTGCGTACATTGACAGTGCTTATGAACAGGTCGGTGCAACCATTACGGATGATGCCTATACGGGTAGTCAAATTATTTTGAAAGTTCGTGCGCCACAAGGTGGGGAAATTCAAAAACTTCCAGCAAATACTGCTGTTGTAGCAATGTTTGATCCTTATCGTAATACCGAGCTAGATCAGTTTGCGAATCAGCAAGTTTCTGCTTTTGCATTGGAATTGCTTCCTCGTACGCTTTCTCGTGCGCAGAACATGGACGTATTGTCTTCTCAGGCAAACCTTTCTGGTTATAAATCAGTTTTGCTTGCTGCCGCTGAATATCAACGTATGTTCCCAATGCTTATGACTGCTGCTGGTACTGTAAAACCTGCTCGTGTTGTGATTATGGGCGTGGGCGTTGCAGGTCTTCAGGCAATTGCAACGGCAAAACGTTTAGGTGCAATTGTTGAAGCAACTGATTTACGTCCTACCGCAAAAGATCAAGTTGAATCTTTAGGCGGGAAGTGGTTAGACGTACCAATGTCTGAAGAAGAGCAACAACGTGCAGCTGACGCCGCTAAAAATGGTTATGGCTGGATGCCGGGTGAGCAATACATCAAAGACCAAGCTGCGATTGTAGATAAAGCTGTATCTAATGCTGATATCGTGATTACCACTGCATTGTTGCCAGGTCGTGATGCACCGCGTCTGATTAAGGCTGAAACTGTTGCCAAGATGAAACCAGGCTCTGTCATTTTAGATATGGCTGTTGAAACTGGTGGTAACGTTGAAGGCTCTAAAGTTGGCGAGACTGTGTTTACAGAAAATGGCGTGAAAATTTTGGGTGTTCCAAATATTCCAGCAACTGTAGCGACAGAAGCTTCCGCACTATATGCGCGTAACGTATTCAATTTCGTAGAAACTTTATTCGACAAAGAGAAAAACTTTGCGATTAATCAAGAAGACGAAATCCAAAAAGCCCTATTGGTCACTCATGGCGGTCAAGTACTGCTTAAGCGTGGTTAAGGAGATTTCTCATGGTTGAAACTATTACAATTTTCGTCCTTGCCATCTTCGTAGGTTATTACGTAGTTTGGGGTGTTACACCAGCTTTACATACACCACTTATGGCAGTAACCAATGCGTTGTCATCTATTATTGTAGTGGGTGCAATGTTGCAAACTGTGGGTCTGCCTATTTTGGGTGTAGATGCTAACGTTGCATTTCAAAGTGTGAATGTGGTGAGCGTACTGGGTGCGATTGCGGTATTTTTGGCAAGCATTAATATTTTCGGCGGCTTTGCAGTGACTGCACGCATGTTGGAAATGTTCAAGCCTAAGCAAAAGAAATAAGAGGGCTTTGACATGGAATTTATTCAAGCAAATGCAAATTGGTTGTACCTTGTAGGCGCAATTCTCTTTATCTTGACGCTTCGTGGTTTGTCTGGCCCTAAAACAGCAATTCAAGGTAACCGTTACGGTATGATCGCGATGGCGATTGCTGTAGTTACGACCTTCTTTGTTGCGAATAACCCAGTCATCTGGATGATTGTTGGCGCAATGGTGTTGGGTGCAATCGTTGGTATTGCCCGTGCTCGTACTGTGCCAATGACTCAAATGCCTGAAACTGTTGCATTGATGCACTCGTTAGTTGGTTTGGCTGCTGTCCTAATTGCAATTGCTGCAATTTTACACAACAACCAACTCACTGCATTGTTTGCTCAAAATGAGGCGGCTTTAACTGCGGCTGGTGTGCAACATGTGCACATGAGCAGTGTTCACTTATTTGAATTGTTCGTAGGTTGTTTTGTTGGTGCGATTACCTTTACTGCATCTGTATTTGCATACGGTAAATTGGCTGCAAAAAAATGGGCGAAAACGATTTCTGGTGCATGGGTTAAACCGGTTCAAGCGCTTATCTTTATTGCGATGTTGGCTTGTGGTTTCTACTTCTTTACCACTGGCAACATGACTGCATTCTGGGCAATGACAGCACTTGCACTTGCATTTGGCTGGGTATGGATTGCACCAGTTGGTGGTGGTGATATGCCTGTAGTGGTATCGCTTCTTAACTCATTCTCGGGTTGGGCTGCGGCAGGTATTGGTTTTACACTTGAAAACAACATGTTGATCGTTGCGGGTTCTCTCGTGGGTTCATCTGGTGCGATTCTGTCGTACATCATGTGTAAAGCAATGAACCGTTCAATCATCAATGTATTGTTTGGTGGTGCAATGGGTGGTGCAGCGGTTGCTACAGCTGCTAAAGGTGAGCAAGTTCAGCGTAACCACCGTTCTGGTTCTGCTGATGATGCTGGCTTCTTGATGTCAAATGCCGACAGCGTTGTGATTGTACCGGGTTATGGTATGGCGCAAGGTCGTGCACAAAATGCTGTAAAAGAATTGTGTGAAATTCTAAAAGAGCAAGGTGTTCGCGTTCGTTTTGCAATCCATCCAGTTGCTGGCCGTATGCCTGGTCATATGAACGTATTGCTTGCAGAAGCAGACGTAGCATATGAAGACATCTTGGAAATGGATGAGATTAACTCAGACTTCCCTGCAACTGATGTGGTGCTTGTAATTGGTGCAAACGACGTAGTAAACCCTGCTGCGAAAGATGATCCAACTTCACCAATTTATGGCATGCCGATTCTTGAAGCACATAAAGCGCGTACGATCATGGTGATTAAGCGTTCTATGGCAACAGGTTATGCAGGTCTGGACAACGATTTGTTCTATAACGAAAAAACAATGATGATCTTTGGTGATGCGAAGAAAGTTGTGGAAGATATGACAAAAGCAATCAATGGTGGCGGTCACTAATCTGCCCTCAATTAGGATTGTAAAAGCCACCCTCGGGTGGCTTTTTTATTTGGTCTATTTGTTTAAAGAAATTTTTCTACAAGGTCCATTGACTGTTGATAGAGGTCACGTGCCAGTTGCTGGTTTTTTGCGTGTGAAGATTTCCAGTCTGGCATGTGCGCACTGACATATTCGCCATTACGATTCTGCCATGCATCTCCAGTTGCCATTTCTGTAATGAGATTTGCTGGAACTGAGGTTGGGACTAAGCCTAATTTCATCGCTGCATAAACTGGTTTTGGTAAGTCACGATAAATATCAGAAGCGACACCACCCGGATGCAATGCATTGTTGGTAATTGAGCTTCCAGCTAGCTGTTCTGCTAAAGCATTGCTGAATAATAAATTTGCAAGCTTCGATTGCCCATAATAGAACAGGGGATTGTAAAAACCTTCTGCTCGAAACTTGTTGGGTTTAATGGAGCCCACCCAGTGTGCGATGGATGCGAGATGAATAATCCGTGCTTCAGACGATTGTTGTAAAACTGGAAGCAATTTTTGAGTTAGTAAAAAATGGCCTAAATAATTAACGCCAAATTGCTGCTCGAAGCCATCGACAGTCAATTGCTTGGTCTTGGCAAATAACCCTGCATTGTTAATGAGTACATCAAGGCTACCATAGCGATCTGCAATCTCGTCGGCTGCATTTCGAGTTAATTCAAGACTGTTTAGATCGAGAGAAACTAAGTCGACTTGTCCTTGGTTAAGGATGCGTAATTTGTTTTGTGCAGCTTGAGCTTTTTCTGGATTTCGACACGCTAAAATAACATGTTGCCCTTGTTTAACGAGTTGTTCTGCTGTGGCGAAACCAATACCTGTGTTGGCGCCCGTAATCAATATTCTCACTTTCTGTGCTCCGGTTATGCTATTTATTGGTGGGGACTTCAAGAAATTGTATATTGCTGCAAATCTGACAATTTGTCATGTCAAATTTAAAAATGGGTGATGAGTAACGGCTTTTGCTTAATCTCTATAATCAAAAAATGGAAGTATTTATTATTTCTATTTAATGTAATGGTGAGAGTTTCAAGAACTATAATTAGCTAGTTTTTACTTTTACTGGATGCTAAGAATGATAATATTTGATTGATATATAATAGTTGTTTGAGGGGTTTAAGTGGTCAAAAAAATAATATTTTTCATAATCTCATTTATCAGTTTTTTCTTTTCTTCGGTAACTTTGGCAGAGCCTCTTGAGGAGGTGAGTGAAAAATATGCAAATTGTTTGATGAGGCAAGTTGAGCCTCAAATAAAAATGAATAAAGATGAAAATGATATTGTTAAAGATGCTTTCTATAAATGTGGACAAGAGGAAAAGGAGTGGATGGGGGTAACTGATATAAAAAAAATGGCGGGTGAAGATTATAAAAATATAAGTGATGAGCAACTCAAACTAATTTCTGAGCTACAAAGTGATATTGTCAAGAAAATGAAGATGAATATGACTGAGGAAATACTCAAAGTTATTCGGGAAGAAAGAAAAAAGCTAATACATAATAAAGTATAGGGGGGGTAATGGAAAATATCACCTTTAACAATTAAAAAAGCGGCTCAAAAGAGCCGCTTTTTTTAAAAGCAAAATTTTAAGCAACCGACTCTGGAGCGGTACGCCATAAGCTTTCTAAATCGTAGAATTTACGAGCTGTTGGTAGCATCACATGTACTACAACAAAGCCGAGATCAATCAAGATCCATTCTGCATCTCGTTCACCTTCAACGCCAATCGGGCGGAAACCGGCTTTTCGAGCTTCTTCTGCAACATTGTCAGCGAGTGCTTTGACATGGCGAGTAGAAGTACCACTTGCAATTACAATAGCATCAGAGACATTGCTAATTGAGCTAACATCTAACTGGAGAATATCTTTTGCTTTTACATCAACTAAAGCGTCATGAACAACTTTGAGACAAGTCTGTACGTCTTTATTTGAGGTGTTCATTGCGAAATCGTGAGAATTAGACACGCTGGGCGATGGTTCTAAATTCATATAGGGTATATTTTCCTGACAATTACTCACTATCTAATATAGTGGTTTTCGCGCTAAATTTCAATCAGAAGTCGTAACAGTTTATATATTTACATCATCCGAAAAATACTTTTTCTTCCAAGTAAATGACTGATTTGAAGTATTTTCAGGCTTATATTCTGCTGCAATATAGTTTTGATAAGAGCTTTGCTTTAACCAAGAAAAAATTTGTTCATAAGGAATTTGGGCTGTATCTGGTTCATGACGGCCCGGACAGTCCGCAAATTGAATATGTCCAATTAAGTTAATATTTTCTTGCAAACCCTCAAGTACATCTTCGCCCATCATTGCCATGTGATAGCAGTCATATTGCATTTTGAGAGCAGGATGATTGACCGCTTCTAGCATTTCTTGTCCCTGCGCAATATTCTGCACCAAAAAGCGTGGCATATCTGTACCGTTAATCATTTCAAAAACGGGTTCTATACCGTGTTCACTAAGTAAGTTACAGGCAAGTTTTAAATTAGCTGCTAATGTTTTCAAACAAGGGAGTAGGTCGGCATCTAGAGGCTGTTTCCCTGCCAAAATATTGATACGGGGAACTTTTAAAGCAGTGGCATAGCTAATTGCTAATTCTAACGCTTCACGAAAAGCTGTTTCTTGACCGGGTATGCCAGCTAAACCATTTCCACCTTGCATCAGATCACCCGCAGGCACATTGATTAGACAGAGGTTAAGGTTGTAGCGTTCGAGTTGAGTTTGAATATCGGAAATAGCCAATTCATAAGGAAATTGAATTTCTACATATTCAAAGCCCTGTGCATGCGCCAGAGCAAAGCGTTCAATTAAAGGAACTTCGGTAAAAATCATGGATAAATTGACTGCAAGACGACCCATACTCAAACTCCGTTTATTTTTGCTCTATTAATTGAATCATAGTAGCTAAATCTTTCTCAGCAAAGCCATTTTTTTGGTGAGTTTGTAGCTGTAGTAGAGCTTTTTGTGCAACAGGGATGTCTAAATTAACATTGTTAGCCAATGTTACTGCGTTGTTAAGATCCTTAGATAATGTTTGAACTTTCCACTGAACTGGTTCAAATGTATGAGTTGCCATGCGTGGAGTTAGAATTTGAAAGGGTTT
This sequence comes from Acinetobacter sp. M5A5_2a, assembly GCF_053345265.1. Classification (NCBI taxonomy): domain Bacteria; kingdom Pseudomonadati; phylum Pseudomonadota; class Gammaproteobacteria; order Moraxellales; family Moraxellaceae; genus Acinetobacter; species Acinetobacter sp. M5A5_2a. Next base: position 54,352 of record NZ_JBKEZV010000006.1, on the reverse strand, counting down.
GGAGTCAGCAAATCCACCAGCTAGGGCAGGAGCAAGCAAAGTTGTATCTACACCAGCTCGATCTGCAAGTGCGACAGCCTCTGCAATAAGAGCGCTGTTGGCTGCAACAATAAGTTGATTACAAATTTTGGTGGCTTGGCCGGTTCCTGTATCTCCCATGCGAGTCACACGTTGGGATAGAACATTATAAATAGGAGTTAATTCTGTAATAGTTTGAGCATCACCACCTGCAAAAATGACAAGAGTGCCTTGTTCTGCACCTGCTGTCCCACCTGATACAGGTGAGTCAATCCATATGACATCATGAGTTGTAGCTGCTTGAGCAAGAGTTTTCGTTGCGGCAACAGATAAACTCGAGAAATCAACAATAACCTGTTTAGCTTTTAAGTTAGGCTGAATTTGCTCAAATACAGCTTTTACTGCTTTGTCATCTGCCAGACAGATTAAAATAACTGGATACTCACCAATATTTGAAAGTTCTAAAGATTGTGCACCGATATCAAGAAGTTCGTCACATGCAGAGGCGGTTCGATTCCAAACAGCAACTTGAAAGCCAGCTTGAATAAGGCGGGTTGTCATCCGACTTCCCATAAGCCCTATGCCTAAAAAAGCAATAGCGGTGTTGCGATCAAAATTCATAATCTAAGCTCTTATTTATATTGGCGTGGTAAAAAATTAACTTCCGGATGTTTGTCTTTTTTACGAGCAAGTTTGCTATTTTTACCAAGTAATAATTTAAGTTGCCAGATTTTTTCTAGACGTAATGACTTTTCTGGTTGATGTTCCATTGCGTCAAGTACACGTTTTGCCGCAGTGAGGGCATCAGGTGAGCGCTGCAACATTTCAGATGCAATCTCATTTGCTCTCTCTAAAGGAGAATCACTTAAATGAGTTACAAGGCCAATTTCTTTTGCATAATTCCCATCAAAAACACGGGCAGTTAAGGTGAGTTCTTTTGCAAGGTCAACGCTAATTAAGCCTTTTAATGAGCGAGTAAGTCCCATATCAGGAACTAAACCCCAACGGCTTTCCATAATCGACATTTTTGTTTCTGGATGAGAAATTCGGATGTCAGCAGCCAAAGCGAGTTGCATACCAGCGCCGAAACAATATCCTTCTAGTGCCGCAATAACAGGTACAGGTAAATTCTGCCAAGTCAGAAATGCTTTTTGAAAAAGACTTTGTCCTGGTTTTACAAGTTCCCAAATGGCAAAAGCAGAGTTTTTGGGATTGTTGAGATCAGATAAATCAATGCCCGCACTAAACACATTTCCTTCGCCTGTCAAAATAACACAGCGAATATCTCTATCCTTTTTAATTGCTTTTGCAGTTGAAACTAACTCTTTTAATAAGGCAAAACTCATCGCATTGCGTTTGTCTGGACGGTTTAAATATACCGTTGCAATGCCATTATTTTTTTCAATACGTAAGAGTGCCATGAGATTCCCGCTTCTTTTTTTATAGATGAACGGAGCATAACATGGCTGTAATCTGGAAACATGACAGCTCAGTCATGCCTATTTGGTAGATATGTTAGTCAGGTATCACCAAGATCTGGTGAGCAGCACTTTCTACCTCTTTAACCACAAGACCTAATTCATCAAAGCGCTGTATAACTTCTTCAATGAAGCCTTCATCTGCTATACGGCGTTCTTTACGTAGCGTTGAAATAAATTGTTCAAAGTCACCTGTAACTTGCTGTAGTTTCGGTGCGCCTACATAGCGAGTGGCACCATACAGGCGATGTAAAACATGCTCAAGTTGAGGGAAGTCTTCAAGCTCAATGAGCTGCTGCATTTCATCTAGCTCAGTTGGAAAACTATCAACTAACATTTTAAGTAGATCGTGTGCTAAGTCTTCTTTATTTGCTGCAAGTTGCAAACTTTGTTGCCAGTTTAAAATTTGTGGGTCTAAAGCTTCTGCAACTACATGGTGATCTTTATCTATGGCTTTTGCTGTAAAGTTGTTTTTAGTCCATTGCGTTAAGATCTGGATGATTTGCTCCATTTGAATTGGCTTGGTGACATAGTCATTCATGCCTACTTTAAGAAGCTTTTGCTTTTCATCGGCAAGGGCGTGGGCCGTTAACGCAATAATTGGAAGCTGCATTTCTCCATCGAGCGTTGACTCTAAAGAACGGATAGCACGTGTGGTATCAATGCCCGACATGACAGGCATTTGGATATCCATAAACACCAAATCAAATGGTTTAAGTTTCTGATCAATTCGTTCTTGAATAAGGTTAAGCGCTTCTTGGCCACTTAATGCTTTAGTTGTTTTAACGTTTAATTCACCCAACAAAGCTTCTAAGACAATTAAGTTTGGTAAATGGTCATCTACTGCCAGAATGTGTAAACCTTGACCATTAAAATCTTGTTGTTCTTCTTCAAAAATAGGTTGGTTGCTTAATAATTGAATGAGTCCACTACGGCTTAATGGTTGATATAGAGGACGAGCGCGATATTCACTGAGCATGTTTGGCTCAAGCGTCATTTGATAACCATAGACTGCTAAATTACCTTGATAACGGCTACGGATTTCTTTTAATAACGCTTCGGTATCACCGCTATGATCAACGATAAGCCATGTATTATCTTTCTGATCAAGATGTTTTAAGCGACTAAACAAGTCTAGAATCGATTGTGTTTCGATATGAGGAACATGGTAGTTTTCAAGGTAGTAACGTAAAACACTTGCTGTAGCAGGGTGCGCAAGGTAAGACACCACTTGTAAATGCTCAAAGTGCGGGTGTTCGATTTCGTAATCTTCATCTACCACAAATTGTGCGGTAAACCAGAACGTAGAGCCTTTTTCTGTTGGTGCACGTTCTTGATTGTCCTCAAAGCCAATTTGACCATGCATCAGATGAACAAGCTGTTTAGAGATAGCAAGACCTAAACCAGTACCGCCAAATTGACGTGTAACTGATGCATCGCCTTGCGAGAATGATTCAAATAATTTTTTACGATCTGTACCACTTAAGCCAATACCACTATCTTGAACACTAAAATGAAGCAGACATTGCCCAATATCATCATGTTCCATACGAACACGAACAATAATTTCACCATCTGGAGTGAACTTGATTGCATTAGAAATCAAGTTGGTCAGAATTTGCTTGAAGCGTAACGCATCACCAATAACCTGTTGTGGAATATTGTCCGCATAGTAAAAAGCCATGGCGATATGTTTTTGAGCGGCCAAAGGAGACAGCATATCCATAACATCAAAAATGGCTTCTTCTAAATCAAAAGGTGCTGTTTCAAGCTCTAACTTACCCGCATCAATTTTTGAGAAATCTAATACATCGTTAATTAATGCCAATAAATGGGCAGATGACTTGCGAATGGTTTGTAAATAAAGATTTTGTTCGTTATTTAAGTTTTGCTGACGAAGCAATAGATGAATAAAACCATCAATACTGTTGAGAGGCGTTCGAAGCTCATGACTAATATTGGCAAGGAAAACTGACTTAGCTTGGTTTGATGAAATCGCTTGGTCACGTGCTTGACGATAGGTAATGTTTTGGACTTCTAAGGTATCTAATGTTCTGCGTAAGTCTTCTTCTGTTTGTTCAGTGTGTTCTTTTAATTCTAAAAAGCTAAAGTGCAATCGCTTAACAACGTTTGCAATATCGCGCTGTAGTAAGCGTAGCTCCCCAGTACTATTAATGACTAGATGCTGGTCTAGAGTATCTGCATTTAAACGTTGTAACTGCATGCGAATTTCATACATCGGCGCAATCCAGCGACGAGAATAAAAATTCAAGCATAGTAAAAGTAGCAGTAAGGTCATTAATCCAGTAATGACGAGGGCAATCATAATGCGATAACGTGCCAACTCTAAAGGCTGGTTATCCATTTCAATCACTAACCAGACAGGCGCTTTTCCAGCTTTATTACTAATCTGTAGCCCATAAATATTGTTGTGGTTATAAGAAATTGGACCAAAAAAATTATTACTACTGGGAAAGCTAGGCCAATAACGATTATCACGATAACCAATACTTAAATAAGTCTGTCCATTGTTATCGATGAGTACTGCGCGTTTAAGATTTTTTTCGCTAAACATGCTTTGCATGATGTGCTGAGCATGATCGTATTCATCGGGCTGTAGTTCGACCAGCGTATACAAATCTTTCGCAATTTGATTGTAGCGAGCTAAAATTGCTGAGGCATGATGTAGCTGTTGTTGTTTTACCGAATGTGACGTTTCAGTTAAAACCAGAAAAGCACCGACCCCTGTTAAAATCATAATCGGCACAAAAATTAGAGCAATCAATTGCCCATATGCATGATTCAGACGTAAGCGTTTCGATATGGTTTTATTGAAATTAGACATGGCTACATCAGATTTATCTCTCTGTACGGCATCTTATCACGCTTTATTTTAAAACAGACGGCATTTTATAAATGACCGAGCTTTAATCGCTTTCATGAAAAAGCATATTGAAATGGGTGCAGTACCGAGCATTTTTTCATACAATAGGCCCACCTCGATATAGGTGTTGATCATGAGTAATACACAACCTGACTTTTTAGCCGACAAATTTTTGTTAGATCACTATGTAGGTAAGACACCTCTAGTTCGTTTGCAGCGATTGGCTTCTCATACGCAAGCGACGGTTTTAGCAAAATTGGAAGGTAATAATCCGGCAGGTTCTGTAAAAGACCGTCCTGCATATAACATGATTATGCAGGCAGAAAAACGTGGTCAAATTAAGCCAGGTGACACTTTGATTGAGGCAACCAGTGGGAACACGGGTATTGCTTTGGCAATGGTTGCCGCAATGCGCGGCTATAAAATGAAACTTATTATGCCGAACAATATGAGTCAGGAGCGTAAAGATGCGATGCTGGCTTATGGTGCAGAGCTGATTGAAGTAACACCACAGCAAGGTATGGAAGGTGCACGTGATTTAGCCTTGCAAATGGAAAAAGACGGTAAAGGGCACGTTTTAAATCAGTTTGGTAATCCTGATAATGTTGAAGCTCATTACTTAACGACAGGCCCTGAAATCTGGAAACAAACAGGTGGGAAAATTACCCATTTTGTAAGCTCAATGGGTACAACTGGTACCATCATGGGTGTTTCTAAATATTTAAAAGAACAAAACCCAGATATTCAGATTGTTGGTTTACAACCAGCGGATGGATCAAGTATTGCTGGTATTCGCCGTTGGCCAAAAGAATATTTACCTACTATTTTTGATAGTAGCCGTGTGGATCGTACTATTGATATCCCACAAATTGATGCTGAAAAAACCATGCGTAAATTAGCGCGTATGGAAGGCATCAGTGCGGGTACATCTTCAGGTGGTGCAGTATGGGCATCCATCAAGATTGCAGAAGAAAATCCAGATGCTGTTATTGTTTGCATTATCTGTGACCGTGGCGATCGCTACTTGTCTACAGGACTGTTTTCAGTACAGGACGATAACTCATAATTGAGAGAAATAATGCGTTTCCCAACCTTAGTTTTTGATATTGAAACTTTAACTGATTTAAAAGCGGGAGCGCATTTATATCATCTTGATTTGCCAGAGGCTGATGTAGAGCAAGCGTTGACTAAACTGCGCCGTCAAGAATCAGGCATGGATTTTCAGCGCTTACCTTTGCACGAAATTGTTTGTATTTCTGGTCTATGGATTGATGAATCAGGTTTTAGATTATTTTCTTTTAGTCGTGAACAATATTCTGAAGCCGAAATTTTACAGAAATTCTTGTCAATTTTTGATAAACGTCATCCGACTTTAGTGAGTTGGAACGGCTCGCAATTTGATTTACCCGTCATTCTATTTCGTGCGATGTATCATGGGCTTTCTGCACCGGGCTTGTTTGATCAAGGTGAGATTGATAGCCAGAAGCGTTTTAATAATTACCAAAACCGTTATCACCATCGTCATATTGATTTAATGGATGTGATGGCAATGTTTAACGGGCGTAATTTTCAAAAGCTTGATGATATTGCCTGCATTTTAGGTTTGCCGGGTAAGCGCGGTGAGTCGGGTTATCATGTGCCGGAATATGTCCGTACGCAGCAGTGGTTAAAACTGACCAGCTATTGTGAAGGAGATGTACTTAATACATGGTTCGTCTATGTACGTTGGTTGTTATTAAAAGGACAATTAACTGTAGATGAGCATAATGATTGGGTAAACTCTAGTATTGATTATTTGAAAAATATTCCTCAGCAAGCAGATTTTCTTGAAGTATGGGAACGTACCTCAAAACATACTGAATTTACTTCACACTATTTTAATCCTTTAGATTTTTAGGTTCATCCTTTGAAACAACAAGCCAAATCTCGCAAGCCCCAACAACCTGAATACATTTTTCAGGTTGAAACACTTTCTCATGAGGGGCGGGGAATTGCGCATTATGGTTCTCATCCTGATCATCCCGCAGATAAGCATGGCAAGAAAGTTTTTATTCGTTATGCATTGCCCGGAGAAACTGTAAAGGCCAAGATTACCCATCAAGCAAAGCGTCTTGAAGAAGCTGAGATGGTGCAGTTGTTAGGAGAACCTTCAACTCATCGTATAGATGCAATTTGTCCTCATTATGGTATTTGCGGCGGCTGTAGCATGCAGCATATCCATCCTGATGAACAAATCCGTTTAAAGCAAAGTGTGCTCCAATCACATTTACAGCATTTTGCAGGTATTCAACCTGAACAATGGCTAGAGCCGATTCGGTCTTTACAAAGTGATTATCGCCGTCGAGCACGAATTGGTGTGCGCTATTTGCCGAAGCCAGATCGCTTAATTATGGGGTTTCGTGAACATCATAGTAATCGCTTAACTTCTATCCATAGTTGTAGCGTTTTGGATAAAAATTTATCAAATAGTTTGCCTGAGTTACGCATTTTACTCCAAAGTCTAAAAGGCAAAGCGCATATTGGTCATGTAGAATTAGCAAAAGGTGATCATGAAATTTCTTTATTGGTTCGTCATGTAGAAAAATTAAACAATTCTGATGTCAACCAATTAAAGCAATTTGCGTTAGACAAAGGGTGGCAGTTGTATTTGCAACCTAAGGGTCCTGGAAGTATTCATCGTATTGATGATGAAAAAGGTGCTTTACGTTTACATTATGCTTTAGAGAGGTTTAATGTAAATTTTGCTTTTTCGCCATTGGATTTTACGCAGGTCAATGCCACAGTAAATGAACAAATGGTTCAATTGGCATGTGAATTGCTTCAATTGCAATCAGGTGAAAAAGTACTTGATCTATTTTGTGGTTTAGGCAATTTCTCACTCCCGTTAGCACGATGTGTTGGTGAGAGTGGACAGGTTGTTGGTGTGGAAGGGAGTGAAGAAATGGTTCAACGGGCAACAGCTAATGCAAAATGCAATAGTTTGGTGCAGGCAACCTTCTTTTCACAAGATTTAACAAAAGATTTTTCGCATCATTCTTGGGCAAATCAAGGATTTGATGCATTATTGATTGATCCTCCTCGTGCTGGTGCATATGAAATTATGCAGTATGTATCAAATTTTGGAGCAAAAAGAATCGTTTATGTATCATGTAATCCAGCTACACTGGCAAGGGATGCAGGTGTTTTGGTCCAATATGGTTACCAGTTAAAAAAAGCAGCTGTGATGGACATGTTTACGCACACAGAACATGTTGAATCCATTGCACTATTTGAAAAAATTCAAGAGATAAACGATTAAAAACATGAGTTACATATTGAGGAGAATGGTATGGTCACAGTACGTGAACAGTTACCTGAACAACTAACTGAGTTGTCCGAGGAAACGACTGTAGAGCATGCCGCCGAAACGCAAATCGGTTTAGCCTCATGGTTGGATCGGGTGCGTGAAATATTAGATGGGGCGAAGCTTGAACAGCTTGAAAAAGTTGCGAATGAAACCCTGCAAAAAGAGTTAGAATCAACGGTTAATCATCGGTCCAATACTTTCGCTACTGGCGTTGGAATGGCCGACATTTTGGCACATCTCCATGTAGATGAAGATACTCTATCGGCAGCCATGCTCTATCGTAGTGTGCGTGAAGACATTACTGATATAGAAGAAGTAAAAAAGAAATTTGGAGATCAGGTCTATAACCTTGTCAAAGGCGCTTTGGCAATGGGTAAACTCTCGGAACTCATTGAAAAAAATAAGCGGTTAGAAGACCACTTCAATAACAATCAACGAGAACATTTAAGTGGCATTTATAAAATGCTGATTTCGGTCACCGAAGATGTTCGTGTTGTTTTAATTAAACTTGCTGAACGTACCTATTCTTTACGAGAGCTGGCAAATTCCTCTCGTGAACGTCAAGAACGCGTAGCACGTGAAATTCTTACTATTTATTCGCCATTGGCACATCGACTCGGTATTGCTCAGCTTAAATGGGAACTTGAAGATCTCGCTTTTCGCTATTTAGCTCCAGATCGTTATAAAGAAATTGCGTCATTACTGAATGAAAAACGTTTAGAACGCGAACATTATATTCAGTTCGTTATTGATCGTTTAAAAAATGAGTTGGCGTCTTACGGAATCGAGTCAGAAATCACAGGTCGAGCAAAGCACATTTATTCGATTTATCGAAAAATGAAAAGCAAAAACCTGAGTTTTGATCAGCTCTATGATATTCGTGCCTTACGTGTGTTGGTTAATAGTGTCCCAGAGTGTTACCACTCTTTGGGTATCGTACATCAAATCTGGCGTCATATTCCGCATCAGTTTGATGACTATATTACCAACCCAAAAGCAAATGGTTATCGCTCTTTGCACACTGCTGTAATTGCTGAAAATAAATCCCTTGAAGTACAAATTCGTACTCATGAGATGCATGACGAAGCAGAGTTAGGCGTATGTTCGCACTTTAACTATAAAGAAGGTTCAAAAAATACCGACCATTCCTTTAACCATCGTTTGCATTCGTTGCGTGCTGTTCTAGAACACTATCAAGAACGTAATGAAACGACGGTACATCAAAACGAAGATGAAACAGAAGGCTTTGATCAACTACAAGATTTTGAAGGCTTTGAGAAGATTTATGTTTTCAGTCGTGATGGTGATATTAAGGAATTGCCACGTGGCTCAACAGTTTTAGATTTTGCTTATCATGTGCATACAGAAGTAGGGAACAAGTGTTACGCAGCGCGAGTTAACCAGCGTTATGTGCCATTAACCTATACTTTAAAAACTGGCGAACAGGTTGAGATTTTAACTAAAAAAGATCGTGATCCAAACCGAGATTGGTTGGTGAATTCTTTGGGTTATATTAAGACCTCTCGTGCTCGTGACAAGCTGCGTCATTGGTTTAGACAACAAGATCGTAGTAAAAATCTTGAAGTAGGCCGTGAACTTCTTAATAAAGAACTAGCTCGTTTAGCAATTCACCCAAAAAGTATCGACCTAAATGATTATTCATCACATTTTAATGTAAAAACAGGTGATGACATTTTGGTGAGCCTAGTAAGCGGTGATATTAGCTTACATGCCTTGATTAATCAGGTGAACCGTCAAATGCATCTAGATCAGGATGAACCTGAACTAGTGCTTAAACCAGCATTAAATCCGCGTGCAAGCCATACGTTATCGGCCCACGGAATTTTAATTGATGGTTTAGACAATGTAGAGCTGCACATTGCTCAGTGCTGTCAGCCCGTACATGGTGAGTCAATCGCTGGATACATTACTTTGAATCGTGGTGTTAGCATCCACAAAGTCATTTGTTCAGACTACCAACGTATGATTAAGCAAGAACCAGAGCGTGCTGTTGAAGCCGATTGGGAAATGCAGCCAACGCGTGGTCAAAGCGTTCAAATTGTGGTGGAAGCTTATGATCGCCGTGGTCTGCTTAAAGACTTAACTCAAGTGATTTTCTCTGACCAAATCAATATTCGTCAGGTCAATACAATTTCTGAAGCAGATGGTATTGCCAATATGAAGTTGTTAATTGAGGTTAAGGGTTTAGCACAGCTTTCTCGTTTGTTGGCTCGCTTAGAGCAGCAGCCTGGAATCATTAGTGCACGACGCATGATCCAAGGTGTTTAATTAAATTGAGTAATTAAAAAGGCTGTCATTTGACAGCCTTTTTAATTCGAATTACTTTCTTGATAAATAAATATTAGTTAAGCGATTTAGAAATTGCGGACTTAAAGTCGAAAGTTGATAAAGTAGTTTGGTTTTTATGCCAACAGGCGTATGAGTAGGAGTCCAGAAATGAGCTTTTTTCTCTACGAGCGTAAGGACCTGTTGAGCAATATCATTCGGTGTTAAGTCGATTCCCATATTTTGAATGGTGCCTGCATCCATATTTTTGACCATTGCTGTTTGTACGAATAGCGGCATCACATCTAAAACACGAATACCGTATTTCTTCCATTCCACATCTAAGCCTTCAGTAATCCCCCGAACAGCAAATTTACTAGCCGAATAAGAAATCAAATCTGCTTGTCCATAAATTGCAGAAGCTGATGAAAGATTGATGACTCGTGCAAAAGAAGCTTGCTTTAAATAGGGGAGTGCAGCATGACAGCCATTGATGACACCGTTTACATTAATATTTATTGTCCTTTGGTGGGATTTAATATCAGTCGTTTCAAATGCACCAGAATATAAAATACCGGCGTTATTTACCAAGATGTTAAGTTCACCAGCCCAGTCAGTAAACTCTTTTAATATGTGTTGCCATTGGTTGTAATCACTTACATCTAGATAGCCAGCACATGCATTTGGCCCTAAATCACTTGCCAGTTTTTGAGCAAGCGACTCATTAATATCATAAATGCCTACTTTATATCCCTGTTGGTAAAATACACGTGCAATTTCTGCCCCAATACCTTGAGCGGCGCCACTAATCAGAATACTGTGTCTCATCTTTTTTCTCTTTGTCAGTACAATAGTGCGACTGATTTAATCGCTTTGATTTTGATCATAACAAATTAAAATCTTAGTTTTACTGACCGACTTTTTAAACCTGAGGGTTACCATGGATAAATTGCTTAAAATTATGCAAGAGTTACGTGAAAAATGTCCGTGGGATCAGGCGCAAACACCCATGACTCTTACGAAATATGCGATTGAAGAAGCCTATGAGGTCGAGGCTGCTATTCGTCAGGGCGATATTAGTGAAATTCGAAATGAGCTGGGTGATTTGCTATTACAAGTGGTGTTTCAATCACAAATGTTTAGTGAACAAGGTGCTTTTAATTTTCAAGATGTGGTTGAAGCAATAAGTGAAAAGTTAATTCGTCGCCATCCACATGTTTTTCAGCCAGATCAATTTAATAACTTAAGTTCTGAACAAGTAAGTGAACTCTGGAAACAAATTAAACAACAAGAAAAGCAAGGAAAGAGTCAATCGCGATTAGATGAACTAAAGCATGGACCAGCACTATTACAGGCACAAGAAATTCAAGAAAATGTAGCAAAAGTTGGATTCGATTTTGAAACTGTAGAAGATGCTTATGAAAAACTAGAAGAAGAGCTGGATGAGTTCAAACAGGCACTAAGAAATCAAAATATTGATGAAATTCAAGATGAATTTGGAGATTGCCTGTTTTCATTAGTCAATGTAGGACGTAAACTTGCGATTTCAAGTGAAACATCACTTTTATCAACAATACATAAATTTAGAAGCCGTTTTGCTTTTATTGAAGATCAAGCGAAAAAACAGCAAAGAACATTAGAAGACATGACCTTGTCTGAAATGGATGAATTGTGGAATCAGGCAAAGCGGCAGTTAAAGTTAGGGGAAAAAACACATGCAGCTCAGCATGAATCTTTGGAAGAGTAAGTATTATATTTTTATTGTTTTATTTTGGAGCCTGATTTCATCAACACTGATTCAGGCCCAATCTTTTGATCAAAATTTTAAGGAGTGGAAAGCTAAACAGCAGATGTATGATCAGAAGTTAAGCATTCAGCACTCCTCTCATTCTAATGTTTCAAAAAGTTCAACAATTTCTGATTCTTCAGGGCAAGTTCACTTGAATCAAGCCAATATTGATGAGCTTCAAAAGCTAAAAGGGATTGGTGAGAAAAAGGCTCAGGCGATTGTAGAATACCGCCAAAAGAATGGTGGTTTTAAAAATATTGATGAATTTAAAAACGTAAAGGGCATTGGTCCAGCCATTTTTGAAAAGAATAAAACACGGTTGAGTTTATAAATCATCTGTTTGTCAATTGTCATTTCATGCGCAAACTACAGAGAATCAAATTGCCCTTTGTGTGCGTTAGAGCTATGATTAGCGACAACTTGTTATTTACGTCCTGACGTAGGAGACAGCGTCTTTTGCAAACCTTGCGAGCGTCAAAATGTGGTTTGTCCACAGCCCAACTTCCTTCTTCGATTTTAGATGTGATCGATAGCCTGACTAAAGCTGGCTATGAAGCTTATATTGTTGGGGGTGGTGTCCGTGATTTAATGCTAGGGTTTAATCCTAAAGATTTCGATGCAGTCACCAATGCGACACCTGCTCAAATTAAAGAAGTTTTTGGCCGACGTTGCCGAATCATTGGCCGTCGATTTGAATTGGCACATGTCTATTCAGGGCGTGAGCTGATTGAAGTTGCAACATTCCGTGCCCCTCCTAAAAAAGCAGTTACGAGTGCCTCAGGCATGATTTTACGTGACAATAACTGGGGTACCATCGAACAAGACTTTGCTCGACGTGACTTTTCTATCAATACCTTATATTACCAACCGCGTAAGGCTATTGTGCTCGATTTTTGCAAAGCAATTGACGATGTTAAAAACAAAACTTTGCGTTTATTGGGTGATCCAACACAGCGTTTTGAAGAAGACCCTGTGCGTATGCTGCGAACTCTACGCTTTGCAGCCAAGTTAAATTTCAAAATTGATTCAAATATTCTCGATATATTTGATGCCGAAATGACGCAATTATTGCGTGATGTCTCGCCGCATCGTTTATATGATGAATCTCAGAAGCTCTTCACAATGGGACATTTGGCGCGTGTTTTGCCAATGTTGATTGAGTTCGGTGTCTGGAAGCAACTTTTTGCCGATATTCAGCCTAATCTCACTGCATTTATTTTAAGAGCAGCAAAGAATACAGATCAACGTATACAAGTGGGTAAAACAATTAACCCTGCATTTTTCTATGCGGTTTTATTGTGGGAGCCGTTTTTAGAGCGTTGTGAATTTTATTTATCTAAAGGTATTGTGCCGGCCGAAGCGCGTGCACAGGCTGGTTTAGACGTCTTAAAACGCCAAGCGACACGTACAGTGATTCCTCGTTTTGCAGAAACTTTTATTCGTGAAGTTTGGGAAATGCAGACTCGTTTGCTCAATCCAAAACCACAGCAAATAGAAGCATTGGCAGGGCATGCTCGCTTTCGCGCTGGTTTTGACTTCTTATTACTCCGTGAAAAGTCAGGTGATGACACAACACAAGGAATGGGAAGCTGGTGGGAATCCTACCAAGAAATGTCAAATGACGAAAAAGAAGCTGCTATTAGCCAATATAATCGTCAGAAAGCTAGAAACCGTCGTAAAGCTGCTGCTGAGCCTATTGAAAATAATAAAGTTGAGACGGAAATTGAACCTTTAGTTGATATTCCGGAACCACGCACTCGCCGTGGGAAAAAAGAACGTACTAGACAAGATCAGGCAGTAAGCCGATTTGTTGAAAAAGCGACTGCTTTGGACGCAGGCGTGATGGGCGATCATCCAATTTTAAAACGTAAGCGGGTACAACGTGATTTAAGCCAAGTTGTTTTTGGGCCAACACAATGACAATAACCACCTATATTGGTTTAGGAAGTAATTTAGGCGATTCACGTCAAATTTTATCTGAAGCCATTGCCAAGCTTAAAGCCTTAGGAATGGTTAAAGTTTCTAGACTTTATCAAAGTCCACCTATGGGGCCTCAAGACCAGCCAAATTATTTAAATGCAGTTGCAGAATTAAATACGGATCTTGCGCCTTTAGATTTGCTCGATCATTTACAACGTTTTGAGCAAGAGGCTGGTCGTGTACGACTTCGTCGTTGGGGTGAGCGAACCTTAGATCTGGATTTGCTTATATATGGTAATGAAAAAATTCAAAATGAGCGCTTAACTGTGCCGCACATAGGAATTCTACAACGAGATTTTGTTGTAATTCCCTTATTAGATTTAGATGCAGATTTACAACTGAATGGTCAGCCACTCAAAGATTTAGAGCTGATACAGCAGCCGACACTGACTGTACTTGCTGATGAGTCTTGGGCTTAAGCTCTCGATTCATTATGTTCTGCGAACTCCTGTAGAGGATATCATCATGATTAGTCTAAGTGACTTAAGAAAATTTAAAACCGAAGGACGCAAGTTCTCTTGCCTGACTTGTTACGATGCAAGCATGGCAAAAGCAATGGAACTTGCTGAAGTTGATACAATCTTAATTGGTGATTCTCTTGGAATGGCAATTCAAGGGCGAGATTCAACTTTGCCAGTCACCGTTGAAGATATGGCTTATCATACGGCAGCGGTTCGTCGTGGTAATCAGCATGCATTGATTATGACCGACTTACCATTCATGAGTTATGCAACCTTAAATGATGCTTTGCAGAACTCAAGAACAGTCATGCAGGCTGGCGCTCAAATGGTGAAAATCGAAGGCGGTGCATGGTTAAGTGAAATCGTGCAGGTTTTAACCCGTAATGGCGTGCCTGTTTGTGTACATTTAGGCTTAACACCTCAATCTGTACATGTATTTGGTGGTTATAAATTACAAGCGAGAACACGTGAAGCGGCAGATCAACTCATTGCTGATTGTACAGCAGTAGTTGAGGCGGGTGCATCGGTGTTATTACTTGAATGTGTACCTGCTCAGTTGGGACAAGAAATTGCTGAATTATTCCCAAATACACCTGTAATTGGTATTGGTGCAGGTAATGCAACCGATGGTCAGGTATTGGTTGTACAAGATATGTTAGGTTTAACTTTTGGTCGAGTTGCGCGCTTTGTACGTAACTTTATGAAAGAACAATCAGGTGAAACTGCTATTTTAGATGCGTTTAAAGCTTATCATGCTGCGGTACTTGATCAGTCATTCCCTGCTAAAGAACATACTTTTCACGTTGAGCTGTAATTCATGAAAACAGAAACCACCATACAAGGTCTTGCAGCTTCTTTAAATCCTGCTAGAGCTGCACGTAAAATTATTGGTTTTGTCCCAACAATGGGAAATCTACATGAAGGACATCTCACACTTGTTCGTGAAGCGAAAAAGTTATGTGATGTTGTGGTTGTGAGCATCTTCGTAAATCCGACTCAATTTGGACCGGGTGAAGATTTTGATAACTATCCTCGTACTTTAGAACAAGATAGTCGTCTATTGGCTGATGTAGGTTGTGATATTATTTTTGCGCCATCAGTTGAGCAAATGTACGGTACACAACCGCGTTTAACGAACATCAGTGTAAACCAGATTACAGATGCTTTATGTGGTAGTTCACGTCCAGGACACTTTGATGGTGTAGCTTTGGTGGTAACTAAGCTCTTTAATATTGTGCAACCTAACTACGCTTTCTTTGGACAAAAAGATTACCAGCAGTTAGCAGTTATTCGCCAGTTTGTACAAGATTTAAATATTCCTTTAGAAGTGATTGGTGTGCCAATTGTTCGTGCAGCAGATGGCTTGGCACTTAGCTCAAGAAATGGTTATTTAAGCGATGAGCACCGTCAGGTGGCTCCGGTTATTTATCAAAGTTTGAAGCAGGCTGAGCAACAGTTACATCAAGGTAAAGATTTGCAACAAGTTATAGAAGATATCAAAACTCAGTTGACAGATAATGGTTTTGTTGTGGATTATGTCGAAGCTCGTCAGACAAATCTGTTACCTGCTACTCAATTTGATCGTGATATTGTGTTATTTGTCGCGGCAAAACTGGGTGCAACCCGTTTGATTGACAATTTAGAAGTTGCCTTTACACCCCAATAAATAGATCAAAGGACAGCCATGCCATGAAGCGTATACTTATCGTGACAGGACAGTCTGGTTCAGGAAAATCTTCAGCCCTTCAAGTATTAGAAGATTTGGGCTATTACTGTATTGATAATTTGCCTTTGGCATTGCTGCCTGAAATTGTGGCAAAGCTAGATCATGAAAATAACCTAGAGCAATTAGCTTTAGGTGTGGATGTAAGAAGTACTCGGGCAGATATGCAAGAGTTCGATCATGTTTTTGAGCAATTACAAAGACATGGGACGGTTGATGTTATTTACCTTACTACGCAAGATCAGGATCTGATTGCGCGTTTCAGTGCATCGCGTCGCCCACATCCATTAGCCAACCGTTTTAAAAGTCTGTTGCAATGTATTCATGAAGAAAAGCAGTTACTGCTTCCAATTCAGTTCCGCGCGACGGTTCATATTGATACAACGGATAAAAGCGTTCATGATTTAAAGCATATTTTACTGTCTAAATTGGGGCAGTCGGATAAGCTTATTGTCATATTGCAGTCCTTTGGATATAAACACGGCATTCCTTTAGATGCCGATTATGTTTTTGATGTACGGCATTTACCAAATCCGCATTGGGATTTAGAATTAAGACGTTTTTCTGGTTTGGATGAGCCAGTAAGACAATTTTTAGAAGCAAGTCCACAAGCAAACGAAATGTTTGATGATATTCTTCACTTCTTAAAAAAATGGCTTCCAGCATTTGCTGAAGGACATCGTCACTATATGACGATTTCTATTGGTTGCACTGGAGGTCAACATCGTTCGGTTTATATCGTAGATAGACTAAAACAAGCACTTGAGGCAGAATGGTCTGTTCAGGTCTTACACAGAGAAATGAAGCACTGGTCATGATAGACACAACTGTTGATGTAATTAATAAACTCGGTTTACATGCTCGTGCATCAGGAAAACTGATAGAGGTCACTACAAAGTTTCGTTCGTCGATCCAGATTGGGAAAGGCGATCATTTAGTAGATGCAAAAAATATTATGTCTTTGCTGATGTTAGGTGCAGGTAAAGGGACCACTTTGCGATTGGTCATTGATGGTACCGACGAAGAACAGGCATTAAATGAAGTACTGGCGTTATTCGCAGCAAAATTTTATGAGGCAGATTAATCGTGGCACGTGGTTCCCAACGTTATAGTGAAGAAGATTTTGGTTCTTTAGAAGGACGTGCAAGTAAAACCGAACAGAAAAAAGCAGTGCAACGCATGGCTGCTTTAGGTGAGCAACTCGCACAACTTTCTATTAAACAAATTCAGAAACTTCCAGTTGATGAGCGTTTAATTGATGCTTTAATGGAAGTGCAGAACATTAGTTCTTTTGAAGCACGTCGTCGCCAATTTCAACGTATTGGTAAGTTATTGCGCAATGAAGATGAGACCATTATTTTGTCTTATTTAACCCCGCAGCAAGGCGCAAAAAGACAGGCTCAATTAATGCGTTGGGTTGACCGCATGATTGAACAGGGTGATCCTGCAATTACTGAATTTAGTAAAATTTATAATGCATCGGAACGTCACACCTTGCGTCAGCATGTGTTGAGAATCAACCGTGATAAAACTCAACAGGCGAGTGAAGCAGATATCGAGGCATCAAAAGTTAAATTTGTTAACTATGTACAGCAAATTGCATTATTGTCTGATCAAGGCTAAATGCACTTAAATAAAAAAAGCGACGCTCAAGGCGTCGCTTTTTTTATTTATATATTTTCAGCACGTTCTTTTGCCCATTCCCGCAAAATAAACTTCTGTAATTTGCCGGTCGATGTTTTTGGAATTTCTGTAATGACCACATCTTTAGGAACTTTAAAGCGTGCTAACTCTTTTTGGCAATGTGCAATAATTTCTTCAGGTGTTGCTGTAGCACCCATTTTTAATTCAATAAATGCGCAGGGTACTTCTTGCCAACGGGCATCGGGTTTAGCAACGACCGCAGCAGTTAAAACAGCTGGATGCCTGTACAACACATCTTCTACTTCTAAAGATGAAATATTTTCTCCACCTGAGATAATAATGTCTTTCGAGCGATCAGTAATTTTTGCATAACCATCGGGATGGCAAACGGCTAAGTCCCCTGTATGGAACCATCCACCAGCAAAGGCTTCTTGAGTTGCTTTAGGGTTCTTTAAATAGCCTTTCATGACAATATTGCCACGGAACATGATTTCTCCCATGGTTTGACCATCATTCGGTACAGGTTGCATAGTTTCTGGGTCTAATACACGCATACTGTCTTGTAACGGATAGGGTACGCCTTGACGGGAATGAAGTTGGGCTTGTTCGGCAATTGATAGCTCATTCCATCCTGATTGCGAAGCGCACAAGGCAGAAGGCCCGTAAGTTTCAGTTAAACCATAAACATGGTTTACATTAATTCCCATATTGCGCATACCTTCAATAATAGCAACTGGAGGAGCGGCTCCGGCAACCATTACTTCAACATGGTGATCAAAGTTAGTTTGCTTTTCTTTAGGTAAGTTAATAATCATTGAAAGAACAATAGGGGCACCACAGAAATAATCAACTTTATGTTTTGCAATGAGTTGCATGACTAATTCTGGGTCGACCTTGCGCAAACAAATATTGGTTCCACCACTAGCTGCAATACTCCATGCAAAACACCAACCATTACAATGAAAGAGAGGCAATGTCCATAAATACACAGCGCGAGGTTTCATTCCGCAGGCCAATATGTTACTTGCAGCGTTTAAATAAGCACCCCGATGATGATAAACAACGCCTTTAGGATTACCTGTTGTGCCTGAAGTGTAGCTTAAGCTAATTGCATCCCACTCATCATCTGGTAAGTGCCATACAAAATTAATGTCGCCTTGAGCTATCCATTCTTCATATTCAAAAGAGCCAATAAACTGATTCTCTCCCTCATATTCATCATCAGCTACATCAATCACAATAATGTGTTGGTCAGGAATAAGAGAGAGGGCTTCTCTTGCCAGATTAACAAATTCAGGGTCAACCAAAAGCACTTTGGTTTCAGCATGTTCTAACATGAAAGCTATTGTTTTTGCATCTAAGCGTGTATTGAGCGTATTGAGCACAGCTCCGGTCATCGGTACTGCAAAATGTGCTTCGATCATCGCTGGCACATTAGGCAATAAAACTGATACCGTATCATTTTTACCAATTCCCAGTTGTTTGAGCTGAGAAGCAAACTGGCAACAACGTTGGTAAGTTTCTTTCCATGAAATTTGGCGTTTACCGTGAATAATCGAAGCGTGATTTGGATAAATATAAGCTGCACGCTCTAGGTAGCGTAGAGGCGATAACGCAACAAAGTTTGCGGGTGTGCGTGGCAATTCATCATAAGCACTAACCATGTGAAACAACTCCGTGTTCTATTTTTAATTCATTCTTTGAAAATATGACTTAATACTCAGCAAAGCATCTATGCTTTAGTCTTAAAGGGAAATACCCTCCAGTCAGAAAATGAGCAGAAATGCTATTTTCTTCATCTTAAACCACTTGTGTTGAACATGTTTAAAAAATCATCTCAATATGTTTTTAAGTCATTTATTGCTGTTTACCTGATAAGCAAAATGTATTTATGATTTTATGGGCTCAAAGGTTTTCACTTTGCTTGAACAAGTGTAAAATCTTTGAGGTTTTTTTAATTTTGATTTACACCGTTTTTATATTTTGAGGTTCGCCTCGATCATAATCTCGCGGTGAAATGCTCCTTCGTATAGGGCATCACTCCTTAAGGATTTTTTTATGCCAATTATCACATTGCCAAATGGCGATCAAAAGAATTTTGATCACGCTGTATCTGTTATGGAAGTTGCCCAAAGTATCGGGCCTGGTCTAGCAAAAAATACTGTTGCTGGACGTGTGAATGATCGCTTAGTTGATGCATGTGACTTAATTACAGAAGATTCGACCTTACAAATTATCACTCCAAAAGATGAAGAAGGTCTTGAAATTATTCGCCATTCTTGTGCACACCTTGTCGGACATGCTGTTAAACAGCTTTTCCCTGAAGCCAAGATGGTGATTGGTCCAGTCATTGAAGAAGGTTTTTACTACGACATCTGGATGCCACGTCCTTTTACATTAGACGATATGGCAGCTGTCGAAGAGCGCATGAAAAAGCTCATCGATCAAGATTACGATGTCGTTAAAAAAATGACACCACGTGATGAAGTCATTGCTGAATTTACTGCACGTGGCGAAGAATACAAATTACGCTTGATTGCAGACATGCCTGAAGAAACACAAATGGGCTTGTACTACCATCAAGATTATTTAGATATGTGTCGTGGTCCACACGTACCGAACACTAAATTTTTAAAATCGTTTAAGCTGACAAAAATCTCTGGCGCTTACTGGCGTGGTGATGCGAAGAACGAACAGCTTCAACGTATTTATGGTACTGCATGGGCTGATAAGAAACAGCTTGCTGCATACATCAAACGTATTGAAGAAGCTGAAAAGCGCGACCACCGTAAAATTGGTAAAGCTCTAGACTTGTTCCATATGCAAGAAGAAGCACCAGGTATGGTGTTCTGGCATCCAAACGGTTGGACGATTTACCAAGTTCTTGAACAATACATGCGTAAAGTTCAGCAAGACAATGGTTACCTTGAGATTAAAACACCACAAATCGTAGACTTTACGCTTTGGGAAAAATCAGGTCATGCAGCGAACTATGCAGACAATATGTTTACGACTCATTCAGAAAGTCGTAACTATGCTGTAAAACCAATGAACTGCCCATGTCACGTGCAAGTTTTCAACCAAGGTTTGAAGTCTTACCGTGATTTGCCAATTCGTTTAGCAGAGTTCGGTTCTTGTCATCGTAACGAACCATCTGGTTCTTTACACGGCATTATGCGTGTACGTGGCTTTACACAAGATGACGCACATATCTTCTGTACTAAAGAACAAATCGGTCAAGAAGTTGCAGATTTTATTAAACTGACGCTTGATGTTTATAAAGATTTTGGCTTTGAAGAAGTGCAAATGAAACTTTCTACACGTCCAGAAAAACGTGTGGGTGATGATGCACTTTGGGATATGGCTGAGAAATCTTTAGCAGATGCTTTAGATGCAGCAGGGTTAGAATGGGAATTACAACCTGGTGAAGGTGCGTTCTACGGTCCGAAAATTGAATTCTCATTGAAAGACTGTCTCGGACGTGTATGGCAATGTGGTACTATTCAGTGTGACTTCAACTTACCAGAACGTTTAGATGCGTCTTATGTGACTGAAGACAATGATCGTGATCAGCCTGTTATGTTGCATCGTGCAATTCTTGGCAGTTTTGAGCGTTTTATTGGTATACTAATTGAACACTACGCTGGTTTCATGCCACCTTGGTTGTCACCGTTACAAGCATGTGTCATGAATATCACGGACTCTCAAGCTGAAGCTTGTGAGAAAGTCGTAGCAAAACTCAAAGAAAATGGTCTTCGTGCCATTTCTGACTTGAGAAATGAAAAAATCGGATTTAAGATTCGTGAGCGTACTCTAGAGCGTATTCCTTACTTGTTAGTTCTTGGTGATCGAGAAGTTGAAGAAGGTACAGTGAATGTACGTACCCGCTCAGGAAAAAATTTAGGTACTATGTCAGTAGATGCATTCATTGACTTAGTGAAGTCTGCCGTCGCCGAACGTGGCCGGTATATTGTGGAGTAAGAAAGATTAAACAGCCTGACCGTAACCAACAACAAGGTGCAAAAAGCAACCGTCCAGCAATTAATGATGAGATCCGTGCAAAAGAAGTACGCCTCGTCGGTGCTGAAGGTGAGCAAAAAGGAATTGTTTCATTAAGTGAAGCACTGCGTGCTGCTGAAGAGGTTGAACTTGATCTTGTTGAGATCGTTGCAAACGCCGAGCCGCCTGTTTGTAAAATTATGGATTACAACAAGCACTTGTTTGACCTGAAGCAGAAGCAAAAAGATGCGAAGAAAAAACAGCATCAAGTGCAAGTGAAGGAAATCAAACTGCGCCCTGCAACTGATGTTGGTGATTATCAAGTTAAGCTTCGTGCTATTTTGAAATTCCTTGAAGAAGGAAACAAAGTAAAGATTACTTTACGTTTCCGTGGTCGTGAAATGGCTCACCAACAGCTTGGCTTAGCTCAATTGCAAAAAATTGAAGTTGATGTAGCTGAGTTTGGGGTTGTGGAACAAGCACCAAAAATGGAAGGCCGTCAAATGGGTATGTTACTTGGACCGAAAAAGAAAAAGTAATACTCAAAAAAAGCACTGCAAAAGCAGTGCTTTTTTATAACTAAATACAAATAAAAAAGATGATTTAATTTTTCTCTATTCAGTTTCATTTAAGACAATCAATATATTTTTCTATGAAATTCAATTCTCGAATTTTATGTGTTTTTTGGTGTTGGAAATCTCATAGTCTTTCTTAAAACATGATATAAACCAAGACGCAGTCATGATAATGATGAATAGGAAAATAGAATGATTGATCTATATTATTGGGGAACTCCCAATGGACATAAAATCACAATTGCCTTAGAAGAAATGGGACTGGATTACACTCTTTATCCAATCAATATTTTAGAAAATGATCAATTTCAACCAGACTTCCTGAGAATTTCCCCAAATAATAAAATTCCTGCGATTGTTGATCAAGATGGACCCCGTGGTGAGCCAATTTCTATATTTGAGTCAGGCGCTATCTTGCAATATTTAGGTAGAAAAACTGGATTATTTTATCCAACTGATGAGCAAGAGCGAGTTGAAGTCGAGCAATGGCTCATGTGGCAAATGGGTGGTTTAGGGCCTATGCTTGGGCAAAATCATCATTTCAATCGTTTTGCCCCAGAAAAAATCCCCTATGCGATAGACCGCTATGTGAATGAGACTAAACGCTTATATAGTGTACTTAACAAACAACTCATTGGTCAGAAGTTTGTCGCTGGTGAATACTCTATTGCGGATATGGCAATTTTACCTTGGATTTTACGTTATGAATGGCAAAGTATTCAGATTGAAGACTATCCATACGTACAAGAATATATTGTACGTTTAACAGCACGGCCCGCAGTTCAGAAAGCACTATCGATTAAAGTGGCCTAATTTCTTGCTTGGATTTAGTGAATACTTGAAGCAAAAAGTCATTTGGTGTGATTGATTATGCTGAGTTACTTTTTGCTTTTTATTAGTGCTTTTGGCGCTGCGACATTACTACCTCTACAGTCTGAAGCGGTATTGGTAACCTTATTATTAAAGGGGCAATATTCAGCTTTGCTTTTAATTAGCATAGCTACTTTGGGTAATGTATTGGGTTCTTGCGTTAATTGGTGGCTAGGCCTAAAGATAGAACAATTTAAACATCGTAAGTGGTTTCCAGTTTCTGAAAAGCGTTTACAACAAGCGCAGAGCTTTTACCATAAATATGGATTTTACTCCTTACTTTTGAGTTGGACGCCTATTATTGGCGATCCCATTACTTTAGTTGCTGGGCTGTTCAAAGAAAATTTTTGGCGCTTCCTTGGTATAGTCCTTATTGCTAAAGCAGGGCGTTATCTGTTTATTTACTGGGTAGTAATGGGTTTTATTTAAAATAAAAAAGCATCCGAAGATGCTTGAATTATAAATAAGTATTTAGTCTTCTGAGCTTTTGGTAATGTCTACTTTAAATAGATCATTCGTTTTGAGCCAACAGAAAGTCACAACAACAAGCGTCATACAGCCTCCGAAAATAGTCGCTGTAATAGTTCCCAAATATTTAGCTGCTAAGCCTGACTCAAAAGCTCCTAATTCATTACTCGAAGACACAAACATACCATTTACAGCGGCTACGCGTCCCCGCATATTTTCTGGTGGGAAAATTTGCAAAATAGTTTGTCTTACAACCACAGAAATACTGTCACATGCGCCTGTCATAGCAAGCGCAAAGAGAGATAACCACATATTGTTCGAGAAGGCGAATAAAATGGTGAATATTCCAAAACCTGCTACAGCAAGTAACATGTTACGCCATGCATGTTGAGTAGGAGGGAAGCGGGTTAAGGCAATCATGGTAACAAGCGCACCAATAGATGGAGCCGCACGTAAATATCCAAGCCCTTCAGGACCGACTTTTAATATATCTTCTGCAAAAATGGGTAATAACGCGATGACACCCCCAAATAAAACAGAAGCTAAATCAAGAGAAATTGCCCAAAGAACAATTTTGGTTTTCCAGATAAAACGGAAACCGTCTCCTAAGCTTTCTAAAATATTGTCAGTTTCAATTTTAGGGAAACTACGTTTATGCAATAAGTTAATTAGAATAAAGCAAATAGCGAGTAAAGCAGCGACACTAAATAGGCTAGTTTCCCGTCCTAAATAAGCAAGCATAAAACCACCAAGCATTGGGCCGATAATTACACCACTTTGCCAGCCAATCGTTGTCCATGTCGCACCATTTGCATAGAGTTCGCGTGGAATTAAAAATGGTTTTAAAGATGTTGCAGAAGGGTTGTAGAAACCGCGGATTGTTCCTAAACCAAAAATAACAGCATAAATGCCCCAAGAAAGGAAGCTAACACTGATATGCCCTAAACCATGTAAGTGGAAAAGTAACCATAAAACCAAGGGAAGAGGAACCGAGAAAAATAAACAGATTTTCATAATGAGCTGTTTATTAAACCTATCTGCGAAATAACCTCCCCAAAGAGAAAGGGCAATAAATGGAATTGCTTCTGCGAGTCCGATTAAACCTAAGGTCAGTGGATCTTTGGTGATTTGATATAATGAGTAGGCAACAATAATTTCTTGAATCAAAATTGCGAGCGTTAAGCAAAATTGATTGATCGTAACGATAGAGAAATCTCGATACCGTAATGCAGCGAAAGCATCATTTTGTATATTCATATTCTTTTGAATTTAAGCGATTGTACTTATTATAGAGGATGATTTTATGGGTTTTCTCGTAATTTGATAATTGATTATAGAAAATAACGTTTATATAAAATAGACAATTTAATATCAAAAAATGAGCATTTTACTTTTGTTTTAAGCTGGGATGCTTTAGAATATCGGCTCCCTTACCTGCAGGTCGTTTTTGCAATGGTGCAAACGTTCCGAACAGGTGTTCAAAAGAGGTTGTTATGCCTAAGATGAAAACTCGCCGCGGTGCTGCTAAACGCTTCAAGGCGACTGCACACGGTTTTAAGCGCAAACAAGCATTTAAGCGCCACATTTTGACCAAAAAATCTGCTAAACGTATCCGTCAATTACGCGGCTGTGTAATGGTTCATGTTTCTGACGTGAACTCAGTTCGTCGTATGTGCCCATACATCTAAGGAGATTATAAATGGCTCGTGTAAAACGTGGTGTAGTGGCTCATCGTCGTCACAAAAAAATTCTTGCTCGCGCTAAAGGTTACTATGGTGCTCGTTCACGCGTTTACCGCGTAGCGTTCCAAGCGGTAATCAAAGCTGGTCAATACGCTTATCGTGACCGCCGTCAAAAGAAACGTCAATTCCGTGCTTTATGGATTGCGCGTATCAATGCTGGTGCTCGTCAAAACGGTTTGTCTTACAGCCGTATGATCGATGGCTTGAAAAAAGCTCAAGTGATCATCGACCGTCGCGTATTAGCTGACATCGCTATGCATGATGCAGTAGCATTTGCTGCTTTAGCTGAAAAAGCTAAAGGCGCATTAGCTGCATAAGCTTAGAGATTCAAAAAAGGCCGCTTTTTAGCGGTCTTTTTTATTTTTAGTGGTTCTGTTTTAAAAAAGATAATAACCAGAGATAAATTATGAAAGATGAAAAATTTTTAGATGACTTAATTCAAAAAGTGCAAAAAGGTGATCAGTTTAAATATTTATATTTTTGGGGGCATACTCCTAAGCAAGCTGATCTTATTGATAAGAGTTGTTTTAGTCAGTGGTATCCAGTGCAATTTAAAGATGAAGGTATTGAATACTTTACTGCTGAGCACTATATGATGGCGCAAAAAGCAAAATTATTTAATGATGAGCAAATCTTTGCACAGATCTTGCAAGTTAAACATCCGAATGAAGCAAAACAACTAGGTCGTAAAGTGCGCAATTATGATGAAAAGATATGGCAAGAAAAACGTTTTGATATCGTGGTGCAGGCGAACTTTGCTAAATTCTCTCAGCATCCTGAATTGAAAGAATTCTTATTAGCTACGAAAGATCGTATTTTGGTTGAAGCATCTCCAGTAGATAAAATTTGGGGAATTGGTATGGCGCAAGATCATTTACATATTCAAGACCCATCTCAATGGCAAGGTTTAAATTTATTGGGCTTTGCTTTAATGCATGTTCGGGAGCAGCTTTTAACTCAATAAATTTGTATTAAAAAATGATACTTAACTTTAAAAAGTAATGATGTGCGGGGAACGAATTGAAATCATTAAATGAAAGAGAAATTCGTATAGCCACTTTTAAGGATTCATTATCTATTGCAGAAGTGCATGTACAGTGTTGGAAAGAAACCTATACAGGTATGCTTAAGCAAGAAATATTGGATGAGCTTAAAGTACTAGATAAGGAGCTACTATGGAAAGAAATAACCAAAAGCCCTGATCATAAGTTATTTATTTATACTGAACATGGAATGGTAAAAGGCTTTCTCGATGGTTATCTTAACCCAGAGAATAATATTGCTGAAATTCTTGCCTTTTATCTTTTGAAAGAAATTCAAAGGCAAGGTATAGGCCGTGAGTTATTTCAAAAATTCTATAAATGTGCATTAAATCAGGGTTACGCTTTTATTCGTTTAGAAGTCTTTAACAAAAATCCGAGTCGTTTCTTCTATGAAAAAATGGGAGCCAAAATAATTGGCGAAGCCGAACTACCTGAGTTCGGCTTCGAAATAACAGAATTACTTTATCAATGGGAACTGTAATCTTGATTAAAGGCCAAAATAATAAGCCAAAGCACAAATAATAATCGTTAAAACAATCAGCTTAATAACGCCTGAACCAGTGCCTTTATGGTGGTGAGATTTCAAATGTTGTGGATTTTCATTTGATTGCTCGAACGGAGAAGCCTTAACGACTGGAATTATTTGAGCTGTTTGGTAGTGATTAGCAGTCTTAACAATAAGCTTGGCAAACAAATCATCAGTTTTTTGCGTGAAATTTCTTAAATTAATGAGTTGTTCTTGGTCTAGCTCTTCTCCTAAAGGATCATTTGCAAGTCGCTTCTTTTGTTCTAAATAGTTGGTTAATGCTTGAGTACGAGATAAAAGCTGGTGAGCATAATCTGCAGGATAATTTTCTGGAATTAAAGCAAGTTTTGGTGCTTGGCTCGTAATGTTTGTACCATCAAAATAAGCTTTTTGAAACTCTGGTTCTTCAAAACCTGCTGCATATTTACTACGAAATAATTCACTATCCATAAAGTCTGCTATTTCTTGCCATGGCGGATTTTTTAAATCTGCTTCAATTTTTTTTGATAATTTTTCAGTTAGTTCAAAACGCCAGAAAGTTTCTAAACGAAGTTCGCAGGTTTGTGAAGGAGGGGCTTCAAACTCATTGTCATTGTTATACCATTCAGCAAGTTCTTGGCCGAAAATCCATGCAAATTTCTTATTATTTTCATGGCTCACAATAAAATGAGTATAAGGTAAAAGCTCAACATTGCTGTTTGGATTTTGCTCTTCATTTAGAAGGCTTGATAAATGTAAGCTAAGCTGAGTGGTGCCTTGTTTTTTTAAAGCTTCCAACCAAACTTGAAAGTGTTGCGCAAGCAAATGCTGAGAAGCTAAGTCACGAAATTGAAAACTATGGTGATCAAAAATATGATGTTGTCGCCATTGGGTAAAGCTTAAATTCTGGCGGAGGTATTCATTACCATACGTCACAAGCGTAAGTTGTTGTTTCCAAATTTGATTGAGCGCCATAATAGTTGATCTCATTGACGATGCTATTATCTTATACGTTTTATCTTTTTGTTGCCTAATACATTTTTCATGATGGATAAACTTCATCAATTCGATGAAAAACTGTTAGAATGCAGTGTTTTATTATATTTTTTAATTTGTTGCTTTGAGAGTTAATATGTCACTGGAAGCCCTGACCACAGAAGCGCTTGCTGCCATTGCAGCAGCTCAAGACCTTGTTGCACTTGATCAGGTACGTGTGCAATTTACAGGGAAAAAAAGCCAGCTTGCAGAACAATCGAAAGCATTAGGGAAAATGGACCCTGAAGAACGCAAAGTACAAGGTGCTGCGATTCATGCTGTTCGAGAAACAATTAATACTGCTTTAACAGAACGTCAAGCAGCATTACAGCAGGCAGCACTTGAGCAAAAGCTAGCAAGTGAAACGATTGATATTACTTTGCCGGGCCGCGGTCAGCGTGTTGGTACAGTCCATCCTGTTACCCAAGTACAAGAAAGAATTTGTCAGTTCTTCACTAAAGCTGGTTTTACAGTCGCGACTGGTCCAGAAGTTGAAGATGACTATCATAATTTTGAAGCATTAAATATTCCTGGTCACCATCCAGCGCGTGCTATGCACGATACTTTCTATTTTGATGCCACTCATTTACTGCGTACGCATACGTCTGGTGTACAGATTCGTACAATGGAAACAAGTGAGCCACCAATTCGTATTGTATGTCCTGGGCGTGTTTATCGTTGTGACTCAGATCAAACGCATTCACCTATGTTCCATCAGATCGAAGGTCTATACGTTGCAGAGAACACCAGCTTTGCTGAGTTAAAAGGTTTATTGATTAATCTGCTTAATGAATTTTTTGAAAAAGATTTAAAGGTACGTTTCCGCCCATCATATTTCCCGTTTACTGAACCAAGTGCGGAAGTAGATATTATGGATGAACGTGGCCGTTGGTTAGAAGTTTTAGGCTGTGGCATGGTACATCCAAATGTATTACGTGCTGCTGGTATTGATCCTGATAAATACAAAGGCTTTGCTTTTGGTTTAGGGGTAGAGCGTTTTGCAATGTTGCGTTATGGCATTAATGACTTGCGTATGTTCTATCAAAATGATGTGCGTTTCTTACGCCAATTTGCCTAACAGTTTTTCAGGATTAAAAAAGGTTTATAAAGATGAAGATTAGCGAAAATTGGCTACGCACATGGGTTAACCCAGCAATTGATAGTGATACATTGTCTGATCAGTTGACGATGCTTGGTCTTGAAGTTGATGAATTGGCACCTGTGGCTAAACCATTTACAGGTGTTGTAATCGGTGAAGTGTTAACTGTTGAGCAGCATCCTGATGCAGACCGTCTGCGTGTAACAACAGTGAATATTGGTTCAGGTGAGCCTCTGCAAATCGTATGTGGTGCACCTAACGTTCGCGTTGGAATGAAACCACCTGTGGCAACCATTGGTGCAGTTTTACCTGGTGATTTTAAAATCAAAAAAGGTAAACTTCGTGGAGTTGAGTCACAAGGCATGCTTTGTGGTGCTTCTGAGATTGATCTTGAAGATAAAATCGATGGTTTGCTCGAACTGCCAGCGGATGCTCCAGTAGGAGTAAATATCCGTGAATACCTCAAACTTGATGACAATGTCATTGATATCAGTATTACGCCAAACCGTGGTGACTGTTTTAGTATTCGTGGTATTGCTCGTGAAATTGCAGTTATTAATAAGCTGCAAATGAATGAACCTGTAATTAACTCGGTTGATGCCACCATTGCTGATGAGAAAAAAGTAGTTATCAGTACTGAAGGTGCTCCGCGTTATCTAGGGCGTGTAGTTAAAAACGTTAATGTAAAAGCTGCGACTCCTGAGTGGATGCAACAGGCGTTATCACGTTCAGGAATTCGTACTCATAGTATTTTGGTTGATGTGACCAACTACGTCTTAATGGAATTGGGTCAACCAATGCATGCATTCGATTTGTCTAAAATCGAAGGGACTGTACATGTTCGTCAAGCAACACAACAAGAAAAGTTACAACTTCTGAATGATCAAGAAGTTGAGTTGCAAGAAGATATTATGGTTATTGCTGATGACCAAAAAGCTTTAGCAATTGCTGGAATTATGGGCGGTTTAGCATCAAGTGTAACCGATGACACTACCGATATCTTCCTAGAAAGTGCATTCTTCGCGCCACTCGCGATTGCTGGTCGTGCTCGTCGTTTTGGTTTACATACAGACTCTTCACAGCGTTATGAACGTGGTGTGGATTTTGAGTTGCCTTTAATAGCGATGAACCGTGCTTCGCAGCTTATTCAAGAGTTAGCGGGCGGTGAATTTGGCCCAATTACTGTAGCTGAAAAAACTGACTTACTTCCAAAACGTGAAGCCATTGAACTGAAACAAGTTCAGGTAGACCAGTTGTTAGGATATCAAGTCGCGGGTGAGTTCATTGCAGATGCTTTAACCCGACTAGGGTGTAAGGTAACAGTTAAAGCTGAAGGTGAATGGAGCGTAGTGCCACCATCGCATCGTTACGATATGGCTATTTATCAAGATTTAATTGAGGAAGTTGCGCGTATTGATGGCTATGACAATATCCAGATTAGCTTACCAAGCATGGATGTTAAATTTGCGAAATACCAAGATCGCTTTGAACTCGCTGAATTGCGTCAAACGATCGTGACGTTAGGTTATCAAGAAGCAATTAGTTTTAGCTTTGCTGATGCCAAACTTGAAAAGCAATTAAATCCCGAAGTCAAGCCGTTGATGCTCGCAAATCCAATTTCAAGTGATTTAGCCGCAATGCGTAGTACTTTACTTTCTAGTTTAGTTCCTTGCGTACAATATAATCTCAACCGTCAGCAAAGTCGTGTTCGCTTCTTCGAATTCGGACTGCGTTTTAATTATCAAAATGCTAAGACCATTGAAGACTTACAACAGACTCCTACTTTGGCTCTTGTTGCAGTCGGCTCGCAAGAGCCAGAATCATGGCATGCTAAACCGCAACCGATGGATTTCTTTGATTTCAAAGGTGAAGTAGAAGAGATATTAGCTGCTGGACGTGTAAGTGTTGAATATGTTCGTTCAGAACGTGCGTGGTTGCACCCAGGGCAATCAGCTGAAATTTTAGTAGATGGTAAGTCAATTGGTTATTTGGGTCGTTTGCACCCATCTCTAGAAAATGAGCTTGATTTAAGCACTACTTGGGTTGCTGAACTCGATCAAACAGCTGTTTTGCAATCTTATGTATCTAATTTTACAGAATTATCACGTTTTCCTTCGGTTAGACGTGATATTGCGCTTTTAATCTCTGATAATATAAATGTTAGAGATATTCAGCAGTTAATCGAACAAACTGGTGGAGAGCTTTTAGACTCTACATGGTTATTCGATGTGTATACGGGGCAGGGTGTCGAAGATGGTAAGCGCTCATTAGCGTTCGCACTATTGTGGCAACATCCTTCACGTACGCTTGAAGATGCTGAAATTAAATCTGGTATGGACAATATTATCCAAGTGTTAGAAAACACTTATCAAGCGACATTGAGGGCCTCATGACAGCATTAACTAAAGCAGACATGGCTGATCATTTAAGTGAGTTAACCAGCTTAAATCGCCGTGAAGCAAAACAAATGGTCGAGTTGTTCTTCGACGAAATTAGCCAAGCACTTATTGCAGGGGAGCAGGTTAAGCTCTCTGGTTTCGGTAATTTTGAATTAAGAGATAAACGCGAACGTCCAGGACGTAATCCGAAGACAGGCGAAGAAATTCCGATTTCTGCTCGTCGTGTAGTAACCTTCAGAGCGGGTCAGAAATTTAGACAACGCGTTGGAAATGAGCAGATCGATTGATCTGCTTTTTTTTTACTTATATTTAGACAGCTTTATTTAACTACGATGTTATGTCAATTTATCTAGGTACATTAAGCGAAGTACCCTTAGGAATTTAAAATTTAGGCATAAAAAAAGAGGACAAAATGTCCTCTTTTTATCTAATCTAGATTATAGATTAGTGTGCAGCAGAAGCAGCAGCTTCAGAAGCAGCAGGTGCAGAAGCAGCAGCAGCAGAAGCTTCAGAAGCAGCATCAACAGCTGAAGAAGCAGCAGTAGCAGCTTCAGAAGCAGCAGTAGTAGCTTCAGAAGCAGCAGCTACAGCTTCAGAAGCAGCAGCAGGAGCTTCTTCTTTCTTAGAACAACCAACGAAAGCTAAAGTAGCAGCTACAGCAGCAGCAACAGCAAATTTTTTGAATAACATGGCATCACTCTCACAAAAAAGATTTGAGATTAAAAAAACCTAAGTTGGACTGTTTTGCTTTTATTATTCCTAAAACGTAGCTAGGTAACAACGCATGGAGCAGTCTAACTGGTCTGCCGCTATGCTATCACTGCAAATGCTGAAATACTACTGCCGTCTGTCAAAAAAACGTATGAAAAAGAGAAAAACAGTCTGTTTTTTAACAGAAAAAAACAATCAATCAGCCCGAGTACATTGGAAAAGGTAGAGGTAAGCCACTAAAAAACTTAATTTTTTTAATTCAAAAATATTTATTATCAAAATCTTATAAATAATTTTACATAAAAAACTGCAAAATGTATTTTTGTGTAAAGCTTGTCAACCAAATAAAAAGCCACTCAAAAGAGTGGCTTTTTATTGAAGATTAATCGATTAAGTTGAAGCTTTACGTTTCATTTGATCGAAGAAATCATCATTTGTTTTAGTTTCTTTCATGCGATCAAGTAAGAATTCCATTGCCGCCAACTCGTCCATAGGGTGAAGAAGCTTGCGGAGGATCCATACTTTACGTAAGTTATCATCATCCATTAAGCGTTCTTCACGACGGGTGCCAGATTTCTTAATATTCATTGCAGGGAAGACGCGTTTTTCAGCAATACGGCGATCAAGAGTAATCTCTTGGTTACCTGTACCTTTGAATTCTTCATAAATTACGTCATCCATTTTACTGCCTGTTTCAATCAAAGCAGTTGAGATGATCGTAAGAGATCCACCTTCTTCAATATTACGTGCAGCACCGAAGAAGCGTTTAGGGCGCTCTAATGCGTGAGCATCTACACCACCAGTTAATACTTTACCTGATGAAGGAATGACAGTGTTATATGCACGCGCTAAACGGGTAATAGAGTCAAGCAGAATCACAACGTCTTTTTTATGTTCAACAAGACGTTTTGCTTTTTCAATCACCATTTCTGCAACTTGTACGTGGCGAGCAGGAGCTTCATCAAAAGTTGAAGCAATCACTTCACCGCGAACAGTACGTTCCATTTCAGTTACTTCTTCTGGACGCTCGTCAATTAATAGAACAATCAGGAATACTTCAGGATTGTTTCTAACAATAGATTGAGCAATATTTTGAAGTAACATTGTTTTACCCGCTTTTGGCGGTGCAACAATAATAGAACGTTGACCTTTACCAATTGGCGCAACTAAGTCAACCACACGAGAAGTTAAGTCTTCTGTCGTACCATTGCCTAGTTCCATAACCAATTGTTCGGTTGGGAAAAGGGGAGTTAAGTTTTCAAATAGAATTTTATTTCGAGAATTTTCTGGCGTGTCATAGTTAATCTGGTTAACTTTGAGCAACGCAAAATAACGCTCACCTTCTTTTGGAGGGCGAATAGTACCTGTGATGGTATCGCCTGTACGCAAGTTAAAGCGTCGGATTTGTGAGGGACTCACATAAATATCATCCGGACCTGCTAAATACGAACCTGCGGCAGAGCGCAAAAAACCAAAACCATCAGAGAGAATTTCAAGAACGCCATCACCAAAAATTTCTTCGCCATTCATTGCATGGCGTTTCAAAATGGCAAAGATAATATCTTGCTTTCGGTTACGAGCCATACCTTCCAGGCCCATAAATTCAGCAATTTTAATTAATTCACCAATTGGTTTTTTCTTGAGTTCAGTTAAATTCATAAGGGTCAGAATTAGGAAAGAGTAGAGTGTGGTTTAAAAAGAAGAAAAATCGCTCGCATACAAAAAAGATTATCGCAATTGTATTTACACAATAACAATTCAGAAGTCTGATTGATTGTTTCGAAGAAAAATGTGAAAAAACAATTTCTGTTGCCGAGTGGCGATCTTTATGTTTGTGTCTTGTAAGAAGCCGGACGAAGATGATTCCCTTCAGTGCCTCTTGAGCATGTAATATAAGCCAGCTTAGTTAATTTGTCAATTTATAGCCGAAAAAAATACGCTATAAAAAAGTATAGCGTATTTTCATTCTTAGCATTTTGACTTAAACATTTTCATCAATAAAGCTAACAAGTTTAGAGCGAGGTACAGCGCCAATTTGTTGAGCTACGACTTCACCATTTTTGAAAAGTAATAATGCAGGAATATTACGGATATTGTATTTCACCGCAATATCTTCGCAAGAAGTCACATCAACTTTAACAATTTTTACTTTACCAGCATATTCACTTGATAAGTCTTCAAGAACAGGTGCAATTGCTTTACAAGGTGCACACCAACCTGCCCAGAAGTCAACAAGCACAGGTGTTTCAGCGTCTAGAACATCTGCTTGGAAGTTATCATCAGTTGTATTTACAATAGTCGCAGACATGGTACGGCTCCAATTTTTAGAAAAAAGTGCTATTACTACAGGAGAAAATTATCTCTATCAGTATTACATAGCTACTTAGTTCAATGTAAGGGTTTGATGCTATTATTCAAGGCTTAACTAAATTTGTCTAATGGATGCTCACGATATTCATCATCGACTTGTACAATCAACTCTTAAATAGAAAAATATAAATGACAGTTAATTGTTGATGAAAATGGCTTTTCAATTGCATTCTTGTGAATTACTCTAGGCGTGAATTGTTATGGGTTTAGTTCAATAATGTCTGACTTTCTGATTGATGAAGAATTACTTGCCGCCATAGATATGGGGTCGAACAGCTTTCACCTTGCAATTGCACGGGTAGATCACGGTGAAGTTAAAAAAGTTGCTTCGATGTCAGAAAAAGTACAGCTTGCAGCTGGTTTAGATGAGAATAAAAATTTAACAGAAGCAGCTCAGCAACGTGGTTTGGCATGTCTAGCGCGTTTTGTTGGAAGATTGAGTTCTGTTCAACCTAATCGTTTACGAATTGTGGCTACTAATGCCTTGCGTCAGGCAAAAAATGGTCATGAATTTATCCAAAAAGCTGCAGAAATTTTACCTAAACCTATTGAAATTATTGCAGGGCGAGAAGAAGCCCGTCTGATTTATTTGGGCGTATCGCATACCATGGCTAATGGTGGACGTCGCTTAGTTGTTGATATTGGTGGTGGTTCTACCGAATTCATTATTGGTGAAGAGTTTGAACCGATTTACACCGAGTCATTACAAATGGGTTGTGTAGCCTATACAACAGCCTACTTTGCTGATGGGGAAATTACTCAGAAATCATTTGATAAGGCCGTAGTTGCTGCCCGTAAAGAGCTTTCTGCTATTGCAACGACTTATAAAATGGAAGGGTGGGATACTGTCGTTGGTTCGAGTGGAACGATTAAAGCCTGTCGCCAAATTATGGTCAATATGGGCTTAAGTGATGAACAAGAAAATGTCACTCGAGAAGGGTTATACAAACTCAAAGATAAATTACTTAAGTTTAAAAATGTTTCTGAAATTGATTTTGAAGGATTAAGAGAAGATCGACGAGCAGTTTTGCCAGCCGGATTGGCAATTTTGTACGCAGTTTTTGAAGTTCTAGAAATTGATCGTTTGGCATATTCTGATGGTGCATTACGCGAAGGTGTTATGTATGACCTATTAGGTCGATTTAAACATGAAGATATCCGCGACCGCAGTGTACAAGCTCTAATGGGCCGTTATAATGCCGACCCTAAACAAGCAGAACGTGTTGTCAAGACAGCACAACAATTATTTGATGGTGTTGCTAAATCTCTTAATTTAACGAGTGAAGACAGTGACTTACTGCGTCGGTCAGCTTATTTACATGAAATTGGTTTAGCAATTAGTCATGGTGGTTATCATCGCCATGGTGCTTATTTATTACAGCATTCTGATATTCCGGGTTTCTCGCAAATTGATCAAAATCATCTTTCACATTTAGTTGCTCATCATCGTCGTAAATTACGAAATGATGTAAAAAACGAAATTTTGAAGGCTGGTGGTCATAAATTACTTTACTTAAGTTTATTGCTTCGCCTAGCAGTTTTACTCAACCATAGTCGAAGTGATCAGATGCTTCCTGCCATTGAACTGACCATCATAAATGATCAACAATGGCAGCTTAGTGTTTCTGGTGATGCCAAACAATGGCCATTGTTAGTTGCCGACTTGCATGATGAGCAAGAGCAGTTTAAGCATTGGGACATTGAATTGAATATTCAGTCGGAAAAATTTATCGATTAAAGGGATAATATTCGACCTATGAAAAAATCTACTCAGTCCAAAGCTTGGACAACGGTTCAAATTGCACGTCATCCTGAACGTCCGCAGTTTCTAGATTATGTCGGTGAAATCTTTACAGAGTTTGACGCCTTGCATGGTGATCGTTTGTTTGGTGACGATGGTGCGATGGTAGGTGGTCTTGCTCGTTTTGACGGTCAACCTGTGATGGTCATTGGACAACACCGTGGTCGTAGTACCCGTGAAAAATTAAAGCATAACTTCGGTATGGCTAATCCTGAAGGTTACCGTAAATCTCAACGCCTATTAGATATGGCTGAGCGTTTTAATCTTCCGGTTTTCACGTTTATTGATACTATGGGTGCTTACCCGGGTGTTGGTGCTGAAGAGCGTGGACAAGCCGAAGCAATTGCAACTAGCCTTGCTCAACTTTCACGTTTGAAAGTTCCTGTTGTTGCAACAGTACTGGGTGAAGGGGGTTCTGGTGGTGCTTTAGGTATTGGTGTGGCTGACAGAGTAATTATGTTGTCGCACAGTATCTATTCTGTGATTTCACCAGAAGGCTGCGCATCTATTTTATGGAAAACTGCTGAAAAAGCGGCTCAAGCGAGTGAAGCTTTAGGTTTGACAGCAGACAAATTACAATCTCTAGGTATTGTTGAATATGTAGTAGATGAAGGCGAAGGGGCACATTTAGACCCTGAGCAAGTCATGCAAAACCTAAAAGTAGTTTTGAAGCAAGCTTTGGATGAATTGCTACCACTGGATGCAAATGAACGATGCGAAGCACGTTATCAACGTTTAATGAAGTTTGGCAGCGCAAATTTAGGCATAATGTCTTAAAGCAGGCTCAACTGTTTTCAGAAAATAGTTCTTTTCTTATTGGATGTAGTGGCGGCATGGATTCAATGCTGCTACTCCATTTGATGTCTCAAATTTCTCCTCAAAAGATCCGAGCGATTTATATCGATCATCAACTGCAATCACAAAGTGCAGAATGGGGGAAACTCGTTGCTAAACAAGCTACTCGCTTAGATATTCCTTATATTATTCAAAAAGTTCAAGTTACCGACGGTAATTTGGAAGCTCAAGCACGTCAGGCACGTTATCAAGCTTATCGACAGCATTTACAAGCCAACGAGATTTTAGTGCTTGCTCATCATCAGCAAGATCAGGCTGAAACAGTAATGTTGAGGTTGTTATCGGGTGCAGGTGTTGATGGATTGGCTGCCATGCAATCTATTGATTATCGTGCAGACATGACAATTTGGCGTCCTTTTTTAGATTTAACTCGTGAGCAAATTACCGATTGGACTACTCAACTTGAAATTGAGTATGTAAATGACCCTACAAATTACGATATTCATTATGATAGGGCGTGGTCACGTGAGGAACTTTGGCCTTTCTTACAAAACCGCTTTCCTAAAATGCAGCAAGCACTTAGTCGAACCAGTTATTTGATGCAAGATGCTTCTGAAATTTTAGAAGAAGTATTGATAGTCGATTTAAAGCATTGTGGCACCGCTGAGTGTTTAGACTTAACTAAATTGTTGGGTTTATCGGCTGCCCGTCAGCGCCAGTTGCTTTCAGTTTGGATGAAAGGTGATGGGCAATATCGACCTGCATTTGAAATGGTCGAGCGTTTAAAAAATGAAGTGATTGATTCAAAGTCTGACGCACAAGCAGCATTACACTGGAATCAGTTTTACTATGTCCGTTATCAAAATCATCTTTATAGATTGAGTAAGCAGGCTTTTCTTGCTGAAACATTAAGTCCAGTTGAAGCTGAATCGGAGCATCATTTCCAAATGGGAGAAATAGTGCATTACGCTTCAGGAAATTTTCAGATTAAACAAAAAAAAATCGGTTTGGCTTCATCTTTATTAAATGAAAAATTGACAATAATTCGACGTCAAGGTGGGGAAAAAGTCCATTTATATGGTCGTATTGGCCAATGGCCATTAAAAAAAGCAATTCAAGAAGCACATATTTTGCCTTGGCTTCGTCATACAATTCAAATATTAGTCATAGATAATGTTATGCTTGGGGTTTTTACACCGAAAGGATTTTGGTTGGCTCAGTCTCCGTATTGTGAGCAAGGAGGATGGCAACCAGATTTAATTTCTCATTCTTGTAATCTGGTAAATGGCGAATATGGTTATGGCAAGTGCAGTAAATTGTAATATCTGTTTTATTGGTGGCGGTAATATGGCCCAAGCTTTAATTGGCGGGCTGGTTTCAAGAGGTTTACCACCGACACGTATTACAGTTTCAGATCCTGTTGAACAGATCCGTCAATTATTACAAGAGAAAGAAGTCCACGTAACACAAGATAACGTGGCTGCAATTCAAAATGCTGATGTTGTCGTATTGGCGGTAAAGCCTCAAGTTTTGGCGACTGTTTTACGTCCCTTAAAAGGTCTGTTATCAGATAAATTGGTCATTTCAATTATTGCTGGTGCTGAAATCCAAACGATATCAAATTTAATTGATAGCGATCGAATTGTGCGAGTTATGCCAAATACACCAGCTCTGGTTCAAACTGGCGCTCATGGTATCTATGCAAATGATGTAGTGGGTACTTCGGATCGTGAATTAACAAGTCAGATTTTAGCAGCCACAGGCTTAACAATTTGGGTAAACTCCGAAGCTCAAATTGATGCGGTAACAGCAGTTTCTGGCTCAGGTCCTGCATATTTTTTCTATCTCATGGAAAGTATGATCCGTGCGGGTAAAAATTTAGGACTAGATGAAAAAGTTGCAACCGCTTTGACTCTTCAAACGGCGTTAGGTGCAGCTCAAATGGCAATTACCAGTTCAAATACTCCATCTGAACTTCGTAAGAATGTGACATCGCCAAATGGTACAACACAAGCTGCACTTGAAGTTTTTGACCGTGCACAAATCTCCCAAAATATTCAATCTGCATTGGCTGCTGCACAGAAGCGTAGCCAAGAATTGGCTCAAGAATTGAGTGACAGTGCGAAATAGCT
This sequence comes from Acinetobacter sp. M5A5_2a, assembly GCF_053345265.1. Lineage (NCBI taxonomy): Bacteria > Pseudomonadati > Pseudomonadota > Gammaproteobacteria > Moraxellales > Moraxellaceae > Acinetobacter > Acinetobacter sp. M5A5_2a. Next base: position 15,199 of record NZ_JBKEZV010000006.1, on the reverse strand, counting down.
TAAATAGGATAAGACAACTATGGGTGCAAATTCTGCGCTAATTTTTGGAATTTTAATTAATGTCGCGATTTTATTGGTCTTTTTCCGTTTTTTAATGCAATTAGCGGCAGTAAGTCCTTATAATCCTGTGGTTTTATCGACCGTAAAAGCGACTAAAATTGTTGATATTTTTGGCCGAATTTTTCCGACGGTCGCAAAAGGCCGATTTAATTTGGCTGCGTTGGTTCTTTTAATTACGTTGTATTTACTGAAAATTTTCGGTGTGATGTATCTTTCTGGCTCTATGCCAAATAGTCCGATTCATTTACTGATTCTGACATTTGTAACTATGATTCAGGACTTGATTCGTTTCTGCCGTTATTTAATTTTCGCAACAATCATTTTGAGTTGGGTGGTCATGTTTACTCAATCGCGTTCACCTTATATTGAGGTGATTCAAGATTTAGCTGAACCATTACTCGCACCATTCCGCCGTTTATTGCCTAATATGGGAATGATTGACTTATCTCCAATTTTGGCATTTTTGGCACTCTATATTGCCGAAATTTTAATGAATGAAGTAGCGAAAGTTCTATTAACAGGACTTTAAGCTGACTCAATAAAAAAGGGCTGTATTTCACAGCCCTTTTTTTTATTTCTGTTAATTAATGAGCATCATCCCAGTTTAGACCTTGTCCTACCTCAACCACTAAAGGCACAGAAATTTCTACAACTGATTCCATGACTTTTGCGATTTGTTTGGAAAGTTCTTCAGCAATGTTTTGATCGGCTTCAAAAACTAATTCATCGTGTACTTGAAGTAGTAACTTGGCTTGATCTTTTGGCAAGATTTTATCAACTTCAATCATCGCAATTTTAATAATATCAGCCGCACTGCCTTGTAACGGTGCATTGATCGCAGCACGTTCGGCAGCCTTACGCACCATCACATTTCGTGCATCAATATCTGGCGTATAAAGACGACGGCCTAAAATAGTTTCAACAAATCCTTGCTCTGATGCAACTTGACGTGTGCGTTGCATATATTCATAAATGCCAGGATAGCGTTGGAAGTACTGTTTGATATAGTTCTGCGACTCTTGACGTGTGAAACCTAACTGACGAATCAAACCAAACTCAGACATACCATACAGTAGACCAAAGTTTACTGCCTTAGCTTGGCGACGTTGATCATTAGTCACATCTTCAATTGCAATACCCAATACTTCTGCTGCAGTACGGCGGTGAACGTCTTGTCCATGCTGGAATGCATGTACTAAAGCATCATCTTGAGAAAAATGTGCCATTAAACGTAGTTCAATTTGCGAGTAATCGGCAGCCAATAGAACTCGGCCTTCTGGTGCAATGAATGCTTTACGAATCTGACGACCAATTTGTCTACGAATTGGAATATTCTGTAAGTTAGGGTCAGAAGAGGAGAGGCGGCCTGTTGCTGTTAAAGCTTGATGATAGCTCGTATGTACACGATGCGTATCATTATGAGACTGCTCAACCAAACGGTCAGTATAAGTACTCTTTAGCTTTGCCAATCCGCGATGTTCTAAAATAATTTCTGCTAAAGGATGCTCAATTTTTTCTAAAACACTTTCGCTTGTACTGTATTGCCCAGTTGCGGTTTTTTTACCACCTTTGATTCCTAATTTATCAAATAGTATTTCGCCTACTTGTTTAGGTGAAGCAATATTAAAAGTTTCATCTGCAATTTCCATGGCTTGATTTTCAAGCCCTTCCATCGTTTTTGCAAATTCAACACTTAAGTTATCTAGGAATGCATGATCTAAACGAATGCCATTTTCTTCCATGCCTGATAAAATTCGGGCAACTGGCATTTCGATGTTATATAAAATATTTTCTAGCTCAGGGAATGGCTTAAGTTTATTTGAAAGTACTTCATACAAACGATAGGTGACATGCGCATCTTCTGCTGCATAGTGGGCAGCGACTTCAATCTCAATTTGATTAAATGTTTTCTGCTTTGCACCTTTGCCGGCAATTTGCTCAAAAGTTGTTGTTAAGTGACTTAAGTAGACACGAGCAACATCATCCATTCCATGACGAGTCGCTGCCGCATTCAATACGTAAGATGCCAACATGGTATCGAAATACCAGCCTTTTAGCTCAATGCCGTGGTTTGCAAAAATGTGTGCATCATATTTAAGATGATGGCCAATTTTTTTAACTGCTTCATTTTCTAATACAGGCTTAATTTGAGCCAGAATTTGTTCACGATTCAGTTGCTGTGGAGCATTTTCATAGTTATGTGCCAAAGGAACATAGTAAGCGTCTTGTGCATCAAAGGCGATTGAAAAACCAACCATCTCGGCAATGCGGTAATCAAGGCTTGTAGTTTCTGTATCAATGGCAAAATGATCGGCATTTTGCATGCGTTGCCAGAGTTGATCCCATGCTTCTTGAGTTAAAACAGTGTGGTAATTGGCGGTTCCAAGTTGATCATCTTGACTGGTTAAGCTTGACTGATCTTCAGTTTCTATAGAATCAGCCGGTTTAACTTCATCTTGAACTACGACCTGTGAAACTTGTTGTTTATAACTAGAGCTGTTCGGATTATTTGGATGATCAAGCGACTGTAACTGATTTCTAAATTCAAGCTCAGTATATAGGTTGCGCAAAGCATCAACATTTGGGTCGATAAGCTTTAATTCATGCCAATCGAGTTCTAAAGGAAGATCGCACACAATGCTTGCTAACTGATGATCAAGCTTAATATTGTCTAAATTATCTTTGATATTCTGGCTAATCTTGCCTTTAAGTTGGTCTGCATTGGCAATGATATTGTCCAACGTGCCATATTCAGTTAGTAATTTGGCTGCTGTCTTTGCTCCTACACCCGGTACACCCATAATTCCGTCAGATGCATCGCCCATTAGAGTCAAATAGTCGATAATCTGATTTGGCCAAACTCCAAATTTTTCAAAAACACCGTCGGTGTCCATTACGCGATCTTTAAAGCTATCTTCTAACTTTACATGATCATTAACTAATTGAGCCATGTCTTTATCTCCAGTCGAGATAAGAACATGGTGTCCTTCGAGTACGGCACGTTTAGCAAGTGTACCGATAATGTCATCTGCTTCCGCGCCAGGGAGACTATATAAAGGAATACCTTGAGCTTTAATCAATGCATGTAAATATGGAATTTGTTGAGACAACTCTTCGGGCATGCTCGGGCGGTCACCTTTATAGATCGGTGAAAGCTTATGACGGAAGGTTGGTTCGGGGGTATCAAAAATTACAGCCATATGCGTAGGTTGCATACGACGCATCAATTTTTGAATCGCAGAAATTGCTCCACGTATTGCATTGGTATGTAACCCTGTAGAGGTCGTCAATGGTGGTAATGCATGATATGCACGAAATAAAAAATAGGACCCATCAACCAAGACAAATGGTGGCATTGAACAATTCCTTAATCTGAATTACGGGTATTTTACGTGAAAACGGATATGAATGCAGATTTATGATTTTTGCAGTATTTTGTATGTATAAATATACGCTTGTATTTGCTTAAAGTAAGATGACATGTAATGAAGGTGTCATATTGCTAAGCCCATGTATAAAAAAGACAAACAGGGAATGATCATTGTTTTGATCGCTTTGACTTTGTTTTTAGCCATGTCAATTGGTTTTAAATTTCATAGTGCCGTTGTTGTTTTATCTATTGCATTTATCGTAATACTGGTTCAGTTATTGTCGAATCTGCATCAGCGTCTGACACATTTAGAACAACAGTTTTCTCATCAAGCAACTCCTCTTTATTCTATTCGTATGCAAACAACAGTGATTTATACGGCTGCCTTGGTTGCATTAGTTGCTTATATGAATCACTGGATGTGGATTGCTGGCGGTGCATTACTGGTTTTATTACTATGTTTGATTCAAACGATTAGTGTATTTCATACTCGACTGTTGTATCTCGAGTCGGCAAAACAAACTGTTCATGTAAATGAAGTTGTAAAGACAGAAGCTATAACTCCCGTATTAGAGCAAGCTAACTTCCATAATACAGACGTGTTAGTCCCAGCTGAAACAGCACCTTTAAATCAAGAAGAATATCCAACTCAGGTACAAACTGCATGGTGGCAACCAGCAATTGATTGGATGGTACATGGTAATCCAATTTTAAGAGTTGCTGTTGCTGTGCTTATGGTTGGGGTAGTGTTATTACTGCGTTTTGCAAGTGAACACTGGCAGCTGAGTTTAGGCATAAAACTTGGGTTTATTGCTGTTGCTGGAGGTGTATTAACTGCATTTGGATATACCTTACAAAAGAAAAATCAGCTTTTTGCTGTGGCATTGCAAGGTGTCGGACTGGCAGTTGTGTTCCTAACACTTGTGTTCTCGCATCATTTTGGTGTGATTGCCAATCTAACTACAGCAAGTATTCTGTTTACGATTTTATTAGCAATCACTGTATTTTTAAGTTTAAAGCAACAGGCGATTTATTTAGCTATTTTAGCACTCGGCATGGCTTATGCTGCCCCATTGGTGATTCCGCAATATCACCCTGATGTGGTTTTCTTATTCAGCTACTATTTGGTTATTAATCTTGCGGTTGCCGCCGTTAATTTTATTCAACCTTGGAAAATCTTAAATCAAATCGCTTTCTTTGCCACGATGTTTATTGGTGGTACGGCAATCGCATTTTATGCAGAACCAGCAAAATTTGACACATTAGACTGGATTTTATGGCTACATATAGCCCTGTTTATTTGGCTTAGTGTTCGTTATAGCCAAAATATATCTCGAGTTTCAGCACGTGAACAACAAGAAGGCATTCGTTTACCCCCTTTGTTGGATGTTGGTCTTATTTTTAGTGTTCCAGTATTAGGTTTTACATTACATGCCTATTTAGTTCATGAGTCTACACAAGCGTTGACGATTGGTGCTGCAGTATTAGCGGGTACCTATGCAGTATTAACTTTCTGGATCAAAAAGAGTCATCCTCAACTTTCAGTACTAGCAAAAAGCTTTTTCATTCTTGCTGTTGCATTCTTTGCTTTAATATTTCCACTTGCGAAAGGGGCGCATTGGACTGCAATTGGTTGGGTTGCTCAAGGTACGGCCCTCATTGTATGGGGAGTAACTGAGCGCTACCGTTTAAGCCGATATATTGGTGTAGTTTTAGTCTTACTCAGCTCTCTTGCACTGTTTTATCAGATTTGGGCGAATGCAGAGTTCCCGACTCTAAGCACAAGCATTTATGCAATTGCTCAATTTATTTCAGCCTTCTATTTGTTGCAGTACAACAGCAAAGAGCAACACTATTTTAGTGCCAGTATGTTTAGCGGTATTTTCTTGTGTTTAGGGATGTATGCAGGTGCTGTAGCAGGTGTAGAAATAATGGCATGGCACCATCATGGTTTGAGTCCGTACTTGATGATTGCGATACTATTGTTATCAATATTTAGTTTAGTTGTGCACTATAAATTGCGTGTGCAATGGCAAAGTTTGCAGTTAATTTTAGTTAGCCTGTTATTATTGTTAATTCTGGGTGAGGTCTTTTCCAGCCAAGTATTCACCATGTTTAAATGGTCGAGTATATTGCAACAGGGCACTTTCCTTGTTGCTGCAATTGCTCTTAATGTCTTATTTATTATGGCTCAACCGCAGTCAGGTCAGTCTGGATATTTAAAGGTCTGGGCTGGTTTAAGTTGCTTAGCATTAGCAACGGTGGGGTTGGCGATCTTTCCACAAATGCCAATAGTTGCTTTGGCTTTTGTACCCGTAGTTTATTCACTCTGGGCGTATAAGTCCCATAAAACTGCTTTGTTACATCAAATTCCGGTATGGTGTTTAAGTTTACTTTGGTTGCTTGTGGTGAGTGTCGACATCCATTCTGCCGAGTACCTTTATTTTGTTCCTTTGTTTAACTTAACTGATTTCCTTTCAATTGCAGTATTTGCAGGTCTTCTCTTTATTATCTATCAACATGCTTTTGATCAAGATAAATCGCTTGAGTGGACTTTTAAAATTACAACAATTCTAGTGGGATTATTAGTATTCAGTAGTGTGGTGGTCAGAGGTTTGCACCATTACTGGGCGACGCCACTATGGAGCGCTGCAATTTGGACAAATGGCGTAGTACAGTTAAGTTTGACATTACTTTGGGTCGTATTAGCGTTCATTTTAACCACATTCTCAAGTCGAAAAATGATTCGTCAATTGTGGTTTGTGGGTGCTGCGCTTTTAGGAATTGTCGTATTAAAACTAATTTTACTTGATCTATCGCAAAGTGCGACTTTAACTCGGGTCATTTCATTTATTGGAGCAGGTGGCGTAATGCTAATTATTGCTTATATTGCACCATTACCACCGTCATCCGCTGTACAGAAAAATGAAGAGCCTAAGCTTTAGGCTCTCGTTTTAACTCATTTTGATTAGTGTATTGATCGATATCATCTTCAGCAAAAACAGTAGATGGTCGATCAATCAATCCCATTTTAGGAACAGGAATTTCAATTCGGTTATCTAAAAATCCATTTCGAATTCTTTCTTGCATTTCATCCCGTACTTTTAAAGAGTTTTCTTGTCGACACCACATCGTGAATAAAAGCTCAATAGATGACTCTCTGAATGCAGTAACTGTAACAGCGGGTTTGGGATCATCTAACACAAGTGGATAATGAGCTGCTACATTAAGTAGAACCTCACGAACTTTAATGATGTCTTCATGGAAGTTAATTGCAAGTGTAATTGGAATACGTCGAATTGGGTATTTAGATAAGTTGTGTACAGGGGCACGAATAAGCTGTTCGTTTGGTAAACGAATATAGACATTGTCTAATGTAAGCAGCTTAACCGAAAGCAAATCAATCGAGATCACTTCACCTTCAATTGTATTTCCACGAATGAGGGTAATCTGGATCGTATCACCGACTTCAAATGAACCTTCACCAATCAAAAATAAACCACTAATCAAGTTACTGGCAGACGTTTGCGATGCGAAACCAAGTGCTACGGTTAGAATCCCTGCCGCGCCAAGGAATACACTGAGTTTAAAACCAGCTTCTTTTAAACTCGTCATAATGAAGAGTAAAAAAATAAAATAAAAAATACCGCGCCGCCACACAAGGCGTTGATGAGCATTAAAACGTGAGCCAATGGTTCTAATAAATGTATTTGAAATAATACGGGCAAGAACAAAGCCAATAAAACACAGTACAACACCGACTAAAATTTCACTAATCCGCTCGGTATTGATATTGGTAAATATACTGGTGAGGCTATCAGCGATATCCTTAGGAATACTTGTATCAGCCATATAAACCTCTTAAAAGAATGAATCAAACATATTGAATAATGCTCCACCAGGTGAACGTGGTGGATGAACATAGGTCACTTCACCCGCAAGTGGTGGAGTGCGGTTTTCAATACGAATGCGTGCGGGACGATCAGAGCCTTCATAGAAAACTTTAATTTGAGAAGTCCATAAACGCCCAGTACTTTCACTGTAAAAAAGAGGCAGAGCGGTAACAGGTACATTCATGCGGTCAAAACGCAATTGATGATTACTGGTATTATGAAAATCAATTGGAGTAACAGCACGAAACGCACGGGGGGTTAACAGGTTCAAATCGGTACGCCCATCTACGGAAGTGGCATAACAGATTTCGCCTTGCTGGGCATTTGGACCAAACCATGTATCTTTGGGCTGAATTAGAGGAATTTCAAATAAAGGCTCATGCTGACTTTCAACTAAACCGGCAATCCATAGCGGTGTACTAATATAAAGAGTTCCGCGTTGTCCCGCTGGAATGTAGATAGGGTCAACGGGTTTAATTACTACGGAACGATCTGCCAGACGTGGCATCAGTAGAAATTCTGGATTAGTTTTCCGGAACATGTAGCGTTCTACTTGAACAGTATGCGGAAAGGCAAAATTCGGATCTGCGATTGGGTGCCAATCTTGCTCATTATCGTCTTGAAGAGATGGGCGATAATATTCGATACGCCATTCTTTTATGCCGCGCGTTAGACGAAAAAGCATTGAACCGAATTGCCATGCTTTAGCCTGATTAATTTCAAAGTGCTGTTCTCCCCACCATTTTAAAGAATTCTGGGGACGAGGCTGATATTCATTATTTTCAAACAAGACGTAAAATTCCTCTACCGAGTTGTTAAACAGACTTCACGCTGTAATCTGCTTAGAGTACACTCAAAATCATCTTACTCATCATTATAAATTGTGATGCAAATATTGAAACAAATACAAGTTCCATATAGTTTTGCCAAGCGTCATGGTGTTTTATTTCGTTATGACGGTGATCAAGTATTTATTATTAGACGTCAAAACACTGAAAAAATTGCATTGCAGGAAGCAAGACGAATTCTAGGTAAGCCAGCTCACTACCAATTATGTACTGAACAAGAATTTAATACACTTTTAAGTACGAGCTATGCAGGTGATACAGGGGAATCACAACAAGTTGCGGCAGGTTTAGAAGACCACCCTGATTTATTAAGCTTGGCTGATCAGGTTCCAGAAACAGAAGATCTGATGGATCAAGAAGATGATGCCCCAATTGTTCGTCTTATTAATGCGCTACTTTCAGAAGCAATACGGGTAGGAGCTTCTGATATTCATATTGAAGCTTTTGAAAAGAAATTATCTGTACGATTACGTGTAGATGGTCAATTACGTGAAATTGTACAGCCACGCCGTGAGTTGGCACCTTTGCTGGTTTCACGTATTAAAGTCATGGCAAAACTCGATATTGCGGAAAAACGTGTACCACAAGATGGGCGTATTTCTTTACGTCTTGCGGGACGAGAAGTAGATGTACGTGTTTCGACTTTACCTTCATCACATGGTGAAAGGGTTGTAATGCGTTTGCTTGATAAACAAGCTGGTCGTCTTAATATGATCCATTTGGGTCTGATGGCAAATGACTATGAGCGTTTAACTCAACTTGTACATCGTCCCCATGGCATTATTTTAGTAACAGGTCCTACAGGCTCGGGGAAAACGACGACCTTGTATGCAGCCTTATCGGATCTAAACGACAATACGCGTAACATTTTGACTGCCGAAGATCCGATTGAATATCAACTTGAAGGTATTGGGCAGACACAAGTTAATACCAAAGTGGATATGACATTCGCTCGTGCTTTAAAAGCAATGTTGCGTCAAGATCCAGATGTAGTCATGGTTGGTGAGATTCGTGATTTAGAAACTGCTGAAATTGCAGTACAGGCATCATTAACAGGTCATTTGGTTTTATCGACACTACACACCAATACAGCTATTGGCGCGGTCACTCGACTTAAAGATATGGGGATTGAACCATTCTTATTATCGAGCTCTTTAATTGGAGTGATTGCTCAACGTTTGGTTCGTACTTTATGTCAACATTGTATGACATGGCGTGAAGCAGATACTTTCGAAAGACAGGTATTTCAGCATATTCATAGTGAGTCTATGTTGAAGTTACCACAGGCTCAAGGGTGTGATCATTGTTCACATTTAGGTTTTAATGGGCGTACGGCTATTTATGAAATTGTGCCTGTTGATGATTCTATGCGCCGTCAGATTCACGGAAATGCGGCTGAATATGAATTAGAAAATCATGCTCGTCAGTATTCGGGCTCTATTCGTGATGATGGTTTACGCAAAGTACTTACAGGTAAAACTACACTTGAAGAAGTGCTTCGGGTAACCAATGAAGCAAGTGAAGTATAATTTCTAATGTACAATAAAAAAGCCCGATAAGATTCGGGCTTTTTTTTAAACTTGAAAAATTACTCAGTCACAATATTAAAGTTCACATCAATATTATTGCGAGTTGCATTTGAATAAGGGCAAACAATATGAGCGGCTGCAACTAACTTTTCAGCTTCTTCACGATCCATGCCAACCAAGTGAACATTTAAAGTCACTTCAATGCCGAAACCTGTAGGAATTGGGCCAATACCTACTTCGCCTTCTACATAAGCATCTTTACTAATATTAAATTTATCGCGGTTTGCAACAAATTTTAAAGCGCCTAAAAAGCATGCTGAATAACCAGCTGCAAATAATTGCTCAGGATTTGTTACAGCACCACCAGCGCCACCCATTTCTTTAGGTACGCCAAGTTGTACATCTAATACACCGTCTGATGAAGTTGCACGGCCATCACGACCACCGGTCGCTTTAGCTTTTGCGCGATAAACAACTTTTTCTAATGACATCGTTTTTATTCCTAAAATAAATTGAATACAAATATATCGTACACGACTTAGTTGTTTTGGCAAGTATATTTTTTGAAAAAAATGCTGTTTATTTGACTAGGTTTGTACGGAGTTTAGTAAGTTGATCTTTTAGGTCCAGTAGCGTTGTCATATCACATGAACTTGCATCTAATACTTCGGCTGGAATATTCATTGCTTGATCTTTTAACTTTTTTCCTTCGTCACTTAGCGTAATAATAACTTGGCGTTCATCTTGCGTTGAGCGAGTGCGGTGAAGAAAATGTAGGACTTCTAATTTTTTCAGAATAGGGGTGAGAGTTGATGATTCTAAAAAAAGCTTGGCACCAATTTCTGAAACAGTAACTTCATCCTGTTCCCATAAAACTAACATCACTAAATATTGAGGATAAGTAATACCCAAAGGCGCTAGGAGCTTTCGGTAGAGCTGATTAAGAGCTAAATTTGTTGAATAGACGAGGAAACATAGTTGATTCTCAAGCTTTAAGTTTTTACAGTCTTGGTCCATATATTCCTCAAAGAAACTAATATTGCTTTTGTAGTATATCGCGTTCTATTCAGTTTCTTAAATGTTCATAAGAATAGGTTATGAATAAAGTAAATTAAGGGACAGAAAAAATGGAATAATTAAATCAATTATTCCATAAGATAAAAATTTTTTAGATAAAATTGTCTACCACAGATCTGCAATTTTTTTCATTAAACGCGCACGATATTTAGCGGTAGGATTATTTACACTACGTTGTTGCTCTTGTTCATAAAAGTCTTGCCAAGCAGTAATCATTTCAAGTGTTGTTCCTTGTTTTTTAATCATAGAAACATCTGCTGGTTGAATATTTTCTAAACGTTGTCTTGCGCCTTCTGCGCCCGTTCCCCATCCAATTATTCTTTGGCCAAATGCAGGTAAAGGAATATCTTTAGGAGTAGAGGGAAGAATATCTGATTTGAGTTGTGCGGTTGGTGAAACGAAATGATTCGTTGTACCAAACTCTGCATAACAATGAATATTTGCCCCCAAGCAAAAAAAGCTAAATAAGTATTTCCACATGAATAATTAAACTTTTAATAGTGAATCAATTTACGGTGTGTCATTAGAGGCATTGAAGAGCGGGCGAGATCTTGTGCTGTTAAATCAAAAGGTACAGTGATTAAACCATTCCCTTCATATCCAATCATACTTAAAATTTGACCACGACTATCTGTTGCCCCCGAGTGTCCCCAGGTTTGTCGTTTTTCACCATGCCAGCCCTGTTGTGCTGCACCTAAAACATAACATTGGCTATCCATTGCCCGAGCCTGTAGCAGAAGTTGCCAATGCATTTGCCCAGTTGTGTAGGTAAATGCAGCAGGAGCAGTAAGAAGATGAGCGCCTCGTTGTCTTAGCGTTAGAGCAAGCTCTGGAAAACGTAAGTCATAACATACCATTAAGCCAATATTGCCAAAAGGGGTAGATGTGACTACTACGTCTGTTCCAGGTTCAAAGAAACGAGACTCTTGATAACCACCGACCGCATCACCAACTTGTACATCAAATAAATGGATCTTGTCATAACGTGCTTCTGTACGCTCAGGGCTGATACAGAGGCTAACGGTTCGGACGCGACCATCTTGAATCGTAGATCCATCTGGACGGAATGGACATGGCAAGGTTCCAGCCACAATCCAGATTTGATATTGATGTGCTAGTTGCTCAAGCCTTTGTTGAATAGATTCAAATTGCTCAGCAGTTTCACGTTGTTTTCCAGCAGCAAAACATACAAAGTTTTCAGGGAAAACAATCAGGCTAGCATTTTGCGCCTTGCTTTGTTGAATCAAAGGCTCGATGACTTGAAAATTATTTTCAATATCATCTTGAGAGTTCATTTGAGCAACAGAAACAAGAGTCATATACTAATCCGGCTTAATCGTGAAAATCAGGCATTTTGCTTATCCGATACCTGTTCAAGCGTATCTTGTTCTTTCTGTAACTGCTTCACAAGTGGCTCAAACATATTCTGATTGTTTGCATTGAGTTTCATCAATGTCTTATGTGCATCCAGAACAGTTCTTAGCATTGCATTATGAGTGATTTGTTCATCTGTTAACGTTAACGTACAAACATTAGGATCACCACAATAATTCAAAATGACAAAAACCTGCCCTAGCCCCATACTGTTGGCTAAGGTTGTGATATCTGGATTGGTAGATAGCATCACAGCTTGAATATGATGAGTCTGTTTCAGCTTTAAACCTAGCTTAGCTAAGATACCTAATACAGTACTATCAATAAATGTTGTTTGGGTTAAATCAACGATTGCACCAACAACATTCTCTTGCTGTTCAATTCTGTTTAAAAGTTTGTCTAGACTTATACAAGAATGGGCTCGCACTTCACCAATAAGTTTGAAAATATGCGTTCCATTTAAGCTTGCATATTCAACATGACCTGTTGACATATAAATGCCATTTTCAGAGAAGGATAGAAAAATTATCACATAGTGCCATCTCAGACTCAAGAGTCCTTAGGTCGTATATTATGTAATTAATTGATTCGTAAATTAATTCATTCGACAAAGACTGAAGATGGCAATATCATCGGCCACATGATCGGGTGCTTGAAATGATTGATTTTGCAAATGATGGACCAATTGTTGGAACTGATCATTCAAACCACCATCAAAGGGTTCGAGGGCTCCATCAGAGCAAACAATGAAGCGCGCATGGCGATTTAGTGTACAAATATGCTCTTCAACTTCCAACTCATCCGTTAAACCTAGCGGAAAACTGCTTGTTGTTAGAATTTTAGGTGGTTGGTTAGGTTCGAAGATAATTGGAGGAGGGTAGTGCCCAGCGCTTGACCAACGAAGAGTGTGCGTTTCAAGATTTAAAATACCCACAACAATCGTAATGTGCTTTTCAATATTTTCTTGAACCAACATCCCGTTTAATTTTTTAATTAATTGTCTTGGGGTTTTAGATCGACCATGGAAAGCTGCCATCCATGATGTTAGCAAACTACTCGTTACACCATGACCTGAAACATCTGCAAGATAAAATAAAACTTCTTTATCGTTTAATTTCCAATAGTCATACCAATCACCGGAAAGATAAGCCGAAGGCTGAAAGAAAGTTTCGACTTCATAATTTAATAAATCGATTGGGTTTGGTAGTAAGCGTTTTTGCAATTCAGCAGCCGAAGGTAAGTCACGGCTATCTTGATTACGTTTATATTGAGCATCAATTCTTGATAAGGCTTTGTTTAAATCGTTAGGTAGTTGATTCCATACCCAACCTGCAAGAGCACCTGCTTCCCATGCATGAGCTAAAGCGCTACCTTCATTTTCAAAAGCAATTACAATAGTCGGTAAATTCCACTTATAAGTTAAGAAATCTTGTACATCTGCAATTGCAATGATGGTTGGATCATATAAGTCTAAATCATCTATGTTAATGACTTGTAAGCCTGGTAGTTTATCCAAGGCTTGCTCTAAATAAGGGATAGAGCGTGTCGGTTTAATAAAATACATAGAAGATATGGTAGTCCTTTTATATGATCACTTTATTCATCATAGAGTATGTATCATCAAAATCAAGGTATTGCCGAACTCTCAATCCAAGCAATACCTCGATTTCATATTTTAAGGGTTTTGATTCTCATCTGGTGTATCTTCTGAGTCATCATCAATGAAAGACACATCAGCTGAGTCGCCTTTTTTCTCTGCAATCTGGAATGCTTTACGTTGGAGGTATAAGTCTCGAATCATAGCGTATTGATCACCCTGTAAGGTTTGATCCAAGTCCAGATATTGAGCACGAGTATCAACAGCTTGTAATAGATTGCTTGACCAATAAAGACCCTCTTGATCATCCATAACATATTTTTGTGGACGAGCTTGGGCGTCTACTGCCAAACCAAAACCATCACGCAAAGTACTTGGCCCAAAGAAAGGTAACATAAGGAATGGACCAGAAGGCACACCATAGTAACCAAGAGTTACGCCAAAATTCTCTTCCTCAGTCGGTAAACCTAAGCGGCTGGCTGGGTCTGCCAAACCAAGAGTAGTTAAGGTATTAATCGTAAATCGACCTAAAGTTTTTGCTGCACGACCTGGGCGACCTTGAATAAGCTGATTAACAGCATTCCATGGTTCACCAAGATTTTTACGGAACTGGCGATAAGAGCCACGTACATCTTCTGGAGTCTTTTCTTTATATTGAACAGCAACGGGGCGCAAGAAATTGCGGTCCAACATATCATTAAAAGAATAAATTGGACGGTTCAATGACTGCAAAGGATCTTTAACTAAATCTGGTTGTGCTGCATTTGCATTAATTTTTAAATCTTTAACTTTAATATTTTTTAAATCTTTAATAATTTGTGAACGGGGGTGATTCGGCCCCGTTTCTTCTAATGAACTAGCATTAGCAGATTCACTTATCGTGTTTTCTTGAGCATATATAGAGGTACAAACACCTACAGATAACACGCTTAGTAAAATTAAATTAGAATAATTCATATAATTCCTTAACCGCCAGCCAGGCTAATACTTAATGTGCAGTTGGATGGAGATATGCTTTAATACAAAATTGATAACCTATTATCAATGTAAAATTGATCAAATAATATAGATAAAATGCTAAAAAGGATAAAAAACAAACAGACGATCGTATTGATTTAAAAAAGGGGTTGCCAAGAGGATTTAATCCTCTATAATGCACATCCATCGGCGGTGATGTAGATAAGAACTTGTTGAAAAACAGTTACTTGGAATTGAGTTGATTACTTTAAGTGATGAATTTGATGAGGAGTTGGTTTTGAGAATAAGTTTTAAAAATATCGAAATTACCTGTTGACTTTTAAGAGATTAAGAGTAATATAGCCGACCTAGCTTGCTGGTGACGAACCAGTAAGAAGATCATTAAGAGATTATGAAGAACAACTTGTGTGGATTTTTACTGATTGATTGATCGAAATATTATCATTGATTGATTGGTTTAAATTACTCGAAGT
>NZ_JBKEZV010000005.1:0-3511 GCF_053345265.1 Acinetobacter sp. M5A5_2a | reverse complement strand
CGGAAACTATAATTTCCTTCACTTTCAGTACCTTTCTCATAAAAATCTGTATGACCATCAATAATAATACTTGCATTTAATGATTTTGGTGGCTGATTAGCCCCACCATTAATTGTCGATTTATATTGTTCAGCTAAAACTCCACTTGCTTCTAAATTAACCTGACCCGATTGAGCAGAAATATTTCCACCACTAATAGATAAACCTTTAGCAGAGGTAATATTTATATTTCCTGATTTTGAAATTAAATTAGTTTCAATATGTTCTGAACCACTTACATTTGAATCAAATAGATTTTTTAATATTTCAGTATCTTTTAACTCTTTTTCATTTAATTTAATTGTATCCAACAATATATTATATGAGCTTAAATTTTTCTCAATTTCAAGAGCTTTTTTTCTCAGATCCATTGCAAGAGCGTAGTTTCCACTGAAATCCGCCATTTGAGCATGTCCCCGTATGGTATTTATTGTACTCAATTTTTTTTTATAATCTTGGTATTCTACCGAATTCATTAAGCTATCAAGATTATTTTTAATATTGTTAAAATTATCAATTGAAATTTGAGTATATTTTTTAGATTTCAAATTTTGTAATGAATTTTTCAATCCATCAACTAGCACATCATCTTTACTTGAAACGATCTTAATATCTTTTTGTGCTGTTAACTGTGAACCTTGAATATCAACTTTAGCACCTTCTAAATTGATTCCACCATTTGCTGTATCCAACTTAACAACTTGTTCTGATCCATTACCGGTTGTTCCACCATAGCCTTTTAAAGTCAAAGTGCCAGTTTTAGAAACGAGTTCAATATCACCTACCGCCTTTAGACTATAAACTTTTGGATCAATGGTTAAGTTAGAATTGGTTTGAATTGTTAGGTCACCATTTAAACTATTTAACTTTGTATCATTCTTGAGTAAATCACTTCCGACCGCATTTAAGTTCAATCCAGTCTGACCTGCAATAAAACCGCCTGCCTCTAATAAAACAGCCCCACCCGTTAAATTTGTATTTTGTAATACTTGGTTGCCTGTAGCCGTTACAGAGGTAACACCCTTAGATGTTAAGTTAGTGACTTTATCCGCAATCCATTTGGTCGCTGGCGTATACTCGGCATTGCTATAAACTGTACGACCAGAGCTTATCGCCAAATGCTGGTCTGAAGTAGCATTCACGCCCTGTAAAGTCAGTAAATCTTTTGCATAGAGTTCTGTATTACCTTTTGACGTTAATACACTATCGATAATTGTGCTCATGCCTGCTCTACTATTGATCGCAAGTTTACCAACCGTAGAGCCTAGATCTGTATTTTGGATTTTAATATCGGATTTACTATTTTCTATCGAAACGGTTTGTCCTTTTAGAACATTATTTATCGTTTTAAATTGGCCCTTATTTCCAGTAACAAATACATCTGTATTAGCCTTTAGATTTATTCCATTATTACTCGAAACTAATATATCACCCTGACTCGCATTAACTTGTACTGATTGCAAGTTAACGGTGCCATCACCAATCGAGCCAAGCGTTACGCCTTTTAAACCACTAATAACAGACTGATCAGTCGTTAGTTCATCTTTATCAGCCGAAGGCATCGCCTTGCTTGTCTGGGTCGAGTTTAAATTTATATTTTTATTCGCGAGTATAGAAATCTTTCCAGCCGAAGATGTAGCCTTTAAGCTATTTGCAGTAACTCCACCAGCAAGTGCGGTTAGATTAATATCACCTTGAGCCTTGAGTACCTGACTTAAAACAAGATCAGCAATTTCAGAACTTACATCAATATTCTTTTGTGAAGTCAGTGCACTATTTAGTGCTATTTGATTGGCATGTAGTTGAATACTGTCTTTGTTAGAAATTTCTTTTGCCGTAACGGTTAAATTATTGGCTGCATCAAGCTGAACCATGCCAGTAATAAGCGGAAGCGCCTTGTCAGCATTATTCCAGACCAGATTACGTCCACTGTAGCCTTTAATGTTCTTCACACGTGTTGCAGTGTTCTCAAGTGAAAATCCAAGATTCTTTAGATTTAGATCTCCTGAACTATAAAGATTGAGATCTTTACCTGCATAAATCGTTCCGCCTTGGAGATCAATCAGATTTTGAGTATTAGCTGAATTTGCTTGTAGATTGATTGAACCTAATGATGCCTGTATATGGTTCTCAGTAAGTGATAACTTACCATTACTCAATACATTTAGATCTTGGGCAGCAATCAGTTTTGCCCCTTTAGCTGCGACCAAGTCTTTTTGTACCTGTATGGTTGCTGTACCACGGTTACTTTTGAGTTCTGATCCAGCGGCAAGATTGATATTCGCTGCATCAATATAGACATCCCCACCTTGTGAATCATCCATAATGCGTGTATCAGCCGCCAGATTAATATTGCCTTTGGCATTAACGATTAAAGGTGAAGAAGCCAAGCTACCGTTATTAATAATAATTTCTTTAGCATTTACATTCAGGTTATTGCCAGAGTCGATATTTATCATGCTATTACTATTAATACTGCCTGATGAGTTGATATCGGCAGCTGCACCAGTACCCGTTGTTTGTACACTCACTAAACCTTGGGTTTTACTGGTCGAACTAATTGTGCCACTGTGCTCAATTTTTCCGGCACTGGTAATCACCAGATTGTTTACCGCCTGAATAGTCCCTGCGTTAGTCACGCCCAAACCTTTTTCAGTTCCCATCAAATAGATGTTGTTGGCGTACATTCCACCCAGCGCTTTAACATCCACCGCTAATGTAGGTGCGGTTCCTGTGCCTGTTTTAGCCGTAACATCCTGTAAATCTACACTGACATTATTCGCTCCGGCAATGACCTGAATATCATTTTTGGCACGTAGTTCAGCACTGAGTTCTAGTGCACGGGCATAGAGGTCTACATAGTTTGCATCGTTATTATTTCCCCCCAAGCCAAATTTAGTATTAGGGTTCGCTGAAACCGTAATTTTACCTTGGTCAACCGTAAACTGTTTGATACTGCCATCGGCATTTAACTGAGGTTTACCCGTAGTAAAAATTGCCTTATTGGCATTAATAAAGCCACCACCTTTAATGCTAATACCAGACGGGTTGGCAATAATCACATCTGCCATTTGCCCTGCAACTTCTAAGTTTCCTTCAAAGCGTGAAGCGGCTGATGAATTTACTTCATTTAAAATAACTCGCGCTTCACCTGTGGCTAAAAATGGGTTGGCTGCAACGTTCCCTACGGTTTGTGTCGTAGCCCCTTGGCGGCTGTTATTCAGGACTGCCCCTTCAGCCAGTACATCAAACTGTTTATAAATATTATGGGATATCCCATTTTTGGGAGTTTGAATATTGACGACAGGAACGACTGTACCTGCTGCATTCTTACCAGCAGCAATGACTGCTCTATTCGCAGCATTTGCAGCACTGTCAGCCACAATAGCAGCATACGCAGGTGCTAAAGGCATCCATAAACTCATACTGGCAACCAGTGCTTTCACTTGCCAGAGCTGATGAAATGCCTGAG